>NZ_JBFRFW010000005.1:0-323688 GCF_052115025.1 Bradyrhizobium sp. 2TAF24 | reverse complement strand
ACTTTGCGGCGGGCTCTTTGCGAATGTTAGAACCATAGGGACACTAGCAAATATAAGATTCTAGTGTGGTTTTGGATCTGACATTCGCTTGATGGACTCGCGGCGATACTGAAGCGAATGTCAGATCCACCACACTAGTGATAGCGCGCCCGCGCCACCGGCCGGCTCAGGCCTTCCGCCCGGCTCACGGCGGCGTCGAGCCCGCGTCCGGTTCCCAGCGCCACCACCGCCGGACGGCTGCGGTGCAGCAGGTCCTGCCCGGCCGCGCGCGCCGATTCGACGCTGACCGCCTCGATGCGGCCGATCAGCTCCTCGCTGGTGAGCGGGCGCCCATAGGCCAGGATGTGCCGCGCCAGCTGCTCGGCGCGCGAGCTGCAGCTCTCCAGCGCCATCAGCAGGCCAGCCTTCATCTGCGCCTTGGCGCGCGCGATCTCGGCCTCGGTCAGCGTTTCCACCGCATTGTTGATCTCGTCGACGATGACTTCCATCATCTCCGGCGCATCGCTGGGATCAGTGCCGGTGTAGAGGCCGAAGAAACCCGTGTCGGAATACGGCATATGGAAGGTCGAGATGGTGTAGCAGAGCCCGCGCTTCTCCCGCACCTCCTGGAACAGGCGGGACGACATGCCGCCGCCGAGGATGTTGACGAACACGTTCAGGCTGAACAGCGCCGGATCGGCCTGCGGCAGCCCTTCGAGCGCCATGGTCAGATGCGCCTGCTCGAGATCGCGCCGCACCACGCGGGTACCACCCTTGCCGAAGGTCGCGGGCAGGGGCTTGGGGGCCTCCGGCCCGGCGAAGCCGCCGAAGCGCCTCTCCACCTCGGCAACGACCTCGCGGTGATCGACCGCGCCTGCGGCCGAGATCACCATGTCCGGCGCGCGATAGTGCGTCAGCAGGTAGCTGCGCAGCATGTCGCGATTCAAGCCGCGCAGCGTCTCGGCCGTGCCGAGCAGCGAGCGGCCCATCGGCTGATCCGGATAGGCGAGCTCGCTGAGATGCTCGAACACCACATCGTCCGGGGTGTCCTGCGCCGCACCGATCTCCTGCTCGATCACGCTCTTCTCGCGCTCGAGTTCGTCGGCGTCGAAGGTCGGGTTGGAGAGGATGTCGGACAGCACGTCGAGCGCCAGCGGCACGTCGGCCTTCAGCACCCGCGCGAAGTACGCGGTGTTCTCGGTGCTGGTGGCGGCGTTGAGGTCGCCGCCGACCGCCTCGATCTCCTCGGCGATCTGCCGCGCCGAGCGGCGCGTCGTGCCCTTGAACGCCATGTGCTCGAGCAGGTGCGAAATGCCATGCTCGTTGAGCTTTTCGTCGCGGCCGCCAACCCCGCTCCAGACGCCGAGCGCGGCGGTCTCGAGGTGCGGCATGGTGTCGGTGACGACGGTGAGGCCGGATGGAAGGCGGGTGATCTCGACGCTCATCGGACCGCTCCCTGCTTGGCGGCGCGGCTCACCGACAGCACGAACCGCTCCAGTTCCGGCTGGTCATTGGGGATGACACGGACCTGCTCCGGCCGTTTCATCAGGTCACCGAGCCATGCGGGCAGCTCCGGACGTTTGCCGCAGGCCGCCTCGACCGCATCGGGAAATTTCGCCGGATGCGCCGTCGCCAGCACGATGTTGGGCACCGACGAATCGGCTCCCTCCTGTTCGGCCACCGCCACGGCCACCGCGGTATGCGGGTCGATCAGGTCGCCGGCCTCGCGGAAGGCCGTCCGGATCGCCGCACTGGTCTCCTGCTCGTCGGCGCGGCCGGCATCGAAATCACGGCGCACGGCGGCCAGCGCCGCGTCCGGCAGCGTGAACCGGCCCGACTGCGTCAGCGACGCCATCAGGCCACGCACTACGGCGCTGTCGCGGCCGGTGGCCTCGAACACCAGGCGCTCGAAGTTCGACGACACCTGGATGTCCATCGACGGCGAGGCGGTCGCATGCACGCCGCGCACCTCATAGGTGCCGGTCGACAGCGTGCGCACCAGGATGTCGTTGACGTTGGCCGCGATCTTCAGGCGGCGGATCGGCAGGCCCATGCGCTTGGCGACATAGCCGGCGAAGATGTCGCCGAAATTGCCGGTCGGCACCGTGAAATCCACGGTCCGCGCGGGGGCGCCCAGCGCCACCGCGGACGTGAAGTAGTAGACGACCTGGGCGATGATCCGCGCCCAGTTGATGGAGTTGACGCCGGACAGCGCCACCGTGTCGCGGAAACGATGATTGTTGAACAGGCCCTTCACCAGCGCCTGGCAATCGTCGAACGTGCCCTCGACCGCGAGCGCCTGCACATTGGCGGCGCCGGTGGTCGTCATCATCCGGCGTTGCACGTCGGAGATGCGACCGTTGGGGAACAGCACCACCAGGTCGACATTGTCGCGCCCGGCAAACGCATCGACGGCGGCACCGCCGGTGTCGCCGGATGTCGCGACCACGATGGTGGTGCGCTCAGCGCGCTTGGCCAACACATGGTCCATCAGCCGCGCCAGCAGCTGCATGGCGACGTCCTTGAACGCCAGCGTCGGACCGTGGAACAGCTCGAGAATGAACTGGTTCGGGCTCATCTGATCGAGCGGCACCACCGCCGGATGACGGAAGGTGGCATAGGCCTCGACCGCCATGCGCCCGAGATCGGCATCGGAAATCTCACCGCCGACGAACGGCCGCATCACCTCGACCGCGACCTCCCAGTACGGCCTGCCGAAGAAGCCGGCGATCTGCTGCGCCGACAGCGATGGCCAGGTCTCGGGCACATAGAGCCCACCGTCACGGGCGAGCCCGGTCAGCATCACGTCGCAGAAGCCCAGGCTTGGCGCTTCACCACGGGTCGAAATATAGCGCGTCAACACACCCTCCAAAGGCGGAGCCTTCTCCAAGCCTCTGATAAGTTTTAACTATTTAGTTTTCATGCGAAAACGTCCGGGCACCTTACGGCATCGGCACGGAAAGTGGAAACCGGATTTCCGCAGCTTCCCAGTGTCCCGGTTCGCAAGTTGCGCTTGCAGCGACCTCGTTACGAACTTGCGGACCGATCAGGACACCAGTGGAGCGGATTTGACATTCGCGTCCCACCTGGCCGCGCGGTCACGACGCGAATGTCAAATCCAAAAGCTCCACTAGAAACATATATTTGCTAGTGGTCCTGATGATTCTAACATTCGCAATGATGCCTGCCGATATGGGATGCGAATGTTAGAATCGGACCACTAGAGAATAATATCTTGCTGGTGTCCTTATCGAATCCGAAGTTCGCAACAGAGTTCGCCGCGAGATCGTGCGAACTTCGGATTCGGGACACCAGGGTCAGCGCACCGTGATGACGTCAAGCGCGGCGCTGGCTCCTGAACCACACCAGAGCCGCCGCGGCGACGACGATGGCGAGTCCGAACCAGGTGATGGCGTATTGCAGATGCTGATCTCGCAACTGCACGTCGAGCGGTCCCGCCTTCGGCAACCCCGATGCCGGCAACGGCGCCGCGAGGTCGATGTAGAACGGCGCCAGCGCTCCCCAGTTCAGCGCCTGCGCCATCGCCGCCGGATCCCGCGCGAACCACAGCCGCTTGGCAACATCGGCCGCCGGCGTGAACCAGCCGGGGCTCTCCGGAAAGCGCAGATAACCGACGAGATCGGTCGGCGCGGCCGCCGCCGCAGCGTCCGGCGATGTCATCCCGTCCGGCAGGAAGCCGCGATTGACCGCGATCCGTTCACCGGTGGCGAGGCGCGCCGGTGCGAACACCCAGACGCCGACGCCGCTGACATCAGGCCGCAGCGCCGAGCCCGAGGTGTAGACCCGCGCATCGGGGCCGGCATCGAAGCGCGCGGTGACCTTCACCCGGCGAAACTCGTCATGCGCGGCGGTCAGTCCAGCCCAGGCCGAAGGCGGCGGCAACGCCACAGGCGCGGTAGCGAGACGTTCGTGCAGGGTGGCGATCAGCGCCTCTTTCTCCTGCTTGCGCTGCAACTGCCAGACGCCGAGACCGACCAGCACGGTCAACATGACAAGGGTGATGACGGCCATGCCGAGGCGGCTGGCCGGGGACGCCGCCATCACTTCGGCTCGCGATCGATCAGGCGGCCTTCGGACGCCTTGTGATGATACTGCAGCGCGATCAGCAGCGACTTCATCGCGCGCATCGGCAGCAGTGTGGTGGCGAGGATCAGCGGCAGCCACAGCGCCGCGTGCACCCAGAATGGCGGCTGGTACTTGATCTCCACCACCAGCGCGGCGCCGACCACGATGAAGCCAGCGATCATGATGATGAACACCGCCGGACCGTCACCGGAATCGATGAAGGTGTAGTCGAGCCCGCAGACCTCACAGCGCGGCGCGAGGCGCAGGAAGCCCGCATAGAGCTTGCCCTGGCCGCAGCGCGGGCACTTGCAGCCGAGGCCGGCCACGAACGGGGAGACGGCACGATTGTCGTTGGTCATCTGCACTCCCTTCCGCGCGGGCTGCCATGCCCGCTCAAAACGCAAAGGGGCGGCCACCAGGCCGCCCCCTGCTTGAGATCCGTCTGCCTCAGTGGGCGGCATGCGCCATGGTCTCGGCGCCGTGGCCCCACACGTAGATGCAGATGAACAGGAACAACCACACCACGTCGACGAAGTGCCAGTACCAGGCAGCGAACTCGAAGCCGAGATGCTGCGTGGGGGTGAAGTGGCCGGCATAGACGCGCAGCAGGCAGACCAGCAGGAAGATGGTGCCGACCAGCACGTGGAAGCCGTGGAAACCGGTCGCCATGAAGAAGGTGGCGCCGTAGACGTTGCCGGCGAAGCTGAACGTCGCGTGGCTGTACTCGAAGGCCTGCACGCAGGAGAACGCCGCGCCGAGCAGCACGGTCAGGATCAGGGCCTGCTTGACGCCCTGGCGGTCGCCTTCCAGCAGCGCATGGTGCGCCCAGGTCACGGTGGTGCCCGAGGTCAGCAGGATCAGGGTGTTGAGCAGCGGCAGGTGCCAGGGGTCGAAGGTCTCGATGCCCTTCGGAGGCCAGACGCCGCCGAACAGCGCCTCGCGGGCGACATGCACCGGATCAGCCGGGAACAGCGCCGAGTTGAAGTAGGCCCAGAACCAGGCAACGAAGAACATCACTTCAGAGGCGATGAACAGGATCATGCCGTAGCGGTGATGCAGCTGCACCACGCGGGTGTGGTCACCGTGCTGGGCTTCGCGGATGACGTCGCCCCACCAGCTCGCCATGGTGTAGAGCACGCCGATCAGGCCGACGCCGAACACAATCGGCGCACCGGCGTACATGTGGTGCATCCAGGACACCGCACCCACCGCCAGGATGAAGGCCGAGAACGAGCCGACCACCGGCCACGGGCTCGGATCGACGAGATGGTAGTCGTGGTGTTTCACTTGCCCCGTAGCCATTACCGTTCTCCGTTCGCAGGACCGTTGTTAACCGGCCCGTGTTCGTCTCTCAATCATCCCCCGCGGCTCCGAGGAGCCGCGAAACTCACAAATTCCCCTTCCGGGTGTCGCCCTCCCCGGCCGCCAGCGGCTTCGGGTCGGCATCCTTGACCGGATAGAAGGTGTAGGACAGCGTGATGGTGTTGGTGCCCTTGTTGTCGTCGTCGGCCATCATCGCCGGATCGACATAGAACACCACCGCCATCTCGCGGGTCTCACCGGGGCCGAGGATCTGCTCGTTGAAGCAGAAGCAGTTGATCTTCTGGAAGTAGGCCCCGACGGTCAGCGGCGCGACGTTATAGGCCGCGATGCCGGCGGTGCGGCGCGCGGCCTGGTTGGTCACCTTGTAATAGGCGGTGACGACCTCGCCGATCTTGACGTTGATTTCGGTCTTTTCCGGCTCGAACTTCCAGGGCAGGCCGCCGTTGACATTGGCATCGAACCGGACCGCGACCTGATGCTCGAGGCTGCCGGCCGGCGCAGAGGTCGCGACCTGGGTGGTGCCGTTGAAGCCTGTGGCGCGGCAGAACCAGTTGTAGAACGGCACGGCCGCATAGGACGCGCCGACCATCAGCGCCACCACGAAACCGCACACCGACGCCACCACGATGTCGCGACGCGGCCCGCGCGGTGTGCGCGGCGGCTGGTCGGCGGGAGGCTGGGTTGCGCTCATGGCTTTACTTTCCGATCACAACGGCCGGTGCAGCACCGCCGGCCCCTTGACCATGGTCACGGCAAAAAACAGCACGACCAGGATGCCCAGCGCCCAGGCGATCGCCAGCGAACGTTCGCGGCGGCGGCGCTTCTGCTCCTCGGTGAGGACAATGCCCTGCGGCTCTTTGTTGTCGTCGGTCAAAGTGTCACGCATCCCCTACCACACGAGCCGCGTCACGGCGGGCAGCATGGCCTCGACCAGCAGGGTCGCGAACAGCCCGAACAGATAGACGATCGAAAAGGCGAACAGACGGCGCGGCGCGCGCTTGGCCATCGCGTCGGTGCGGTGGCGGAACACGTCGATCGCCAGCCACAGCATCCAGGCGCCAAGCACGATCGAGACCACGCCGTAGGCAGGACCGAAATAGCCGAGCGGCCAGGGCGCGGTCGCCACCGCGACCAGCACCACGGTGTAGAGCAGGATCTGCAACCGCGTGGCGTCGGCGCCGGCCACCACCGGCAGCATCGGCACATTGGCCCGCGCATAGTCGTCGCTGCGGAACAGCGCCAGCGCCCAGAAATGCGGCGGGGTCCACAGGAAGATGATCAGGAACAGCAGCAGCGGCTCGACCGCGAGCGAGCCGGTCGCGGCGGCCCACGCCACCACCGGCGGCAGCGCGCCGGCGGCGCCGCCGATGACGATGTTCTGCACCGTCGAGCGCTTCAGCCACATGGTGTAGATCACCACGTAGAAGAAGATGGTGAAGGCGAGCAGCGCGCCGGCGATCCAGTTCACCAGGATGCCGAGGGTCGCCACCGAAAAGAATGACAGCGTCATGCCGAAGGTCAGCGCCTCCGGCGGCGTCACACGGCCGCGCGGGATCGGGCGGTTGACGGTGCGCGACATCAACGCATCGATATCGCGGTCATACCACATGTTCAGCGCGCCGGACGCACCGGCGCCGACCGCGATGCACAGGATCGAGGTGATCGCCATCACCGGATGAACGTGGCCCGGCGCCATCAGGTAGCCGACCAGTGCCGTGAACACGACGAGCGACATCACCCGCGGCTTGAGCAGGGTGATGTAGTCGCCAACCCCTGCCTCGGAGATGTGGGGCATGTCCAGCGAGTGATGGTCGATCGTCGACACGAGGGCGTTTGCTTTCTTCCGGTTCGGCAATCACCGGCGATGGTATCGCCGGCGACCGTTTTCGTCTTCACGCGGTGCAGCCACCGCACCGCGCAATTTCTGGCCGAAGCGCCGCGCTTACTGGATGCGCGGCAGCACTTCGAACTGATGGAACGGCGGCGGCGAGGTCAGCGTCCACTCCAGCGTGGTGGCGCCGGGGCCCCACGGGTTGTTCGCGGCCTGACGCTTGCGGGCGAAGGCTTCGATCACGCCGTAGATGAAGATCAGGACACCGACAGCCGAGATGTAGGAGCCGATCGACGACACCAGGTTCCAGCCGGCGAAGGCATCCGGATAGTCGATATAGCGGCGCGGCATGCCCGACAGGCCGAGGAAGTGCTGCGGGAAGAACACCAGGTTGACGCCGACGAAGGTGACCCAGAAGTGCAGCTTGGCGATGCCCTCGCTGTACATGTAGCCGAACATCTTCGGGAACCAGTAATACCAGCCGGCGAAGATGGCGAACACGGCGCCGAGCGACAGCACGTAGTGGAAGTGCGCGACCACGTAGTAGGTGTCCTGCAGCACGCGGTCGACGCCCGCGTTCGACAGCACGACGCCGGTCACGCCGCCGAGGGTGAACAGGAAGATGAAGCCCACGGCCCACAGCATCGGGGCGCGGAACTCGATCGAGCCGCCCCACATGGTGGCGATCCACGAGAAGATCTTCACGCCCGTCGGCACCGCGATCACCATGGTGGCGGCGACGAAGTAGGCCTGCGTCGCGGCCGACATGCCGACCGTGTACATGTGGTGCGCCCACACCACGAAGCCGATGCCGCCGATCGCGACCATGGCGTAGGCCATGCCGAGGTAGCCGAACACGGGCTTACGCGAGAAGGTCGAGACGATGTGGCTGATCATGCCGAAGCCCGGCAGGATCAGGATGTACACTTCGGGGTGGCCGAAGAACCAGAACAGGTGCTGGAACAGCAGCGGATCGCCGCCGCCGTCGGCCGCGAAGAACGAGGTGCCGAAGTTGCGGTCGGTCAGCAGCATGGTGATGGCACCCGCCAGAACCGGCAGCGACAGCAGCAGCAGGAACACGGTCACCAGGATCGACCACACGAACAGCGGCATCTTGTGCAGGGTCATGCCCGGCGCGCGCATGTTGAAGATGGTGGTGATGAAGTTGATGGCGCCGAGGATCGACGACGCACCGGCGATATGCAGCGCCAGGATGGCGAAGTCCACGGCCGGGCCGGGGTGACCCGAGGTCGACAGCGGCGCATACATCGTCCAGCCGGCACCGACGCCGTTGCCGCCCGGCTCACCCTCGACGAAGGTCGAGATGATCAGCAGCGCGAACGCCGCCGGCAGCAGCCAGAACGAGATGTTGTTCATGCGCGGGAAGGCCATGTCCGGCGCGCCGATCATCAGCGGCACCATCCAGTTGCCGAACCCGCCGATCATCGCCGGCATGACCATGAAGAAGATCATGATCAGGCCGTGCGAGGTGACGAACACGTTGTAGGTGTGGCTCTCATGAAAGAACTGCACGCCCGGATACATCAGCTCGATCCGGATCGCGACCGACATGGCACCACCGATGATGCCCGCCACGACCGCAAAGATCAGGTACATCGTCCCGATGTCCTTGTGGTTCGTGGAGTAGAGATAGCGCCGCCAGCCAGTCGGATGGTCGTGAGCGTGATCGTCGTGATCAGCGTGAGCGGAGGGTGCAGCAGTGGCCATTTTCAGATCCCTTGAACCGAGGTGGTTCGTCGTCTCTTAAGTCTCGAAGCGAATGCAGCCGCGCTTACTGCGCGGCCGCTCCGGCCGACGCGTAGGTCTTCGCGCCAGTGGCCGCGTACTTCTTCTTCGCCTGCTCGATCCAGGCCGCGAACTCCTGCTCGCTGACCACGCGCACCGCGATCGGCATGTAGGCGTGATCCTTGCCGCACAGCTCGGAGCACTGGCCGTAATACATGCCTTCCTTGGTGGCCTTGAACCAGGTCTCGTTCAGGCGCCCCGGAATGGCGTCGATCTTGATGCCGAAGGACGGCACGGCAAAGGAGTGAATGACGTCGGCTCCGGTGGTCTGGACGCGGATCACCTTGTTGACCGGCACCACCATCTCGTTGTCGACGCCGAGCAGGCGCGGCTGCTTGTCCGCGACCATCAGCGAGTCGAACTCGAACTTGCCGTTATCGGGATAGGCATAGCTCCAGTACCACTGCTTGCCGGTCGCCTTGATGGTGACGTCGGCCTTGGGCACCTCGAGCTCCTGGAACAGGAGACGGAACGAGGGCACCGCGATGCACACCAGGATCAGCACCGGGATCAGGGTCCAGGCGACCTCGATCAGGGTGTTATGGGTGGTCTTCGACGGCACCGGGTTGGAGCGGGCGTTGAACTTGATGACCACGGTCACCAGCAGCAGCAGCACGAACAGCGTGATGGCGGTGATGATCCAGAGCAGGAAATTGTGGAACCAGATGATGTTGTCCATCACCGGCGACGCCGAGTGCTGCAGCGTATATTCCCACGGGGTCGGCTGCCCCAATCCGGCCGACGCCGCCCCGGCGAACGCCACCACACTTCCGGCCACTGCGAGCCCCAGCGCCCGGCGGACCATTTGTCCCCTCGACATTTTCATGCCGCTCCCGCTCCTTGTCCTGAACGTCAAAGCCGGCAGGCCGAAACGACGTGACCGGCGGCCCCGTACCCGCTCTGCGGCCGTCGTCCGGCAGGTTAGAACGCGTCGAGATTCCCGCCTCTCAAACCATACTTCCAGGGCTATCGCAATGCAGGATTATGCAGTTTTCGGCCGCGTCCCCGGCCGACCGCCGCTTCGTGCTCGCCCCGCGAAAAATCCGGCGCGCAGGCGGCTTCTGCAGCGGACAATGCTTGACAGGCAGATTACGCGATGTACCCACGGGCCGGACGCCTGACGGGACCGCGATTCGCGCTGCCGGGGACGGGCTCCGCCATGTGCAGGACATATGGGCGGGACACCAGAACCGACCGGTCCGGGACGCCGTCGCGGCCCCGGGATCGCCTTCAAGGCGCCGTCATTGCCATGTCAGCCTTCCGCACGCCCTTGAGGGCTGTGGCGGCGGCAAGGATATCGGCACGGATAGATGACCAAGGATCGACCCTGATGGGCGCTTCACGACCCCATAAACCGACTGCCGCGGCGTGCCGCGCCGGCCTCGCCCCCCTGCTCGCGACCTGCGTCACGGTCGTTCTGGCCTTGTTCGCCTCGGCCGGCGGCGCCAGCGCCCAGGGTGCGGTCAAGTCGGTCCACGGCGACTGGCAGATCCGCTGCGACACCCCGCCCGGGGCCCAGGCCGAACAGTGCGCCCTGATCCAGAGCGTGGTCGCCGAGGACCGCTCCAATGCCGGCCTCACGGTGATCATCCTCAAGACCGCCGACCAGAAGAGCAAGCTGATGCGGGTGGTGGCTCCGCTCGGGGTGCTGCTGCCCTCCGGGCTCGGGCTCAAGCTCGACAATGCCGATGTCGGCCGCGCCGGTTTCGTCCGCTGCCTGCCCAATGGCTGCGTCGCCGAGGTGGTGATGGACGACAACCTGCTCAACCAGCTCAAGACCGCCAAGACCGCGACCTTCATCATCTTCGAGACGCCGGAAGAAGGCATCGGCTTCCCGCTCAGCCTCAAGGGCATCGGCGAGGGCTACGACAAGCTGCCCTGATCGGGCCCTACCGCGGGCGGTCACCCGCCGCCGGTGCCGCAAGGCCGGCGATCAGCCCTCGCGCCGCCGCCGAGGACCAGTCGGCCTCCCCGGCGAGATACCCTGTGATCCCGCCATCGGGCGCGACCAGATATGAGATCGGCATCCCGTACAGGATGAACGGGGCCTCGCTGGCACCATCTTTCGTCCAGATTGCACCGTTCGGATCGGTGTAGACCGGCAGGCGGCGAATGCCGAGCCGCCGCAGGAACGGCGCCACCACCGCCGGGTCGCGGTCCACCGCGACCGCCACCACCTCGACACCCGCTCCCGCCATCTCGCGCTGCAGTTGCTCCAGCGCCGGCAGTTCGGCGCGGCAGGCCGGGCACCAGGTCGCCCAGAAATTCACCACCGCGATGTTGCCCCGCAGCGCCCCGAGACTGCCGACGACGCCGTCGAGGCGCCGCAGCGGCAGCGGCGGGACGGGCCTGACCGGTCGCAGCCAGGTGAACTGGTGCCGGACATTGCCGAACGGCGCGCCGGCCGCGGCCGATGCCGTGCGAGCCGCGGCCAGCATCGCGAGGGCGCCGCCGAGCAGCCAGCGGCGCGACAGCGGACCGGCGGTCAATGGCGTGGGACGCTCGATGGTCATGATGACGGGCATCTCATGGACGGATGTAGGTCCAGCCGGCCTCCTGCAGCTCGGTCAGCCGCACAATGCCCGCCGGCACCACCTGCGCGCCCTCGACCAGCGACAACGGATGCCCTTCGGCGCGCTCCATCAGCATCCTGGTGTTGCCGCAGACGCTGAACACCACGCTGGGCACACTCGTGCGCAGCAGCTGCAGCAGGTCGCGGACCGGCGAGGTATCCGCCCTGAACATGTGCACGCCGGGACCGTATGCGACGATCTCGATCGCCACCGGCTCGTTGTTCTCACCATAGCTCCTGGCCGCATTCAGCGCGTTGGTGATGGCGTGCCGCATCGTAGTCGGCTCCTCGGAGTTGACCTGGAAGACGATGCGATGGGACTTGCTGCGCACCACGGCCTTGGCTGCCTCCCGTTCCTCCCTGGGCGTCGCCTCTCCGGGCGCGGTCAGCGCAAGGGTGAGCAGCAGCGGCCCGGCGAACGCGACGACAAGCCCCGCGCCGATCCACAAGGGACGTCTTCGCGGGGCACGAACGATCCGCATCGGCATCTCGATCCCTCGCGCCGTTGGCTCTGCTTTCGCCACTCAAATGCCGGAACTATGACGGATAGGACAAGTAGGATGGTTCTTCTGGTGTAGTATGGAAAACAAGACCAATGCCGGCAGCGCCGACGAGTTCTGCACGAGCGACGAGGTGGTCAGGCAGTTTCAGCGCGCGCTGGCGACGCTGGCCGGCAAGTGGAAGGGCGAGATCCTGTGGCAGCTCGTCCAGCACAAGCACCGCTTCGGCGAATTGCGCAGGTCGATTCCCGGCGTCACGCAGCACATGCTGACCACCCAATTGCGCGATCTCGAGGCCGACGGACTGATCAAGCGCACGGTCTATCCCGAGGTGCCGCCGCGGGTGGAGTACGAGATCACGCCGGCGGCCGAGGCGCTGCGGCCGGTATTCGACGAGTTGCTGAAGTGGTCGCAGGCGCACCGCTTCCCTGATCGCAGACCAAAGCCGCCACGGCGCAGCGCGCCGTAGGGCCGGCGCCGCTCAGAACAGCACCGCCATCATCAGGAGATTCTCGTAGCGATCGTCCACCCGCACGCCGTCGCGCTTGACGCCTTCGATGCGAAATTCCATCGCCTTGTAGAGCGCGATCGCCTGCGCATTGCTTTCGCGTACGGTCAGCTCGACGCGGTGCAGGCCGATCCGCCGCGCGTCATCCAGCGCGGCGCGGATCAGCCGGGTGCCGATGCGCTGGCCGCGGAATTCCGGCAGCAGGCCCATACCCAGCACACCGCAATGGGAATAGATCGGCCGGTTCGGCTTGGTGATGTCACACCAGCCGATCACCCGCCCTTCGGACAACGCGATCAGCTGCGGCGTGCCGCGGGCGAGGTTGGTCTCGACGAACATCCGCGCCGCTTCCAGCGGCGGCGCCTCCAAAAAGGCCAGATACTGCCGCTCGCGCGCCACCGCATCGAGCACGGCATGGAAGCCCTCGATGTGGTGAGGCTCGATCTGCTTGATCTCAATCGGCATTTGACCGTCTTATAGCATGTGTCCGGCCGCTTCGCCGCGCGGGTCGCGACCGGTTCCGGGCCGCCGCACGCGCCCCTCGCGAAACAAGGTACCGCCCCCTATCTTTATTCCATCCGCCGTGCGCAAAGTGACGGCCGCGCGACACCCACAATGGACCTTTTCATGACTCTCGCAACATCTTCCCTGCTCGACCGCGCCGGCCTCGACCGCGACACGGTTCGTGCCGAAGTCGCCCGCGGCCTCGACGGCGCCGACGACGGTGAGCTGTTCCTGGAATACCGCCAGTCCGAGGGGTTGATGTTCGACAACGGGCGCCTGAAGCAGGCGACCTACGACACGGCCCAGGGCTTCGGGCTGCGCGCGGTGAAGAGCGATGCGGTCGGCTACGCCCATTCCTCCGACGTCTCATTGGCGGCGCTGGCGCGGGCCGCCGATGCGGTCCATGCCGTTCGCGGCGGCTACGCAGGTACCTACGCGGCGGCGCCGTCCCACACCAACATCCGTCTCTACGGCGACGACAATCCGCTCGATGGCGAGGCCTTCGAGAGCAAGGTCAAGCTGCTCGCCGAAATCGACGCCTATGTCCGTGACAAGGACCCGCGGGTGCGCCAGGTCTCGGTCAGCCTCGGCGCCACCTGGCAGGTGGTCGAGATCCTGCGGCCCGACGGCGAGAGCTACCGCGACATCCGCCCGCTGGTGCGGGTCAACATTTCGGTGGTGGCGGGCGCCGGCGACCGCCAGGAGACCGGCAGTCAGGGCTATGGCGGCCGCGAGGGTTATGCCCGCTTCATCGAGACCAAGGCGTGGCGTGAGGCCGCCGACGGCGCCATCCGCCAGGCACTGATCAACCTGGAATCGGTGCCGGCACCGGCCGGCGAGATGGACGTGGTGCTGGGCCCGGGCTGGCCCGGCGTGATGCTGCACGAAGCGGTCGGCCACGGCCTCGAGGGCGACTTCAACCGCAAGCAGACCTCGGCGTTCGCCGGGCTGATGGGCCAGCAGGTGGCGGCCAGGGGCGTCACCGTGGTCGATGACGGCACCATCGCGGCGCGCCGCGGCTCGCTGTCGATCGACGACGAGGGCACGCCGACCAACCGCACCGTGCTGATCGAGGACGGCATCCTGGTCGGCTACATGCAGGACCGCCAGAACGCCCGCCTGATGAACATGAAGCCGACCGGCAACGGCCGCCGCGAGAGCTACGCCCATGTGCCAATGCCGCGCATGACCAACACCTACATGCTGGCCGGCGGGCACGATCCTGCGGAGATCCTCGCCTCGGTGAAGAACGGCATCTTCGCGGCCAATTTCGGCGGCGGCCAGGTCGACATCACCTCCGGCAAGTACGTGTTCCAGTGCACCGAGGCCTACCGTATCGAGAACGGCAGGCTCGGCGCGCCGGTCAAGGGCGCCATGCTGATCGGCAACGGCCCGACCGACCTGCACCGCATCACCATGGTCGGCAACGACCTGCAGCTCGATGCCGGCATCGGCACCTGCGGCAAGAACGGCCAGGGCGTCCCGGTCGGCGTCGGCCAGCCGACGCTGCGCATGGACCGCATCACGGTCGGAGGCACCGGCGCATGAGCGACAACACTCTCCCTCAGCACGAGGCCTCGACGATGAAGAAGACTGCAGCCTCCTGGGCGAGCGCGATCACCCAGATGGCCGCCGTGTTTGCGGTGGTGATGGCGGCGAAGGGCGCGCTCGCCGAGCCCTTTTATGTCCCGTCGGGCTCGATGGAGCCGACGCTGATGATCGGTGATGCACTGCTCGCCAGCAAATATCCCTATGGCTACAGCGCCGCCTCGGTGCCGCTGAACATTGCGCTGCCCTCGACCGCGCGCGTACTGGGCGCGCTGCCGGAGCGCGGCGACGTGGTCGTGTTCCGCTGGCCCGGCGACCGCTCCCAGGTCTGGGTCAAACGGGTGGTCGGCCTGCCTGGCGATCGTATCCAGATGCGCAACGGCCAGCTCTTCATCAACGGCGTCGCCGCGGCACTGCAATCCGACGGCATCGGCAAGGCCGAGACCGAGGACGGCGCCGACGTCCCGGCGCCGCGCTATATCGAGACGCTGCCCGGCAATCGCAGCCACCCGATCTTCAAACTGCGCGCCCACGGCTTCTACGACAACACCGCCGAGATGACCGTGCCACCCGACCACCTGTTCGTGATGGGTGACAATCGCGACAACTCCGCTGACAGCCGGGTGCCGGTCGCCGACGGCGGCGTCGGCATGCTGCCTGCCGCCAACCTGGTGGGCCGTGTCGAAGCGGTGCTGGGATCGTGGGATCTCGCCATGAGCCAGCGCCCGATCACGAGCTGGCTGTCGGGCCTGCGCCCCTCCCGCTTCATGACAGGCGTCAACTGACGCCCGAGGGGCCCGGCCATGACCTTTGACGACGTCCGCGCCTTTGCCCTGACCTGGCCGGACGTCGCTGACGGCACGTCCTATGGCACGCCTGCGCTCAAGGTTCGTACCAAGCTGCTGGCACGGCTGAAAGAAGACAACGACAGCCTGGTGCTGACCGGCATCGAGCCTGACGAGCGGGCCATGATGATGGAGGCCCGGCCGCGGGTGTTCTACATCACCGAGCACTATCGCGACTGGCCGAACGTTCTCGTGCGCCTGTCCGCCTGCCCGCGCGGTGTGCTCGAGCCGCTGCTGCGGCGGCGCTGGAAGGCACTGGCGTCCAAGGCCGCGCTCAAGGCCTATGAGCGGGAGAACGGCGGCTAGCGCACGACGCCGGAGACGAAGCCCGGCTTGCGGTGCGGCGGCTTGATCTGGCTCTTGAGGAAGCAGCGCGCGTCCTTGCCGATATAGCCAGGGCGCGCATAGGTCCAGGCCCGGCATTTGTTGTCGGCCTCGCAGGCCTCCTTGCAGGCGTCGTCGTGCTCGCTGCCCTTGAGCTCGAAGCTGCGGTAGTCGCCGCCGAACCGGTCGGTCGACATCTCGACCGCCCCGGTGCGCTGCTCGAGCACGCCGGCGCCGCGCACGCCCGACACGCAGCAATTGTTGGCCACGCGCGGCGGCACGCTGCTCTTCAGCCAGCACACCGCCTCGGCCGCCGCATAGGTCGGATAGTTGAAGCTCCAGGCGCGGCAGCGGCGGTCGCGTTCGCACTGCAGGGCGCAGTCCGCCGGATCGCCTGACGGCACCGGCGAGTGCATGTAATCCCCTCCCGGGCGATCGAAATTGGTCTGCGCCAGCAGCGACTGCGGCATCGCGACGATCAGAGCGGCAAAAGCGGCAACAGCCGCGAGGCAGGCTCTCAGGCGACGGGCACGGACCATGCCGGACAACTTTCCATCAAGATCGCTGCCGCGAGGGACATCGCCGGCACGCACAGTTCTGCGATCGAACACACACGACCGCACCGCCGACCGCCCGCAGAAAACGAACGATCGCACGCGCCGCCGCGCTGCCCATTAAAGTATCAGATTTCTGTACGGCAGATGAACGGTGCCCGTGTGCCACGCAACGGCATCAACGCGCTGATTCAGAACACGTATTGATCATAGGCCGGCTCGACGCTGCCGCCCCACGGTCCATTAAATTTCAGCAACATATCCTCTGCCGGCGTGCGCCCGGATTCGATGATGCGGTCGAGCGGTTCGAGGTAGCGCGATTCGTCGCGGCCGAGATGATCGATGCGCGCCCGCCGCCGCAAACCGGCATGCGCCAGCACCAGGCACTCCCTGGCGATCTCGAACAGGTAGCGGTTGCCGATCTTGGCCTTGAAGCCGAGGCGGGGCACGTCGTCGCGCAGTTGCTGACGCTCCTCCGCGGTCCAGCGCCGGGCGATGTCCCATGCGGCGGTGAGGCTGTCGTCGTCATAGAGCAGGCCGACCCAGAACGCTGACAGCGCCGGCAGGCGGTCCCACGGCGCGCCGTCGGCACCGCGCATCTCGAGATAGCGCTTGAGGCGGACCTCGGGGAAGATGGTCGAGAGATGGTTGGCCCAATCCGACAGCGTCGGCCGTTCGCCGGGGAGACGCGCATTGCGGCCGTCGAAGAAGTCACGGAACGAGGAGCCGGCGACATCGATGTAGTCATCGCCGCGCTTGACGAAATACATCGGCACGTCGAGGGCATAGTCGACCCAACGCTCGAAGCCCATGCCGTCCTCGAACGCCCACGGCAGCATGCCGGCGCGCGCATTGTCGGTGTCGCGCCAGATCTCGGAGCGGAACGACAACAGCCCGTTGGCCTTGCCTTCGGTGAACGGCGAGTTGGCGAACAGCGCCGTCGCCACCGGCTGCAGCGCCAGCGACGTGCGCAGCTTCAGCACCATGTCGGCTTCGGAGCAGAAGTCGAGGTTGGTCTGCACCGTGCAGGTCCGGTACATCATGTCGAGGCCGTAGCGGCCGACCTTCGGCATGTAGTTGGTCATGATCTTGTAGCGCCCCTTGGGCATCACCGGAATCTGCTCGCGCGACCATGTCGGGGTCATGCCGAGGCCGAGGAACCCGATGCCCAGCGGCGTCGCCACCTCGCGCACCTGGGCGAGGTGGGCCATCACCTCGGCCGTGGTCTGGTGCACGGTCTCGACCGGCGCACCGGACAATTCGAACTGGCCGCCCGGCTCCAGCGAGATCGCACCGCCGCCGGTGACGTCATAGAGGCCGATGATGTTGCCCTGCTCCATGATCGGCTCCCAGCCGAGCAGGTGGCGCATGCCCTGCAGCAGCGCCTCGATGCCGCGCGGCCCGGCATAGGGCACCGGATGGTGCCCCTCCAGCGTGAACGGCGTCTTCTCGTGCTCGGTGCCGATCCGGAATGCGTCCTTCGGTTTCACGCCGGCTGCCAGCCACGCGACGAGTTCGTCGCGCGAGTGCAGCGGCGTCATATCAATCTGGTCACGCGCCATAAGAGGTCCGAAGCAAAGCCGCGGCGACATTGCACGCACGCGGACAGGAACAAGGATTGCCGCCTGCGGTAGCGGCAAAAGGTGAAGAGAGGATCATCGCGCGGGCGCGACTTCTTTGCTGCCGATCACCTGCTGCTGCGCCTCGGCGCAGGAGCAGCCGAGCCGGTCGAGCAGGCCGCACAGCTTCATCGCATCGCCGTCGGTGAGCTTTGATCCGACATGGCGCTCGATGGCGGCCGAATAGGCGCCCCACATTTTCTTCTGCAACTCGCGGCCCGCCTCCGTGATCTCGACGAACTGGCCACGCCGGTCGGCTGCGCACTCCCGCCGCAGCGCCAGGCCCTCATCGACCAGACGGTCGATCAGGCGCGAGGTCGAATACTGCGGAATCAACATCTGCCGCTCGAGCTCGACCGGCCGCAGCTCTCCCCGCGGCGCGCGCGACAGTTCCAGCAGCGCATCGTACCACGCCAGCGGCGGAAAGCCGGCCTTCTTCAGATCCTGCTCGACCGCGTCCAGCACACGACTCTGGACCCGCATCAGGCGAATCCAGGCGGCAGTGGCTTCAGTCGACGGCTTCCGTTTCATGCGCGATAGTCCCTCGGGCCGGACTATACGTCACTGAATGCATCTGCATCAACATTGACAATTTCATGCAAACGCATGTAGTTCGGCCACCGCGGGCACGCTGGGCCGGGATCCGGGCCAAGACTAAATTCAGGGCTGAGCGCGAGGCCAGGCCCAATACCCGACCCAAGGACCCCGGGTCCGCTGAGGAACAGCACGGAACAAGGAGGACGACATGAAACTCTACTATACACCGGGCGCCTGCTCACTCTCGCCCCACATCGCGCTGAAGGAAGCCGGAATTCCCCATGAGCTCGTCAAGGTCGACCTCAGGACCAAGACACTCGCGAGCGGCGAGGACTACAGCAAGATCAACCCGAAGGGCCAGGTGCCGGCGCTCGCGCTCGACAATGGCGACCTGCTCACGGAAGGTCCGGTGATCGTGCAGGTCATCGCCGACAAGGCCGCCGACAAGAAGCTCGCGCCGGCCAACGGCACGCCGGAGCGCTACCGCCTGCAGGAGTGGCTGACCTTCATCAGCGCCGAGGTCCACAAGACCTTCAGCCCGCTGTTCAACCCGGCGCTGACGGACGAAGCCAAGCAGGTGTTTCGCGACCGTCTCGCCGGCAAATTCAGGTATCTCGACAGCAAGCTAGCCGGCCAGGACTTCCTGATGGGTCAGCAGTTCACCGTCGCCGACGGCTATCTCTACACCATGCTGCGCTGGGCCGATCGGATGAAGGTCGACCTCTCCGCCTTCCCCCACCTCACGGCCTACAAGGAGCGTGTCGCCGCCCGTCCGCAGGTCCAGGCGGCGGTGCAGGCCGAGGCCTGAGCCTCCCGCAGTCCAATGACAAAGAGGCCGGATCGGTGATCCGGCCTCTTTCGTTTTGTTCGTGGCGAACGGCCGTCAGGCTGCCGCGGACTTCTTCGGCGGGAAGCGGCCGTAGAAGGTCTCGCCCTTCTCAGCCATCTCGACCAGCAGTTTCGGCGGCGTGAAGCGCGAGCCGTATTTGGCCTCGAACTTGTGGCACAGCGCGACGAAGTTCTTGGTGCCCATGAAGTCGATGTAGGACAGCGTGCCGCCGGTGAACGGCGCGAAGCCGAAGCCGAGGATCGAGCCGACATCCGCCTCGCGCGGATCGGTGATGACATGATCCTCGACCGTGCGCGCGGCTTCCACCGCCTGCACCACCAGGAAGCGCTGCTTCAGCTCCTCGACATCCAGCGTGTCGGGATCGAGCGACTTCGGCTGCAGCGGCGCGACACCGCTCCACAGCCGCTTCTGGCCCTTGCCCTTCTCCGGATAGTCGTAGAAGCCCTTGCCGTTCTTGCGGCCGAAGCGGCCCTCCTTCTCGACCATCTCGACCATCAGCTTCTTCTGCGACTGGTCGATGGCGTTGGGGCCGAGGTCGGCTTCCGTCGCCTTCATGATCTTGAGCACGAGGTCGAGCGCGACCTCGTCGCTGAGCGACAGCGGGCCGACCGGCATGCCGGCCATCTTGGCGGTGTTCTCGATCATCGCCGGCGGCACGCCCTCCATCAGCATCTCCAGCCCTTCCGCGGTGAAGCGCAGCACGCAGCGGTTGGCGAAGAAGCCGCGGGAGTCGTTGACCACGATCGGCGTCTTGCTGATCTGGCGAACGTAGTCGAGGGCGGTTGCGAGCGCGACATCGCCGGTGTTCTTGCCGACGATGATTTCGACCAGCATCATCTTCTCGACCGGCGAGAAGAAGTGGATGCCGATGAAGCGGCCCTGGTCCTTGAACTCTTCCGCCAGCGAGTTGATCGGCAGCGTCGATGTGTTGGAGGCAAAGATCGCGTCCGGCCGCAGGAATTCCTGCGCTTTGGCGTAGGTCTCGGCCTTGACCTTGCGGTCTTCGAACACCGCCTCGATCACGAGGTCGCAATCCCTGATGACGGAGTAGTCGGCGGTCGCGGTGATGCGCGCCAGCAGCGCGTCACGCTCGGCCTCCTTGGCGCGCCCCTTGGCGACGAGGCCGTCGATCACCGACTTCGCGTGGGCCTTGCCCTTGTCGGCGCTGTCCTGGTCGCGGTCGATCAGCACCACCTCGATGCCGGCCTTGGCCGAGACATAGCCGACGCTCGCGCCCATGAAGCCGGCGCCGATCACGGCGAGCTTCTTGACCTTGGTCGGCGGCACGTTCTCCGGCCGGCGGGCGCCCTTGTTGAGCTCCTGCATCGACACGAACAGGCTGCGGATCATTGCCGCCGCCTCCTTGCTGCGCAGGATGTTGGCGAAGTGGCGCGACTCGACACGCAGCGCCGCGTCGATCGGCAGCTGCAGCCCCTCATAGACGCACTGCATGATGGCGCGCGCCGCCGGATAGTTATCGTAGGTCTCGCGGCGCAGGATGGCGTTGGCCGGCGGGAAGGTCATGGTGCCGGCCTTGGAATAGACCGGACCGTTCGGCAGCTTGAAGCCCTTTTCATCCCACGGCGCCACCGCCTTGCCGCCACCCTTGATCCAGTCCTTGGCGGCCTTGATCAGGTCGGCCGCCGGCACCACCGCATCCACGAGTTTCATGGACTTGGCCTTGGCGAGATCGACGGCATCGCCCTTGAGCAGCAGCTGCAGCGCGTCCTGGGTCTGCATGATGCGCGGCAGGCGCTGGGTGCCGCCGGCGCCGGGGAACAGGCCGACCTTGATCTCGGGCAGGCCGAGACGGGTCTTGGGATTCTCCGCCGCGACGCGGTAGTGGCAGGCGAGCGTCAGCTCGAACGCACCGCCGAGCGCGAGGCCGTTGATGGCCGCGACCCACGGCTTGCCGGACGTCTCGATGCCGCGCAGCGTCAGCGACAGCTTGCGGCTCTCGTCGAACAGCAGCTGGTTGGCGGCGACTTCACCCTTCTGCTTCAGCGTTTCCAGGTAGGTGCGGTTCATGCTCTCGAGCATGGTGAGGTCGGCGCCGGCGGACAGCGCCTCCTTGCCCGACGTGATCACCACGCCCTTCACCGCCGCGTCCGCGGTGGTCTGCTGCACGATCGCCGCGAGTTCCTCGACGGACGTCTGATCGAGCACGTTCATCGAGCGGCCGGGAATGTCCCATGTCACCAGCGCGATGCCGTCGGCGTCGGTCTCGACCTTGAAATTCTTGAATGCCATTTGAAAGCTCCTTCAATCCCTCGGTTCAATCGCCGGGCGCGGCGGCAGCGAGCCGCGGCGCGCTCCGGCGTCGGCCGCTCGCGGGGAGCGGCCGGCGTCCAGGTTGAAAATCAGACCCGCTCGATGATGGTGGCGGTGCCCATGCCGCCGCCGATGCACAGCGTCACCAGCGCAGTGGACAGCTGCCGCCGCTCCAGTTCGTCGAGCACGGTGCCGAGGATCATCGCACCGGTGGCGCCGAGCGGATGCCCGAGCGCAATGGCGCCGCCATTGACGTTGATCTTGTCATTGTCGATGTCGAACGCCTGGATGTAGCGCAGCACCACCGAGGCGAACGCCTCATTGAGCTCGAACAGGTCGATGTCGGAGAGCTTCATGCCGGAGCGCTCGAGCACCTTCTTGGTGACGTCGACCGGACCGGTCAGCATCATCGCGGGTTCGGAGCCGATGTTGGCGAAGGCACGGATCTTGGCACGCGGCTTGAGGCCATGCTTGACGCCGGCTTCCTTGTTGCCGAGCAGCACCGCACCGGCGCCGTCGACGATGCCCGACGAGTTGCCGGCATGGTGGACGTAGTTGACGCCCTCGATCTCGGGATGCGACTGCACCGCCACCGCGTCGAAGCCACCCATCGCGCCCATCACCGCGAACGACGGCTGCAGCTGCGCCAGCGACTGCATGGTCGTCGACGGACGCATGTGCTCGTCCTTGTCGAGAATGGTGAGGCCGTTGATGTCCTTGACCGCCACCACCGAATTCTTGAAGCGGCCTTCCTCCCACGACTTGGCCGCGCGCTGCTGGCTCTGCACCGCATAGGCGTCGACGTCGTCACGCGAGAAGCCGTACTTGGTCGCGATCAGGTCGGCCGCGACGCCCTGCGGCATGAAATAGGTCGGGATCGCCATCGACGGATCCATCGGCCACGCCGCGCCCGACGACATGATGCCGACGCGGCTCATCGATTCGGCGCCGCCGCCGATGGTCAATTCGTGCTGGCCGGACATCACCTGGGCGGCGGCGAAGTTCACCGCATCGAGGCCCGAAGCGCAGAAGCGGTTGATCTGCACGCCCGGCACCGAGGTGCCGAAGCCGGCGTTCATGGCGGCGAAACGCGCGATGTCGCCACCGGCTTCGCCGACCGGATCGACGACGCCGAGCACCACGTCGTCGATGCTGTCCTTGCCGAGATTGTTGCGCTCCTTGAGCGCCTTGAGCGGCACGGTCGCGAGCGCGAGCGCCGTGACCTCGTGCAGCGAACCATCGGACTTGCCCTTGCCGCGCGGCGTGCGGACGTGATCGTAGATAAACGCTTCAGGCATGATGCCCTCCCTTCGATCCATCTTGATTCCGAAAAAAAGGCCGCGCCATCGGGCGCGGCCTTGCAGATGTCGTCAGAACGCCTCGGCGGGCAGTTCCATCACGGTTGCGGCACCGGCCTGGATACGCGCCAGGTGGGTCGCCGTCTCCGGCAGCATCCGTTCCATGAAGAACTTGCCGGTGACGAGCTTGGTGGCGACGTGGGTGGACGTGTCGCCGGCGGCGATCTTGGCCTGCGCCACCTTGACCATCCGCGCCCACATGTAGCCCATCACCACAAGGCCGAAGAGATGCATGTAGTCGGCGGAGCCGGCGCCGGCATTGTCCGGCTTGCCCATCGCGTTCTGCATCAGCCACATGGTGGCCTGCTGCAGGTGGCCGAGCGCGGTGCTGAGCGGCGCGACATAGGGCTTCATCGCCTCGTCGCCGTTCTCCTTGGCGAAGGAGCCGACCTCTTTGAAGAACGCCGTCACGGCGCGGCCGCCGTCGCGCGGCAGCTTGCGGCCGACGAGGTCGAGCGCCTGGATGCCGTTGGCGCCTTCATAGATCATGGCGATACGGGCATCGCGCACGAACTGCTCCATGCCCCACTCGGCGATGTAGCCATGGCCACCGAACATCTGCTGCGCCGCCACCGAATTGGCGAAGCCGATGTCGGTCAGCACGCCCTTCAGCACCGGGGTGAGAAGGCTCATATGGTCGTCGGCTTCCTGGCGGTCGGCGGCGTTGTCCGAGCGATGGGCGACATCGCTCTTGAGCGAGGTCCACAGCACCAGCGCGCGCGCCGCTTCGTTGAAGGCGCGGATGGTCAGCAGCGTGCGGCGCACGTCCGGATGCACGATGATCGGGTCGGCGGGCTTGTCCGGCGCCTTGGCGCCCGACAGCGAACGGCCCTGCAGGCGCTCCCGGGCGTAGGCCACCGCGTTCTGGTAGGCGACCTCCGACTGCGCAAGCCCCTGAACGGCGACGCCGAGCCGCGCCTCGTTCATCATCACGAACATGGCGTTGAGGCCCTTGTTCTCCTCGCCGACCAGCCAGCCGGTGGCGTTGTCGTAGTTCAGCACGCAGGTGGAATTGCCGTGAATGCCCATCTTGTGCTCGATCGAGCCGCACGTCACGCCGTTGGCAGCGCCGAGCGTGCCGTCGGCATTGACGAGGCGCTTGGGCACCACGAACAGCGAGATGCCCTTGACGCCCGCCGGCGCGCCCTCGATGCGGGCGATCACCAGATGCACGATGTTCTCGGTGAGATCCTGATCACCGCCCGAGATGAAGATCTTGGTGCCGGAGATCTTGTAGCTGCCGTCGGCCTGCTTCACCGCCTTGGTGCGCAGCAGCCCGAGATCGGTGCCGCAGTGCGGCTCGGTCAGGTTCATGGTGCCGGCCCATTTGCCGGCCAGCATGTTCGGCACGAAGGTGTTCTTCTGCTCCTCGGTGCCGTGGACCATCAGTGCCGCAACGGCACCGAGGGTGAGGCCGTGATACATGGAGAACGCCATGTTGGCCGAGATCATGAATTCGTTGACGCTCTGCGCCAGCGTCGCCGGCAGGCCCTGGCCGCCATGGCTCACCGGGCCGGCAAGGCCGATCCAGCCGCCATCACCGAGCTGGTGATAAGCCTCCTTGAAACCCTTCGGCGTCGAGACGCGGCCATCGTCGTGGCGGGTGCAGCCCTCGAGGTCGCCGACCCGGTTCAGCGGCTGCAGCACCTGTTCGCTGAACTTGGCGGCTTCGGAGAGAATCGCCTCGCGCACATCCGCGGACGCATCGCTGAAGCCAGGCAGGTTGTTGTAGCGGTCGAACTGGAAAACGTCGTTGAGCAGAAAGGTCATGTCTTCGACGGGCGCCCGGTAGCTTGGCATGTGCGTTACTCTCCCTTGGTTCGAAATCTTGGAAGACTCATTAAGAAAAATTTTGCAGCGCAGCAATACCATTTTGGAACTGACAGAAAAAATCAGACGAAAGAACGGGGGCGGCAGCCCTGCCTGTTTTCCAGGCAAGCCGTCTCACGCTGGCGGTGATCACATCCGGCGCCGGTCGCGGCCGGCAAATATCTGTCCCGGTTCGAGAATTTTTCGGCCCTGGCGGGCGGAGCCTTAACCCGTTGTTTACCGTAACGCGAAAAAGTCAGGTCTGGAAACGGGCACGCTGCCGCGAAATTCGCTTTTATCTTCAAGGACAGCGCGGCGAGCCCGAGGGCGCTGGAAAGCGCCGGTGAACACCGGACCTTGGCATGACATCTCGCGTACCGAGAAGCGTTGAAGCGATCGACCCGTCCGCCCACGACCGGGCGGAGGCCGCGGCGCGCCGCGCGGGCATGTCGCTCAACGACTGGCTGGCGACCACCGGCGGCACGCAGCCGGCCGCTGCGCGGAGCCCGGCGGCCGACGTCGCCGAGATTCATCACCGCCTCGATTCCATCACGCGCCAGATTGAGCGGATCTCGCAGGCTGCGGCCACAGCGCCGAAATCGGAAACGCCTGGCGCTGCGCGCGAGCTCAACGACGCAATCGCCCGCCTCGATGCGCGCATCGCCCAGATCAACGCGCCGGCCGCCGCACCGCTGCCGCCACCTGCACCGCCGCGCCAGGACGCCGCCCCGCTGCAGCCCGAACCGCCGCGCCGCGCGGCAGCCGAGGCCGCGCCACCGCCGGAGAGCGCGCCCGCGCCGCGCCGCGCCGCGACCACGATCCCCGAGCTGCTCGACTTCGACATCGCAGAGATCCGCGCACGCCAGGCCGAGCTCAACAGCGAGGCGCCGCCGGCACGCCTGTCCGCCGCGGCCGCCGCCGCGCTGGCGCAGCCGGCTCCCGCCCCGGCCCCGACACCTGCTCCAGCCCTTGCGCCGGCCGCCGCGGCCGTGGAGGCGCCTGCAGTCCCCGACATGTCCGCGTTCGAGCGGCAGTTGCAGCACCTCACCAGCCAGATCGAGAGCCTGCGCCGGCCGGATGGCGCCGAGCAGGCGATCGCCGCGTTCCGCAACGAATTGTCCGAGATTCGCAGCATCATCACCGAGGCGTTGCCGCGCCGCGCGCTGGAATCGCTCGAGAACGAGATCCGCGCGGTGGCGCGCCGCATCGACGAAAGCCGCCAGAGCGGCGTCGACGGGCAGGCCCTGCAGAACATCGAGCACGCGCTGCGCGACATTCACGGGACGCTGCAGAAGCTGACGCCCGCCGAGCAGCTTACCGGCTTCGACGAGGCGATCCGCAACCTCGGCGACAAGATGGACCTGCTGGTGCGCGCCAGTCCGGACACCGGATCGGTTCAGCAGCTCGAGGGCGCGATCGGCGCGCTGCGCGCGATCGTCTCCAATGTCGCCTCCAACGAGGCGCTGGCGCGGCTCAGCGACGACGTCCACGGTCTCGCGACGAAGATCGACCAGGTCTCGCAGGACCAGGCCACCCATGCCGGCTTCGCCGGTTCGCTGGCCGCGCTGGAGCAGCGCATCGCCGTGCTGACCACCGCGCTCGAGAGCCGCGAGCGGCCGGCCGAAGACTGCAGCCAGCTCGAGGCCGCGGTGCGGCTGCTGTCGGACCGCATCGACCACCTGCAGGTCGGCCAGGACACGTCGTCCGCCTTCGCCCATGTCGAGCAGCGCATCCAGCAGCTGATGGAGCGGCTGGAGATGGTGGATTCGCGCACCGCGAATTTCAGCCGCGTCGAGAGCGGCCTTGCCGACATCCTGCGCCATCTCGAGGACCAGCGGCTCAGCTTTGCCGCGCTCAGCGACCATCGCAGCGCAGCGTCGGCGATGGAGCAGGATGCGGTCGGCGTGATCCGGCGCGAGATCGCCGATCTCCGGCACAGCCAGTCGGAGACCGATCGCAACACCCAGGATGCGCTGGAAAGCGTGCACAACACCCTCGGCCATGTGGTCGATCGTCTGGCGATGATCGAGACCGACCTGCGCGAGAGCCGCACCGCGCGCGCGGCGACGCCGGACAAGTCGGCATTCCCCGATCGGCCGGCACAGCCCGTGTTCACCGAGCCGATGCCGATGCCGCTGGCGCGCGACGCGGCGCCGCCGCTCGCCCCGATCCTGTCGTCGACCGCGATCTCCGCGCCGATGCCGGCGCCGTCACGGCCGGTGATGGCGCCGCCACCGCGTCCCGAGCTGCCCAACCCGGCCGCTTTGCAGGTCGCCGCCGACCGGCCCGCGCCGACCCCGGGCCCGGCTCCGCAAGCGGTCCAGGAGATTCTCAGCGCAGCCGCCCATCCCGAACGCCCGGCCACGGCAGCCGCGCCGCAGGGCGCCCCGGCCGCGCAGGCCGCACGCCCGATCGATCCTGACCTGCCGCCGGATTTCCCGCTCGAGCCGGGCACCCGGCCGCAGGAGCGCGCCGCGCCGCCGGTGACGCCGTCGCAGCGCATCGCCGCATCCGAAAGCGTGCTGAACGAAATTCCCAACCCCGCGCGCGAGGCGGCCAGCACCTCGAGCTTCATCGCCGCGGCACGGCGCGCCGCCCAGGCCGCCGCCAATCCCGCCAAGGACAAGCCGAAGGACAAGGCCAAGGAGAAGTCGGGCCGGGTCGCAGCGCTCGACAATGCCGCGCGCACCGCCCAGGCGGCGAAGGGCGAGACCAAGATGTCGTCGCGCATCCGCTCGCTGCTGGTCGGCGCGAGCGTGGTGGTGATCGTGCTCAGCGGCTTCCGCATGGCCATGAACATGTTCGACGGCGGCGGCCACGACACGCCGCCCGCCGCCGCCGTGGACAAGCCCGCCGACAAGCCGCTGGAGAAATCCAGCGACGCCACGCCGCCTGTGCTGTTCGATCCCAACCGCGCGCAGCCGCAGCAGCAACTGACGCTGCCGTCGATGACCTCGCCGACCCCGATCAACCGCCAGGCCAGCTCGATGGCGCCGATCGCCCCCGCGGCTGCACCGGCCCAGGCCACGCCCGACAGCAATGCCGCCACTCCGCCCGCCGACGACAAGACCGCGCCACCCGACGTGACCGGCAGCATCTCCGCGCCGCCAGCCGCGACAGCGAAGCCCGCGGCTCCCTACAAGCCGATGGCGCTCAACCCGGTATCCGAGCCGCTGCCGGCCGCGATCGGCGGTCCGGTGCTGCGCAGCGCCGCGCTGAAGGGCGACCCGGCCGCGGCCTACGAGGTCGCCGTGCGCTATGCCGAAGGCAAGGGCGTGGCGGTGAACTACGACGAGGCGGTGAAGTGGTACGACCGCGCCGCCGACGGCGGCATCGTGCCGGCCATGTTCCGCCTCGGCACGCTGTATGAGAAGGGCCTCGGCGTTGCCAAGGACGTCGATGCCGCCCGCCGCTATTACATCCGCGCGGCCGAGCACGGCAACGCCAAGGCAATGCACAACCTCGCGGTGCTCGACGCCGACGGCGGCAGCAAGGGCCCGAACTACAAGAGCGCGGCGCAGTGGTTCCGCAAGGCGGCCGACTATGGCGTCTCCGACAGCCAGTACAACCTCGGCATCCTCTATGCCCGCGGCATCGGCGTGGAGCAGAATCTCGCCGAATCCTACAAGTGGTTCAGCCTCGCCGCCTCGCAGGGCGACGCCGACTCCAGCCGCAAGCGCGACGACGTGGCGCGCCGCCTCGACCCGCAGTCGCTGGCCGCCGCCAAGCTCGCGCTGCAGACCTTCACCCCGGAGATCCAGCCGGGCGACGCCATCAACGTGCCTGCGCCCGCCGGCGGCTGGGATGCAGTCTCCAGCGCCCCCGCGCCGGCGCCGGCGCCGGCCGCCGCCAAGCGCCACATCAAGCCGGCTGCCAAGCCGCTGACCACGGCGGCGCGCTAACCCGCGCCGATCTCATCCATGGAATCTTTAGCCCGACCTGCTATCGGTTGCCGCTGAGCAGGCCGGGGGCGCCCCGGCTGCGCCGCCAAGGGCCCTCGCGCGTGCAGATCTACCTTCCGATCGCCGACCTGCCGGTCAACATGTTCCTGCTGCTGGCGATGGGCATGGCGGTCGGCTTCGTGTCCGGCATGTTCGGCATCGGCGGCGGTTTCCTGATGACGCCGCTGCTGATCTTCGTCGGCATCTCACCCGCGGTCGCAGTGGCGTCGGTGTCGAGCCACATCGCCGCTTCGTCGTTTTCCGGCGCGATCTCGTACTGGCGCCGCCGCGCCATCGACCCGGCGCTGGCGCTGGTGCTGCTGACCGGCGGTCTCCTCGGCACGGCGCTCGGCGTCTGGCTGTTCACCACGCTGCGCTCGCTCGGCCAGCTCGACCTGATGATCGCGCTGTCCTACGTGGTGCTGCTGTCCGGCGTCGGTGGCCTGATGCTGTGGGAAGGCCTTGCAACCATGCGGCGGGCGCGCCGCGGCGAAAAGGTGACGCTGCGCCGG
This sequence comes from Bradyrhizobium sp. 2TAF24, assembly GCF_052115025.1. NCBI lineage: Bacteria > Pseudomonadati > Pseudomonadota > Alphaproteobacteria > Hyphomicrobiales > Nitrobacteraceae > Bradyrhizobium > Bradyrhizobium sp. 2TAF24. The sequence goes on along the minus strand of NZ_JBFRFW010000005.1, from coordinate 294,411 downwards.
TCCGGCGGCCATGGCTGGATCCACGGCCTGCCGCTGAAGATGCGCTTCAAGCGCTCCAAGATCTACCTGTCGGTGATCCCGATCGCCGCGGTCGGCCTCCTGATCGGCTTCGTCGGCGCGGTGATGGGCATCGGCGGCGCGTTCCTGCTGATCCCCATCATGATCTATCTGCTGCGAGTGCCGACCAGCACGGTGATCGGCACCGCGCAGGTTCTGACCCTCGCCACCATGGCGATCGCTACCCTGCTGCACGCGCTGACCAACCATCTGGTCGATGCCGTGCTGGCCCTGATTCTGATGGTCGGAGGCGTCACCGGCGCGCAGTTCGGCGCCCGCGCCGGCCAGCGCATCCGCGGCGAGCATCTGCGCATGCTGCTCGGCCTTTTGATTCTCGCTGTTGGCGTCCGCTTTGCCGTCGAACTGGTGATCCGCCCGCAGGACCTGTTCACCATCCGCGAGATCGGGGGCGGACAATGACATGGGCCGGCCGGCTCGCGGTTCTCGCCACCGCATTCGTGCTCGGCCTCGGGACGCTCGGCGCGGCCCGCGCGGAACGTTTGATCGTGTCGGTGTCCAATCATCGCGTCACCGTGACCTCGAACTACACCGGCGAACAGCTGGTGCTGTTCGGCTCCGTCGAGCGCGACGCGCAGACGCCGGCGGCGCGGAGCAGCTACGATCTCGTGGTCACGGTCAGCGGCCCCCGCACCGACCTCGTCACCCGGCGCAAGGAGCGCAAGTTCGGCATCTGGGTCAATGTCGATTCACGCCAGTTCCTGCAGGTGCCGTCGTATCTCGCGGTGTTCGCCAACCGGCCATTCGACGCCATGGCCGCACCGGAGCTGCAACGCCGCCTGCAGCTCGGGCTCGACCATGTGCTGCTGACCCAGCGGGTCGGCCCGGATTATGCCGACGTGGTGGCGAGCGATCCGTTCCGCAGCGCCTATGTGCGGCTGCGCGGCGAGCACGGCCTCTACCGTGAGGACACCCACGCGGTCACATTCCTGACGCCGACCCTGTTCCGCACCACCATCCCGCTGCCGGCCGAGGTGCCGATCGGCAGCTACGATGTCGAGATCAAGCTGCTCGCCGACGGCGCGCTGGTGACCAAGACCGAAACCGCGTTCGAGATCGTCAAGGTCGGCTTCGAGCAATTCGTCGCCACCGCCGCGCGGCAGCAGCCGCTGCTCTACGGCCTGATCACGGTGATGATGGCGCTCCTCACCGGCTGGCTGGCGTCCGAGATCTTCCGGCGCGACTAGCTCGAACACAGCTCGCTAGCCGAGCGCGCGCCAGGCTTCGACGAAGGCCCGGGCGCGATCGCCGACCACGGCGGCATCCATGCCCGGCATGTACAGCGCCGAGCCGAGCCCGAAGCCCGCGGCGCCGGCGACGACAAATTCCTTCATCCGCATGGGCGTGATGCCGCCGACCGGCAGCACGCGAACCTCGCGCGGCAGCACCGCGCGCATCGCCTTGAGGACGGGCGGTGTCAGCAGCTCCGCGGGAAACAGCTTCAGCGCGTCGGCGCCGGCGGCGAGCGCGGCGAATGCTTCGGTCGGGGTCGCGATCCCCGGCACACACCACAGCCCTGCCGCCTTCGCGGCGCGGATCACCGCCAGGTCAGCATGCGGCATGACGATGAGGCGGCCGCCGGCGGCATTCACCTCCGTCACCTGCTGCGACGACAGCACGGTGCCGGCGCCGATCACCGCCGCCTCACCGAACGCCGTCGCAAGGCGGCGGATGCTGTCGAACGGCTGCGGCGAGTTCAGCGGCACCTCGATCAGGGAAAAGCCCGCGCGCATCAACGCCTCGCCGACCGGCACCGCCTCCTCCGGCGTGATGCCGCGCAGGATGGCGACCAGCGGCAGCCGTTCCAGCGCGGTGTCGAGCGGCGTCATCGACGGGATCCGGTACGAGGCGTCTCGGCGTGCGGGGGCATCAGATCAGTCTCGATGCGCCGCCGCGCCAGCCGAGGCTGCCAGAAATCGCTTCCGCCACCGCGATCACTTCGGGTGCCAACGCCTGCATGCGCTCTTCAGGCATGTACTGCGACGCCGAAGTGACACTGATCGCCGCGATGATGTGACGCCCGGCGTCACGGATCGGCGCGGCGACGCAGTGAATGCCGATCTCGTTTTCAGCAAGATCGAGGGCGGCCGACTGCGTCACATATTTGTGCATGTCGCCGCGATAGGCGTCCCACGGGCGCGGCGTGCCGCGATTGCCGGCGTGCGACAGGCCGCTGGTGTAGAGCGACTGCCATTCCGCCTCGGACATGTCGAGCATCAGCGCCTTGCCGACGCCGGTCAGCGCCATCGGCATGCGATGGCCGATGCGCGAGCGCATCTCGAGGCCGCGCTGGCCGGTAATCTTGTCGAGGTAGAGCACTTCGGCGCCCTCGGGCACGCACAGATGCACGGTGTCATGGGTACGGGCGGACAACGCCTCGAGATGGGGCCGCGCCAGCTTGGCGAGCGGCACCTGCTCACGCGCGGTGAAACCGAGTTCGATCAGCTTGGCGCCGAGGGTGTAGGTGTCGTCCTCGCTGCGCAGGTAGCCGGCCTTCACGAGGGCCGCCGCGAGACGCTGGGTGGTGCTGCGGCTGAGCCCCAGCGTGCGGCTCAGCGCCGGCAGGTTCGGCACACCGCGTGCCACGGCCTCGACCACGGCGAGACCTCGGAACAGCGTCTGGGTGCCGGCCGTACTCTCGATCGTCATCGTCACGTCGAGCTCCTCCCTGAGTTTTCAGGGAGGATAGGAGCGTGTGATCACAAGTCAATATATAAGTTTATAACCCATATATTGGGCATCCATCGCGCCGCAAGCCCGGTCCTCACGCGCGATGAGTTCGATCGAGGCACTGGGGCTGCCGACCTCGATCAGGGCGATGGGGGTCTCCCCGCCGCCCATCAGGGTGATGCGCGAGATCATGCGGAAGCTCCTTCCTGGGACGGCTTGGCAGCAGAAGATGGGACGGCGTTCGACGGTCGTGCCGGACGGGTGACGAGATAGATGCCGAGCGCCACCGGGATGATGCCGAGCAGATCGCGAGCCGCGACATGCTCGCCGAGAATCATCCAGCCGAACAGCATGCCGAGCGGCGGCATCACGAAGTGATAGGCGCTGGCGGCCGTGGCGCCGAACACCGTGAGCAGGTGGAACCAGAGCATGTAGGCCACGATCGATCCGAGAACGACGAGGAAGGCCAGCGCAGCGAGCAGACGGCCGCTCGGCACGATGTCATCGAGGCTGGAGGTCATCGCCGCGAACGGCAGCACCGCGAGGCCGCCGGCGAGATTCTGCACGCCGTTGCCGAGCAGCAGGTTGCCCTTCGGCGCCAGCACCTTGAACAGCATGGTGCCGGAGACGATGGCGACGAGCGCGCCGACCGAATACGCAATGCCGACGGGGCTGTCGGAGCCGACCGAGATGCGATGGGCGACGATCATCCCGACGCCGGCGACACCGAGCAAGAGGCCGATGGCCTTGCGCCAGGTCATGTGCTCGCCGAGCACGAGCGAGGCCAGCACGGCGACGAACACCGGATTGGCGCTGACGATCAGGGCGTTGAGCCCGGCGGAGATGGTCTTCAGGCCGACATAGCCGAGGCCGAGATAGAGCGCGTTGTTGGCGATGCCGATCACCGCGAAGGCCATCACGTCACGGCGCGACAGGTCCCATCTCTCGCGGCGCAGCGCCGCGAGGCCGAACACCAGCAGGCCCGCGGCGAGAAAACGGATGGTGAGGAAGATCAGCGGCGGACAGTCGGTCACCCCGACCTTGCCGGCGACGAAGGCGCCGCTCCACAGCAGGCAGAACACGGTGACGTAGAGAGGCAGCAGGTTGGCGCGGGGACGGGGCACGACAGGCGAGGACATGGCAGATCTCCTTCGCCCTTGATCTAGGTTCCCGCCTACCTATTTTGAAATTAAATGATAAAATCATCATCAGTGGAAAAATGAATGGATGGACTCCATGCTCGATCTCGACCTGCTGCGCAGCTTCGTCTCGGTGGTCGATGCCGGCGGCTTCACCCGCGCCGGCGAACGGGTCCACCGCACCCAGTCGACCGTCAGCCAGCAGATCAAGCGGCTGGAGGATGAGCTCGGCTGCATCCTGCTCGACCGCGTCGGCAAGCGCGTGACGCCGACCGAGGACGGCGAGCGACTGCTGTCCTATGCGCGGCGGATTCTGGCGCTCGCCGAGGAAGCCCGCGACGTTCTCACCCGGCCGAAAACCGAAGGCGCGGTGCGGCTCGGCATCCCCGAGGATTTTGCCGCCTACCGCCTGACGCAGCTGCTCGCCGGCTTCGCCCGCGCACGCCCGGGCCTGCGGCTCGACGTCCGCGCCGACCAGAGCACGATCCTGCGGCGCGATCTCGAGCGCGGTGAGATCGATCTTGCGCTGCTCAAGCGCGACGCCGGCGAGAAGGGCGGCATCGCGATATGGCCCGAGCGCGTGCACTGGGTCACCAGCAAGACGAGCCCGATTGATCCCGAAGCGAAGTCGGTGCCGCTGATCTTCTTCCCGTCGGGCTGCCTCTACCGCACCCGTGCCATTCACGCCATCGAGAGCGCCGGCCGCGCCTGGCACATGGCCTATACCAGTTCGTCGCTGTCCGGCATCCAGGCCGCCGTCGCCGCCGGGCTCGGGCTCAGTATCCTGCCCGCGATCGCGATCCAGCCGGGGCATCGCGTGCTGACGGAGAAGGACGGCTTTGCGCCGATCGACAAGACCGAGGTCGCGCTGGTCGCCGCGCCCAACGCCAGCCCGGCGACGTTGCGCCTCGCCGACCGCCTTGCCGAATTCTGCGACGAGGTGCAGCGCGAGGCGGCGTGAGGGGCAAGACGTCCGACGTTGACGAGACGTTTGACGTTGAAACGGCGCAACACGCCTTTCCGCGTCATTATTCCGGGGCGGCGCGCAGCGCCGAACCCGGAATCTCGACCTCGCCCCGAAGGAGAATGCGAGATTGCGGATCGCCGCCGGCGCGGCGTCCGGAATGACAGAAACTGGCTCAGGGAAATCTGCTCGAAACGTCAATAACACCGCGACGCGGCAATGGCGTGCAGCTTGGTGTCCCCGAGCACGTGCGCCGTGAAGACCAGCGAGCGAAAGATCGCCGCGAACGCACGATCACGGATGCTGAGGCCGCCGGCATAGGCGCCGAATGCCGGCATCACGGCGCGCTGGCCATCGCAGGCGAAACAGCGCCGGTCGATGGCGCGGCCGCGTGTCGGCACCCGCGCCTTGGGATGCAGATGGCCGGCGATCTCGCCGACCGCGCCGGTCGGCTCGTGCCGGAACACCAGCGGCCCGATGGACACCTCGTGCGCGACCGTGCCGCCGATGTCCGGTGGCAGCGCCGGATCGTGGTTGCCGGCGATCCAGATCCAGTCGCGGCCGACCTGCAGCGCATCGACCGTCGCGCGGTCGGGGGCGGCAAGGCGTTCGTGGGCGTCGCGATCGTGGAAGCTGTCACCGAGCGCGATCACGGTTTTTGGATTGTAGCGCGCCACCACGGCGGCGAGCCGCGCCAGCGTCGCGGGGGTGTCGTAGGGCGGCAGCAGCACGCCGCGCGCGGCGAAGCTCGAGCCCTTCTCCAGATGCATGTCGGAGACGACCAGCAGACGTTCCGCTTCCCACACGAACACGCCGGCCACGTCGGCGACGAGGTCGATGCCCGCGACATGAATCGTCGCCGGCGGACGATGGGTGAGCGCGGCGCTCGCGGTCATGGCCGCAGCTCCGCGGCGCAGGCGCGCGCCTGTGCCCGACTGAAGGCCGCAACTGTTCCCATCGTCTGCCCGCATCCCGTTCGCCGCATGTGACCTTACGACATCGCTTCCCTGACCAGGTCCTCGGCCGCTTCCGCCAGCAGCTCGTCCGAGGCTTCGCCATAGACGGCCTCGCGGCCGATTTCCAGCATCACCGGAACCGCGAGCGGCGACACCTTGTCGAGGGCGCGGTGGGTGATGTGGCGCTGGATCCGCAGCAGCATATCACTGAGTCGGCGCAGGTCGAGCAACCCGGCCGAAGCGTCGGCGCGCGCCGCACGCAGCAGCACATGGTCGGCCTGGTGCTTGCGCAGCACATCGTAGACGAGATCGGTCGAGAACAGCACCTGGCGGCGGCTCTTGTCCTCGCCCGTGAAGCGGCGGGGGATCAGCCCGGAGATGATGGCGCAGCTGCGGAAGGTGCGCTTCATCAGCGCCGATTCGGCGAGCCAGGCCTCGAGGTCGTCGCCAAGCATATCCGGATCGAACAGCGCATTGAGATCGAGCTCGCCGCGCGCGACCGCCGCCGACATGTCGTTAACCGCCCAGATCGCCAGTGCATATTCGTTGGCGACGAAGCCGAGCGGATGGATGCGCGCGCGCTCCAGCCGCCTTGTCAGCAGCATGCCGAGCGTCTGGTGCGCAAGGCGGCCCTCGAACGGATAGCACACGAAGTAGTGCCGCCCGCGCGGGAACGTCTCCACCACCAGCTCGCGCGGCCCGGGCACCCGCGACAGCTTGTGCTGCAGCTGCAGCCATTCGCGCACTTGGTCCGGCAGGCCGCGCCACGCACGCTGATCGGCGAGCAGCAGCCGCACCCGTTCGGCTAGATAAGTCGACAGCGGAAACTTGCCGCCGGCATAGGATGGCACCTTGGCATCGGCATCGTTGGCGCGGGAGACGTAGACCTCGTCCTCCATCATTGCCTCGTAGCGCACGATCTCGCCGCCGAACACGAAGGTGTCACCGGGCACGAGGCCCTCGATGAAATACTCCTCGATCTCGCCCAGCAGCCGGCCGCCGCGGGCGATGGTGCCGGTGACGCCGCCGCCGCGGTGGCGCGAGCGCATCAGCCGCACTTTCAGCATCTGCTCTTCGACGATGGTGCCGACATTGAGGCGGTAGCTCTGGCGCACCGCCGGGTTGGCGACGCGCCAGCGGCCTTGCTTGTCGAGCTTGATGCGGGCGAAGCGCTCATAGGTCTTGAGCGCATAGCCGCCGGTGGCGACGAATTCGACGACGTCGTCGAAATCCCGCCGCGACAGCTCCGCATAGGGCGCCGCCGCACGCACCTCGTCGTACAGCTCGTCGGCGAGGAACGGCGCCGCGCAGGCGCAGCCGAGGACATGCTGCGCCAGCACGTCGAGCCCGCCGGTGCGCAGCGGCGGCGTATCCTGCGCATTCTCGGCGATGGCGTCGATGGCGACGCGGCACTCCAGCACCTCGAAACGATTGGCCGGCACCAGCACCGCGCGCGACGGCTCGTCGAGACGATGGTTGGCACGGCCGATGCGCTGGATCAGGCGCGAGGCCCCCTTCGGCGCGCCGACATTGACGACGAGATCGATATCACCCCAGTCGATGCCGAGGTCGAGCGAGGAGGTGCAGACCACGCCGCGCAGCCGCCCCGCCGCCATGGCGTCCTCGACCTTGCGGCGCTGCGCGACGTCGAGCGAGCCGTGATGCAGCGCGATCGGCAGCGCGTCGTCGTTGATCCGCCACAGCTCCTGGAACAGCATCTCGGCCTGGCTGCGGGTGTTGACGAACATCAGCGAGGTCTTGTTGCGCTTGACGAGATCATAGATCTCGGGAAGCGCATGCCGCGCCGAATGTCCCGCCCACGGCAGCCGCTCGCGGGTGTCCAGCATCTCCACGACCGGCGCCGCGCCGCCGTCGGCGATGACGAGGTCGGCCATCCGGCGCTCGCCCGGCACCTGCGGCACGAGATAGCGGCGCAGCGCATCGGGATCGGCGACGGTGGCCGACAGCCCCGTGGTGGCGAGCCGCGGCGCGAGGCGAAACAGCCGCGCGAGGCCAAGCGACAACAGGTCGCCGCGCTTCGACGTCACCAGCGCATGCAGCTCGTCGAGCACCACCCGCCGCAGCGACGAGAACAGGTAGGGCGCATCGTCCGACGCCAGCAGCAGCGCGAGCTGCTCGGGGGTGGTGAGCAGGATGTCCGGCGGATATTTGCGCTGGCGCTGGCGGCGCGACACCGGCGTGTCGCCGGTGCGGGTCTCGACACGCACCGGCAGCGCCATCTCGGCGATCGGCGTCTCGAGGTTGCGCGCGATGTCGACGGCGAGCGCCTTGAGCGGCGAGATGTAGAGGGTGTGCAGCCCGTCGCTGCGGGTGATGCCGCGGCCGGTGGAGACGACGCGGCCGCGGCTCACGCCGCCGGCGAGTTCGACCAGTGTCGGCAGGAAGCCGGCGAGGGTCTTGCCGGCACCGGTCGGCGCGATCAGCAGCGACGACTTGCCATCCGCGGCCTTGTCCAGCAGCGCGAGCTGGTGCGCACGCGGCACCCAGCCGCGCGCCGCAAACCAGCGTGCGAACGCATCGGGCAGCGCCTGCGGACGCGTATCATCGTCGAGGAGACTCACGCCCACAGAGGTAGGCCTTCTTGTCGGAACCGTCGAGGGCGCAGGTGGAGCAGAAAACTGCGGAACAGAAAAGGGCGCGCCGCGAAAGCCGCAACGCGCCCTTCCCTTCTATCTCGCTGGTCCAGGCGCCGAGGGCGCCCGTTTGCCGCTCTCAACCGAGCCTAGCGGGCGTCCCCAGCGAGGTGACAGCGTTTCGAATGAGACACTGGATCACCTCCTTTCGTTTGTTGACGGAAACATGACTATAGGCCGTTTCGGCGGAATGCCAACTGGAACAAATCCGGCGGAACCCGACATGTCACGGCTTTTCCGCAACCGCCACGTAGCCCGGCACCGGAACACCACCATCGGTGCGGATAGAGGCCTGCGACACATCGCGCAGCGTAAGACCCGCGGCCGCGATCACGGCACGCTGGTAGGATTCGCTGTGGGCATAGCGCAGCGTCGCGCCGAGACTGACCCCTTCACCATCATGGGCCTCGACCGTGAAGGCGAACAGGCCGCCTGACGCCAGCACGCGGGCGACCTCGCGGCACAGCGGCGCGAGGTCGCCGAGATAGACCATGGCGTCGGCGGCAAGCACGAGATCGGCGCTGCCATCCGGCTCACCGCGCAGCGCGGCCACCATGTCGGCCTCGACCAGCCGGGTATAGCGCCCCGTCGCACGCGCCTGCGTCAGCATGCGCGGTGACAGGTCGAAGCCATCGATGCGCTCGACCATCGCGGCGAAGACGCCGGCGGCGAGCCCCGTGCCGCAGCCGAGATCGAGCGCATGGCGGAATGTCGCAGGCTCTTGCGCCGCATGGCGGGCCGCGATCACGGCACGCTGCAGGATCTCCGGCCCGCGATAGCTGAGGTCGCCGCGCAGCGCGGTCTCGAACTTCGGCGCATACTGGTCGAACAGCGCCTTCACATAGCCCGGCGACATCTCGGCGAGCGGCTCGGCGCCAAGCCGGATCAGCCGCAGCCGTGCGCCGTGCCGGTCGTCCGGGTCAGTGGCACAGGCACGGCGATAGGCTGAGATCGCCGCATCATGTTGATTGAGCTCCTGGCGCAGCTCGCCGAGCGCGAACCAGGCGGAAGCGAAGTTGGGTGCCAGCTCGACCGCCTGCTCCATCAGCTCGGCGGCGGCGAACAGATCGCCGCGCAGCTGCAGGTCGCGGGCGAAATCGAAGCGGCGGTCGGCGATGACGTCGCCGGACGACAGGAACAGACGGGCGGACATGGAAACCGAACGCGGAAATACTCGAATGGGACGAAAGTGGCTCTATATAACGAAAATGCGCCCGCAAGACATCCTGACGCCGCAGCCCGCCGGCCTGTTCTGCAAGCCGGGGGGCTTCCACATCGACCCGGTGCGCCCGGTGCCGCGGGCATTGATCACCCACGGCCATTCCGACCATGCCCGCCCCGGCCATGGCGCCGTGCTGGCGACGCAGGAAACCCTCGACATGATGCGGCTGCGCTATGGCGAGGGGTTTGCGCGGTCGACCCAGGCGGTCCGCTATGGCGAAGAGATCGTGCTCGACGGCGTCAGCGTCACGTTCCATCCCGCCGGCCATGTGCTGGGATCGGCCCAGATCGCGGTCACCCATGGCGACACGCGCATCGTCGCCTCTGGCGACTACAAGGAGGTGCCCGATCCCACCTGCGCGACCTTCGAGGTGGTGCCCTGCGACGTGTTCATCACCGAGGCGACGTTTGGCCTGCCGGTGTTCCGGCACGGCAGCGCCGATGCCGAGATCCGTAAGCTGCTGGCCTCCGTCGCGCTGTTTCCGGAGCGCGCCCACCTTGTCGGCGCCTATTCGCTCGGCAAGGCGCAGCGCATCATCGCGCTGCTGCGGCAGGCCGGCTATGACGCGCCGGTCTACCTGCACGGCGCCATGGAGGCGATCACCCGCTATTACCAGAGCCGCGGCATCGATCTCGGCGACGTGCGTCTCGCCAAGGGCGTGGCAAAGGCCGATCTCGCCGGCACCATCACGCTGGCGCCGCCCTCCGCCACCACCGATGTGTGGACCCGCCGCTTCCCCGATCCGGTGACCGCGTTCGCTTCCGGCTGGATGCGGGTGCGCGCGCGCGGCCGGCAGCATGGCGTCGAGCTGCCGCTGGTAATCTCCGACCATGCCGACTGGAACGGCCTGTGCGCCACCATCATTGCGACCGGCGCCGGCGAGGTCTGGGTCACCCACGGCCAGGAAGACGCGCTGGTGCACTGGTGCACGACGCAAGGCCTGACCGCGCGGCCGCTGGCGCTGGTCGGCTATGGCGATGAGGACGCCGAGAATGCGACGGCCGAGGGTGAGGCTGCCGCGGGAGACACCGGCGCATGAACCGCTTCGCCCACCTGCTCGACCGCCTCGCCGACGAGCCCGGCCGCAACAACAAGCTGCGGCTGATCACCGGCTATTTTCGCGAGGTGCCCGATCCCGACCGCGGCTACGCACTGGCGGCRCTGACCGGCGCACTGTCGTTCAGGCATGCCAAGCCGGCGATGATCCGCGAGCTGATTGCGGCTCGCACCGACCCCGTGCTGTTCGCGCTGTCCTACGACTATGTCGGCGACCTCTCCGAGACCGTCGCGCTGATGTGGCCGGTGGATGCGCGCGCCACCAACATGCCGCCGCCGCCGACACTGTCCGAGGTCGTCACCACCCTCGACACCCTGCCCAAGAAGGAGCTGCCGGCGCAGCTCGCGCGCTGGCTCGACAATCTCGATGACACCGGGCGCTGGGCGCTGCTCAAGCTGGTCACCGGCGCGATGCGCATCGGCATCTCCGCGCGCCTCGCCAAGACCGCCGCGGCGGCGCTCGGCGACAAGGACGCGCACGAGGTCGAGCTGATCTGGCCCGGCCTTGCGCCGCCCTATCTCGAGCTGTTCGCCTGCCTCGATGGCGGCGCCGACAAGCCGGTGAGCCGCGATCCGGCGCCGTTCCGCCCGGTGATGCTGGCGCATGCGATCGAGGATGCCGACTTCGACAAGCTCGATGCCGCCGACTTCACCGCGGAATGGAAATGGGACGGCATCCGCGTGCAGGCGGTAACCGGCCGCACCGAAGACGGCGCACCGCTGACGCGGCTCTACTCCCGCACCGGTGAAGACATCACGCCCGCCTTTCCCGACCTGCTGCCGGCGCTGCACCGGCCCGGCGCGCTCGACGGCGAGCTGCTGGTGGTGCGCGACGGACGAGTGCAGAGCTTCAACGTGCTGCAGCAGCGGCTGAACCGCAAGACGGTGACGCCGAAGCTGATCCGCGAGTTTCCGATCCACCTGCGCGCCTACGACCTGCTGGGTGACGGCGACGACGACCTGCGCGAGCTATCGTTTGAGGCACGGCGCGCACGCCTCGTCGATTTCGTCGCCCGCCTCAACACGGCGCGGGTCGACCTGTCGCCGCAGGTGCCGTTCGCGAGCTGGGCCGAGCTCGCCGCCGCCCGCGCCGATCCGGCCGCGGCCGGCGCCGGCCATGATGCGGAGGCCGTGGAAGGCGTGATGCTCAAGCGTCGCGGCGCGCCCTACCTGCCCGGCCGCCCCAAGGGCCCGTGGTGGAAGTGGAAGCGCGACCCGCACATCGTCGACGCCGTGCTGATGTACGCCCAGCGCGGCCACGGCAAGCGCTCATCCTACTACTCCGACTACACCTTCGGGGTGTGGACCGCAGGCGAGACCGGCGACGAGCTGGTGCCGGTCGGCAAGGCGTATTTCGGCTTCACCGACGAGGAACTGCTGCAGATCGACCGCTATGTCCGCCGCAACACCATCGACCGCTTCGGCCCGGTGCGCGAGGTCGTGCACAAGGGCGACGAGGGCCTGGTGTTCGAAGTCGCGTTCGAAGGGCTGCAGCGCTCGACGCGGCACAAGTCGGGCATCGCCATGCGCTTCCCCCGCATCAGCCGCCTGCGCTGGGACAAGCCGCCGCGCGACGCCGATCGCCTGGAGACGCTGGAGCGGATGCTGAAGACGGCGGGAGACGATGCCGGGGAGTTTGGCGGCGAGCGCGCTGCTGCACCCGCGGACGATTGAGCGGCCGAGCCCCGGCCGATCGCGCGCTGCTTACTTCAGCGCCTTTTCGATGACCACGATGTTGCGCACGTCTCCGGCATAGCGCCGACCGACCTCCATCTCGGCAATGGTGTAGGTGCCGGCGCTGAAATGAACCGACGCCTCCGCTTCCGGCAGCGACCGGAAGACGCCAACGAATTCATACGCCCACAGCCGGTCGGCCGGTGCCCTGGTGACGACCCAGACTCTCATAGTGCCCCTTGCTCCGCATCATCGACGGCGATTATCGCCGATTCCCGGCGTGTGCACGCCCGCAGTGTGAGCCGATTTCGAGCCGGACACCACCGCGCCGCGAACCATGCCGGTCCGCAGCCCTGCCGGCGCCGCAAAGCCGCCCTCCCCTGCCACCGCCGGGCCCGAATTCAGTCCCGATGATCGGCTCCAAGGGCATGACGGCGGCCGCGATAGGGCGCTCGGCATGGCCGCCACAACCTTGGGACTCCGTCATGAGCAGAACCATGTGGTTCGCCCTGTCCGGCCTCGCCGGCCTTGGCGCGATCGTCGCCATCAAGGCCGCCACGACATCTTTGCAAATGCCGGTTGTGGCGCCTCCTGCGCAGCACGCGACAGTCGAAGAAGGTCTTGCGCCCGACCGGGCCGCGAAGTCGGACAGGCTGCCGATCCCCGTCTTGCACGAGCCGGCGGTCGCGGCCGCTCTCCCGCAAATGGGGGCCGTCCTGCCCGCCGCAACGCCGGCGGGCGCGATGGACGAGCTGTTGGACAGGCCGGAGACCCCGGCGAAACCGCCGTCCGTCGCGGCGGACGAGCCCCCCCGCCGGCCAGCCGAGACACGCCCGCACCGCCACCGCTGGCAGGACGCCAACGCCAGGCTTGTCGAGACACCGCACCAGCGCAGGCACGCAAAGGCCCAGCGCCCCCGCACGGAGGCCGCGGACGAGCCGTCCAAGGCAACGGCCAACGCGGTGCCCTGCCGACAGGATGCCGTGGGCGGCTTGCTGCGGGCCCTGGATCTGTCACCCCGCTGTGGCTGACAGCAGGCCTCGACGGGAACCCGGCCGGCGCCAAAGCGTTCACCAGCCAGTCCCGCGGAGAGGTCACCCATGCTGAAGACCATCGCAACGTTCGTGATCCTGACGGCGCTGGCCTCGCCGGCCATGGCACGGCACCAGACCCATCACGGCCATCGCCATCACGCCCATATTCACCACGTCCACGACCTGATCGGGATGAACTATCTCCATAATTACGGCCCAGGTCCGCTGCCCGATACCGTCGCATACTATGACGGTCCCCTGAGCGCGCTGTGCAAGAATGGCGCGGCGGCCTATCGCGGCCAGGATCACCGCCCGCATCCCTGCAACTGATCGGCCGGGCGACGCTGGTGAGGCCGGACCTGCGGCTCAGCGCAGCTGATGCCGCCGACGCAGGTCGTCCACCTGTTCCGGCGTCAGCGGACGTGTCGTCTCGCCGCGCAGCAGCAGGAACAGCTTTGCGGTTTCCTCCAGCTCCTCGGTGGCATAGGTCGCATTGTCGAGGCTGGTGCCGGACACCACCGGGCCGTGGTTCGACAGCAGCACCGCGTGATGATCGCCGGCGAGCTTCTCCACCGCATGCGCGAGGCTCTCGTCGCCCGGCGGATAATACGGCACCAGCGGCAGGCGGCCGACGCGCATGACGTAATAGGCGGTCAGCGGCGGCAGGCAGTCGTGATGGTCGATGCCATGGATGCACGACACCGCGACCGAATGGGTGGAATGCAGATGCACCACCGCATGGTCGCCGGCGCGCTGGCCGTACATCGCGCGATGCAGGAACGCTTCCTTGGTCGGCTTGTCGCCGCTGAGGAGATTCCCCGCTGCATCAAGCCGCGACAGCCGCGCCGGATCGAGCTCGCCGAGCGAGGCATTGGTCGGCGTCATCAGGAAGCCGCCGTCAGTGAGCCGCACCGAGATGTTGCCGGTGGAGCCGAAGGTGAGGCCGCGCCGGAACAGCGACTCCCCCACCCGGCAGATCTTGTCGCGCAGCGCGCTCTCGGTCATCGATCGATCCTCTCATACCACCGCGTGGTCAGGCCAGCCGGTCCCACGCCTTCAGGAAGAAGTCCGGCGCGCCGAAATTGCCCGACTTCAGCGCCAACGCCATCGCGCTGCCCGCATGCACCCGCGGCCGTGCCAGTGTCCAGGGCACGCCCGGGTCGATTTCCGGGCCGATGCTCAGCACGCCGGCGTCGAGCGCCTGCATCACCGCGCCGGAGGTCTCGCCACCAGCGACGATCAGGCGGGTGAAGCCTTGCGCCGGCAGCGCGGCGGCGACGCGGCCGAGCAGGTCTTCGACGATGGTGCCGGCCTGCGCACGGCCGAGCCGCTGCTGCACCTGCCGCACAGCGTCCGGATCGTCGCTGGAATACACCAGGAACGGCTTGTCCTGCGGCTGGCGCGCGATCCACTGCAGCACGTGCTGCGCCGTCTGGGTGCCGCTGGCGATCTCCAGCGGATCGATGCGCAGATGCGGCAGGCCGGCAGCGATCGCCGCCTGGACCTGACCGCGGGTCGCCGCCGAGCACGAGCCGGCGAGGATGGCCGCGCGTCCCGCGGGGGCCGCCAGCCGCTCCGGCGGCGGCGTCAGTTGCGCCAGCAGGCCGGCGTCGCGGTACGCCGCCGGCAGGCCCATCGCCACACCTGAGCCGCCGGTGATCAGCGGCAGGTGCGCGGTGGCAGCTCCAATGACCCGCAGATGCGCGTCCGCGATGGCATCGACAATGAAATGGATGGCGCCGCCCGCCAGCGCGTCACGCACCGCGGCAGCGCCACGCTCCACCACATCGAAACCGATCAGCCCGACCGACCGCTTCGTCTGCCGCTGCAGCACCCGCATGAGATTGGCGTCGTGCATCGGCGTCAGCGGATGGTCCTTCATCGGGCTTTCGTTCAGCGGCACGCCGTTGACGAAGAGATAGCCGGCATAGATGGTGCGGCCCGCCCTGGGAAACGCCGGGCAGGCGATGGTGACGCCGCCGCCGGTGAGGTCGAGCAACGCGTCGGCGACGGGGCCGATATTGCCTGCGTCCGTCGAATCGAAAGTCGAGCAATATTTGAAGAACAGCCGCTGCGCACCGAGCCGCTGCAGCGCGCGCGCCGCAGCCAGCGACTGGCTGACAGCGTCCTTCGCCGGGATGGTCCGCGACTTCAGCGCCACCACCACCGCATCGACATCAGCCACATCGAGATCGTCCGGCGGCAATCCGGTCGACTGCACCGTGCGCAGCCCCTCGCGCGTCAGCATCAGCGCGAGGTCGGTCGCGCCGGTCAGGTCATCGGCAATGCATCCGAGAATCATGGCTCACCCCCGCCGGCCGGGAAACCAGCCGAGGCCGTCCAGCGTCTTGCCTGCGGGCCGGTACTCGCAGCCGACGAAACCGGCATAGCCGAGCCGGTCGAGCACGCCGAACACCCGCGCGTCGTCGAGCTCGCCGCTGCACGGCTCGTGCCGCTCCGGCACCGAGGCGACCTGAATGTGGCCGATGATCGGCATCATCGCCTCGAGGCCCCGGATCACGTCGCCATGGATGATCTGGCGATGGTAGATGTCGAACTGCAGCTTGACGTTCGGCCGCGCCAGCCGCCGCACGACGTTCGCGGCGACATCGAAGTTGTTGAGGAAGTAGCCGGGGACGTCGCGCGGGTTGATCGGCTCGATGACGATGTCGATATCGGCCTGCTGCGCGCGGTCGGAGGCGAACAGCAGCGCGCTCTCATACGCCGCCATCGCCGCCGGGTCCTGCGACGGCGCGATGCCGGCCATGACATGGAGCCGCTTCACGCCGGTCGCCGTGACATAGACCAGCGCCTTGTCGATCGAGGCCTCGAATGCGGCGCGCCGCTCCGGCCGCGCCGCAAAGCCGCGCTCACCCTTGTCCCAGTCACCCGGCGGACCATTGAACAGTGCCGGCGTCAGCTTGTGGCGCAGCAGGCGCTCGGCAACGTCGTCGGGCGTGAAGTCATAGGGAAACAGGAATTCGACCGCATCGAAGCCGGCATCGGCGGCAGCGGCAAAGCGGTCGAGAAACGACCACTCGTTGAACATCATGGTGAGGTTGGCAGCAAAGCGCGGCATCGGGGATCTCGTCCTCAGAAGCGTTACGGGACTCAGCTCTGCGCAGTCTTGGTCAGCGGCAGATCGAGGCCGGCGACCTGCGCATAGAGCCGCGCCACCGAAGCGTCGTCGTCGCGACCCATGCCGGCGGCCGCGGTCATCAAAAACATCTGCAGCGCCGCGGATGCGACCGGGGTCGGAAACTTCGCCGAGCGCGACATGTCGTTGATGATGCCGAGGTCCTTGGTGAAGATGTCGACCGCGCTGCGCGGCGTGTAGTCGCCGTCGAGCACATGGGGCACGCGGTTCTCGAACATCCAGGAATTGCCGGCCGACGCGGTGATCACTTCGTAGACCTTGGCGAGGTCGAGGCCGAGGCGCCTCGCGAACACCATCGCCTCGGACGCCGCGGCAATATGCACGCCGGCAAGCAGCTGGTTGACCATCTTGAACGCTGCGCCCGTCCCCGGCTCGTCGCCGAGGCGATAGATTTTCGCCGCCATGGCATCGAGCGCGGGCTCGGCCTTCGCCATCGCCTCCGGCGCGCCGGAGGCGAGCACCGTCAATGCTCCCTCGGCAGCACGCTGCGCCCCGCCGCTGATCGGGGCATCGACATAGTGAAGCCCGGCAGCCGTGGCCGCCGCCGCGAACGCCCGCACCCGCTCCGGCGCCATGGTGGCGCAGGACACGATCACCGCGCCCTTGCGCATCGCTGCAGCGATGCCCTCAGAGCCGAACAGGATCGTCTCGGTCTGGTCGGCATTGACCACCACGATCACGACAATGTCGGCGTCTTTCGCCGCGTCACGCGCCGTGGCCGCGGCGCTGCCGCCAGCCTCGCGCGCGAAGCGCTCGGCGACCTCCGGCCGGACGTCGAAGCCCGCAACCTGCAGCCCCCTGCGCCGCAGAGACAGCGCCATGCCATAACCCATCGAGCCGAGGCCGACGACGGCCGCGCGGTGTTGGAGGTGTGACGTTTGCATCGGACCTTCGCATGTTGCACCGACGCCTGGGACGCGGCGGTATGAGATCGCCGGCAGTCTAGACCGGGCGCGGCGGCGAAGACCAGACGATGACACCTCTCGCCATGGACGCAGCGGCCTCTGCGGTGGACCTTGCCTGCGCATGACAGTAAATTCATGGGCCAGAGAGGCAATGCCGGCTTGACGCAGGTTCCGGCATGCCCCACCTGCCTCACTATGTGGGCCTTCGCGCCCGACGACGGCGCAGCCGGGGAGACCAGAGATGTCGAT
Source organism: Bradyrhizobium sp. 2TAF24 (assembly GCF_052115025.1). Classification (NCBI taxonomy): domain Bacteria; kingdom Pseudomonadati; phylum Pseudomonadota; class Alphaproteobacteria; order Hyphomicrobiales; family Nitrobacteraceae; genus Bradyrhizobium; species Bradyrhizobium sp. 2TAF24. Next base: position 276,656 of record NZ_JBFRFW010000005.1, on the reverse strand, counting down.
GGACAACAAGCCGATCGAAACCAAGGCGCCGGAGTACCGCGGTCCCGCGGGCGACGGGTTGTCGCGCTTTCTCGGCGGCTCGCCGCTCACGGTCGCCTTCCGCCTGATCCTGCTGTCCATCCTGGTCGGCGTGGTGCTGGCCGCGATCGGCTTCGACCCCTGGAACATCCTGCACAGCATCCGCCTGCTGTTCCAGCGTCTCTGGGACATGGGCTTCGATACCGTGAACTGGCTGTGGCGCTACTTCCTGCTCGGCGCCGTGATCGTGATCCCGATCTGGCTGCTGTCGCGGATTTTCGGCGCGCAGAAGCCGCGCTGATACTCGCCTGTCATGTTGCGCGTGCGCGGGGTTAGCTGTCTCATCCCGCGCATCGCTGCCGTGACGGCCCCGATGGATTGCTCCTGATGGATGAACGCACCCCGTCGTCCCCGACCTCGACGGCCCAGCCTCCCGTAACCACCGCCCGCGTGTTCGCAATCGCGGGCCCTGCGATGCTGGCGAACCTGACCACACCGTTCCTCGGCGTGGTCGCCACCGCTGCGATCGGCCGGCTCGGCGAATCCCACCTGCTCGGCGGCGTCGCCATGGCGTCGGTGGTGTTCGACTGCATGTTCTGGCTGTTCGGCTTCCTGCGGATGGGCACGGTGGCGCTCACCGCCCAGGCGCAGGGCGCCGGCGACGCGCCGGAGATCCGCGCGGTGCTGCTGCGCGCGGTGCTGATGAGCGTCGTTATCGGCGTTGCACTGCTCATTGTACAGGTGCCGCTGTCCACCGCGGTGTTCGGCCTGCTCGGCGGCAGCGAGGCCGTGACCGGCGCGGCAAAGGGCTATTTCGCCATCCGGATGTGGTCGGCGCCGTTCGTGCTCGCCAACTATGTGCTGCTCGGCTGGCTGGTCGGCCAGGCGCGGCCCGGCAGCGCGCTGGCGCTGCAGATCGTGATCAACGCCGTCAACATGATCGCGACCGTCTGGCTCGTGCTTGGCCTTCATGCCGGCATCACGGGGGCCGCCATCGCCGCGGTCATCGCCGAGGGGGCGGGCTGCCTCGCTGGCGCCGTCGTCGCCTGGCGCCTGCTCGGCGGCCGCCTCAGCGTCACCGCACGCACGCTGCTCGATCGCGCCCAGCTCAGCCGCATGCTCGCCGTCAACCGTGACATCATGATCCGCACCGCGGCGCTGATCGCCGCCTTCCTGTTCTTCACCGCCGAGGGCGCCCGCGCCGGCGACAACACGCTCGCCGCCAACGCGGTGCTCAACAACTTCATGCTGATCGGCGCGTTCTTCCTCGATGGCCTCGCCAACGCCGCCGAGCAATTGTGCGGCCGCAGCGTCGGCGCCGGCGACAGAGCCGGCTTCACCCAGGCGGTACGTCTCGTCGTGATCTGGGGATTTGTTTTCGCCGCAGCCGTGACGGTTCTGTTCGTCGCGTCCGGCGGGCCGCTGATCGACCTGATCACCACAAGCCCGCAGGTGCGCGAGACCGCGCGCATCTACATCTGGCTGGCGGCATTGGCGCCGCTGTGCGGCGTGATGGCCTACGCGTTCGACGGCGTCTATATCGGCGCGACCTGGTCGCGCGACATGCGCAACCTGATGATCGTGTCGCTCGGCTGCTACTTCGCCGGCTGGTGGCTGCTCAAGCCGTTCGGCAATGCCGGCCTGTGGGGCGCGCTGCTGGTGTTCCTGCTGGCGCGCGGACTGCTGCAGATGGCGCGCTACCGAGGCCTGCTGCGCGCCACCTTCACCGGACCGGACGCTACACCGGCCAGTCTTCCGCGGTGATGGTCGCGGCGTCCGCACCGACGATCTCGCTGATCGCCTCCCGGCCGGTCCGCCGCAGCACCGATACGAGATCGGTCTTGATCTCCTCGACAAGGCCGAGGCCCTTGTAGACCAGCGACGAGTACAGCTGGATCAGGCTGGCGCCGGCGCGGATCTTCATCAGCGCCGCGCCCCCGGAATCGATGCCGCCCACCCCGATCAGGGGGAATGCGCCTTCGACCCGGACATAGGTTTCCGCCACCATGCGTGTCGACAGGCGAAATACCGGCCGGCCCGACAGCCCGCCCTGCTGCGAGGCTTGCGCGCTACGCAGCGACGGCGGCCGCGCCAGCGTGGTGTTGGACACGATCATGCCGTCGACATGGCGCGAGCGCGCGACGTGCACGACGTCGTCAAGCTCGGCAAGCGAGAGATCCGGCGCGATCTTGAGCAGCACCGGCGTCTCGCCGGCGTTCTTGCGCACCCGATCGCGTGCCTCGATCACCCGTGCCAGCAGATCGTCGAGCTGCGCGGCCTGCTGCAGGTTGCGCAGGCCCGGCGTGTTCGGCGACGAGACGTTGACCGTGAAGTAGCTCGCGACCGGTGCGAACTTCTCGATCAGCGCCACATAGTCGGCGGCGCGGTCCGCGGTATCCTTGTTGGCCCCGACATTGACGCCGACAATGCCGCCGCGGTTGGCGCGCGCGGCGAGGCGCCGCAGCACGGCTTCACCGCCGTCATTGTTGAAGCCCATGCGGTTGATGACGCCTTCATCGGCGACAAGGCGGAACAGCCGCGGCCGCGGATTGCCGGCCTGCGGCCGCGGCGTCACCGAGCCGATCTCGACAAAGCCGAAGCCGAGCCGCAGCAGCTCATCGGGAACCTCGGCATTCTTGTCGAAGCCCGCCGCCATGCCGATCGGATTGGGGAAGTTGAGGCCGAACGCCCGCACTGCCAGCATCGGGTTCTCGATGCGCGGGCGCGGCGGCGGCAGCAGGCGCAGCCCCTGGATGGCGAGGCGATGCGCATCCTCCGGATCGAACCAGCGCAGCAGCGGCAGCGAGAAAGCTTCGAGCGCGCGGATCACGACGCGAGCTCCGGCACATCATGGCCGCCGTCGGAGCGGGCGCGCAGGTCGTGCACAGCCGTCACCGCCCCGAGATCCAGCTCGCCATAGAGATGAGGGAACAAGGCGCCACCGCGGGACGGTTCCCAGCGCAGCGCCTCACCCAGCGCCTCGGCGTCGATGGCGATCAGGAACAGGCCGGTCTGGCCGAAGAAATGCTTGCGCGCGGTCTCCGCCACCTGGGCGGCGGTCGAAAAATGGATGAAGCCGTCGCGCAGGTCGTCAGCGCTTCCCGTATAGGCCCCGCGACGCTCGGCTTCGCGCCAGGCGGAGGCGGAGCAAATTTTATAGATCGTCGGCACGCGTTCCGTTTTCTTGCAAATTGTCGAGCTGATTCAGGATTTTGAAGATCGCGACACGAAGTAGCGACGGCACTGTGCACGTTCAGGGGCGGCGGGCAAGAGGCCTTGCGACATTGCGCGCGGTCACCGTTGGAGGTAATCATTCCTAGCAGTGATGTCCCGGGCTTGCGAACGGGCACACTGGGACGTTCGTCCTTTGCGAACGCCGGCCGCGTCTTTTTCAGCGGCTTCGAAGCTGAGCGCTGTTGTCATTTGCTTGCGTGGTCCGGTTGAGACGACCTTTCAAAGGTCGCAGTGGCCTGCCTCGAGAATCGGCCGCACCCGGTCGCTGCGCGTTCAGGCCCGCCCCTAGCGGACCGGGCCGCAACCCCTGAGCCGCCATGCTGACGCATGAGCAGATCTGGACCGCCATTGACCGGCTGGCGACGCGCGCCGGCATGTCGCCGTCGGGACTTGCCCGGCGCGCCGGCCTCGACCCCACCACCTTCAACAAGTCCAAGCGGGTGACCGGCGACGGCCGCGCCCGCTGGCCGTCCACCGAATCGCTCGCCAAGGCGCTGGGCGCCACCGACACCGGCCTCGACACCTTCGTACGGTTGATGGACGCGACCGAACCCGACACACCGGCCATTCCGCTGATCAGCCTCGCCAGGGCCACCGCGGCCGGCCACTTCGACGGCAACGGCCATCCCGCCGGCGATGGCTGGGGCAGACTGCCCCTGCCATCGGGCGCGATCGACCCGCACCTTTTCGCGCTGGAAATTTCTGGCGATGCGCTAAGCCCCACCTATCGCGACGGCGACGTCGTTGTGGTGGCGCCGGACGCTCCGATTCGGCCCGGCGACCGCGTCGTGGTGAACACCGCCGATGGCCGCCTTGCGATCCACGAACTGCACCGCCGCTCCGCACGAAACATTGAGTTCAAGTCACTCGGCGCCCATCCGCACGAGCTGAGCCTCGCCGCGGGCGACCTCGCGTGGATCGCGCGGATCGTCTGGGTGCGGCAGTAGGCTGGCTGGACCGCCGCGACGCACGATGTCTTGCATCGCCCCTTTCCGAACAAGCGAGGCGCCGTCGCGCGCTCAAATGCCGGACCGCCTGCGCACGGCGGCATCGATCGCCGCCGACAGCCCGGCGCATACGCGCGCGATGTCCTGCTCAACGAGACGGGCATGGAACGGCAGCGCCAGGGTCGTCGCCGAGACCCGTTCTGTCACCGGAAATTGCCCGGGCCGGCCGCCATACTGCTGGCGATAGAACGGCTGCAGGTGAATCGGGGGAAAGTAGTTACGCGTCGGGATGCCGATCGCGGCGAGATGCTCGGCGATCTCATCGCGCGGCAGATCTTCATCGAGACGCACCACATATACGAACCAGCTCATCCGGGTGGTGTCGCCGCCGGGGGCAAGTGTCCTCACCCCGCGGGCCCGCCCCAAGCCGTCATGGTAGCGCGCCGCAACAGCGTCGCGCAGGCCGAGCAGCGTCTCGACACGGGACATCTGCGAAACACCGAGCGCGGCGCTCATCTCGTCCAGGCGGTAGTTGAAACCGAGCCGATCGTGGCTGAGCCAGCCTCCCATTTCGCCACGACCATGGTTGCGCATGCTGCGCAGCAGCCGTGCCCATTCCGGATCGTCGGTGACGATCACGGCGCCTTCCCCGGTGGTGATCTGCTTATTGGGGTAGAACGCAAATACGCCGGCACGCCCCAGCGCACCGACCCTGCGCCCCCTGTACTCGGCGCCAAGAGCCTCGCAGGCGTCCTCGACGACCGTCAGGGCATGCCTGGCCGCGACCTCCGCCAGCGGCCCCATCGCGGCCGACCGGCCAAAGACATGAACGGGAAGCAGCGCCCGGGTCCGCGGGCTGATGGCCGCCTCCACCTGGCGTGGATCGATGTTGAGCGTTTCCTCGTCGATATCGACGAAGACCGGGCGGCCACGCTCATAGATGATGCAGTTTGACGACGCCACGAAACTAAAGGGCGAGGTGATGACCTCGCTGTCGGGCTCGATGTTGGCGAGCCGCATGCACAGGTGCAGGCCCGCGGTGCCGTTGGCAACCGCAATACCATGGCGAGCCCCGACATAGCGCGCGACCATGCTCTCGAACCGCTCGACATAAGGGCCGATGCTCAATCGTCCGCTGCGCAGCACGTCGACCACGACGGCAATGTCGTCATCGCTGATGTCCGGGGCGGACATCTGCAGTGCGTCCTGCACGTCGCGGCTCATCGCAGCCTCCGTGCCGGAATTCCGACGACCGTGGCGCCGTCCGGCACGTCACGCACGACAACGGCCCCCGCGCCGACGATGGACCAGGCGCCAACGTGCACCTCGGGCAGGATCCGACTGCCCATGCCGATGAAAGCCCCTTCACCGATCGTGACGCCGCCAGCGAGACAACTGCCGGGCGCAATGTGGACATGCGCACCGACGACGCAGTCATGCTCGACAATTGCTCCTGTATTGAGAATGACATTTTTGCCAATGTTGGCTTCAATATTCACGACGACCCCTGCCATCAAGACCGTGCCGTTCTCGACAACGGCACCACTCACGATCGCGCTGGGGTGGATGACGGAGGCCAGTCGCGCATTCTCCGCGACGAGACGGAGCATCACGTCTTGTCGGATCCGGTTGTTTCCGATGGCGAGGATCAGGCCGTCGACGGGATAGGAGCGCCATGCAGCGATGCGATCGAGAACTTGCGCGCCGGCGACGTTGCGGCCGATGAGTTGGCCATCATCGTCGAAAAACCCGACCAGCTCATGCTTGCCGTCTGCCCTGACCGCGTCGGCAACGACCTTGCCGTGCCCACCGGCACCAATGATTGCAATTTTCAACACGCCCTCGATGCCGCGTCGCACAAATATGTCGCGGCCAGCGGCCTTGATGATAAATTCGTCAGAAGCTTAAGGGGCTCGCAATGTTGATTGCAAGTGAATATCTTTGCGCGTTCAATGCAGCAAACGATAGAGCGCACGATCTGTCGATCGGCGCGGACCTCGCGGGCTTGTTGATCAGAGGGCTCTCCACTGTTTGAACTTTTGGCCACGAAGCCGCGATGACGACGCCGTTGCACGATCGAGCTGGAGCAACCGACGCGCCGGGAGCTCTTCGCGTCTGCCACATCGTGGCGACCACCGAAGGCGCGGTGTGGGTGTTCGAGCAGCTGCGCGACCTGCGTGACCGCTTCGGCCATGACGTCACGGTCATTCTCAACGGGCGCAAAGGCAAGCTCGTCGATCGCTTCGAGGCGGCGGGAATCCGCGTGCTCGACAGCGATTTCGAATTCCTGAACTCCGCGGACCTGTTGGCGCTGCCAAAAAAGATCTGGGCGCTCGCCCGCATCTTGCGGCGCGAGCGCTTCGACGTCGTGCAGACGCACCTGTTTCACTCGATGGTGATCGGGCGGCTCGCCGCCTGGCTTGCCGACGTCCCCGTACGGCTGGCCATGATCGCCGGCCCGTTCCACCTCGAGGCCTATACGCCGCGCTGGATCGACGGCTCGACCCAGTGGATGGAAACGGCGCTCATTCCATCCTGCGAGTTCAGCCGCACGCTGTATCGCTCGATGGGCGTCGCCGATCGACGACTGCACGTCATCTACTATGGCCCCGACGACAGCAAGTTCGACCCCGCCGGCCACGTCGCCGCCGACCTGCGCGGCGACTATGGCTGGCCGGCCGACACGCCGCTGATCGGGATGGTGGCGTATTTCTATCCCGAGCTCGGCGTGAACCGGTGGACGCCACCGGTGGCGCAGGGACGATCGATCAAAAGCCAGGCAGAGCTGATCCAGGCCATGCCAGCGATCCTCGCGCAGCATCCGAACGCCAAACTGCTGCTCATCGGCTCCGGCTGGGAAGAGGGCGGCCGCGCCTATCTCGCCAAGATGGAAGCGCTGGTCGCAAGCCTCGGCCTTGGCAACAGCATCAAGTTCACCGGCTTCCGGACCGACATTCCGGCCGTCCTCAAGGGCCTCGACGTCGCCGTGCAAGCGTCGGTTAGCGAAAACCTCGGCGGCACCATCGAGGGACTGCTGATGGAATGCCCGATGGTCGCGACACGCTGCGGCGGGCTGGTCGACAGCGTGATCGACGGACGCACCGGCGTCCTGGTCACGCCGAGTGACCCGGCGGACCTCGCGCGCGGCATCGTCACACTGCTGCGCGACCGCGACACCGCGCGTCAGCTCGGCGGCAATGGCCGGCAACTGATGCTGGAGAAATTCACCCTCCGCAGAACCGTGGACGCGCTCGATGCGCTGTATCGCTCACGCGCCGCCAAGGCCGGCGCCGGCTACTGGCTGCCGCGAAGCGCTTGGCGGGCATTCGCGGGCTGTTTCGTCTGCGCCTATCTCGCCGGCCGGTACTGGTTCGTCGACCTGCGCCTGCTGCCGGCCCTCGATGCCGGCTGGCGGCCGTGGCACCTGTCGCGGTTGCGCGTCCTTGCCGCCCGGCTGAAATACACGTTGCGCCGCTTCGCCACGGCGCAGGCCGAGACAGCCGCACCGGCGGCGCACGACGTACCCCACAACGAACAATTCACGTCGGTGGCGGTGGCTCCGCGCGTCGTGGTGGCCGATCCCCCGAAGGCCGATCCATTCGCCGGCCTCAAGACCGCGGCCCGGATGCGGCTCTACCGCTTCTACGCCTTCGTCGGCCGCCTGAAACTGGGATGGGGATTGCGGCAGCGTGCCAGTGACATGATGAAAGGAACGCTGCGCCGCCTGGCCCCGCCGTGGAACTCAGCTTCGCCAGATGCACAGGACGCGCTCGGAAACGCGCCCTTCAGAACCATGGCAACGCCTCGGCGGATCGTGATGGCCCATCCCCCGAAGGTCGATCCGTTCGCCGGCCTCAAGACCGCGGCCCGGATGCGGCTCTACCGCTTCTACGCCTTCGTCGGCCGCCGCAAGCTAGGCTGGGGGTTGCGACGGCGCGCCAAGGACATGGTGAGGAGAACACTTCGCCTCTAGAGAGCCTTCGCCTTTGGTGGAATCGCGAACGCGCTCTCATTCTGTGCGTTGACGCATTTTCTTCAGCCGAACCGATGCCCGCCCCCGGATCAAGTCCGGGGGCATGCTTCGCTCGAAAACACTCTCCGCAAGCGGCCGGCGATATGGTCGCCGGCCCACGGTGCGCCACCGCTGTCAGGCGGAACGCGCCAGCGCGCCGTCGATCATCGCCACCGCATTGCTGAGGCCATAGACCGCGACGAAGGAGCCGAAGCGCGGGCCTTTTTCCTGGCCGAGCAGCACCTGGTAGAGCATGTTGAACCAGTCGAGCGACACGCCGGGCCGGCCGTCCTTGCCCTTCTTGGCGTGATCGAGGAACGGATCGCGGCGGCCGATCTCGTAGACCACGTTCTGGATGTCCTCGGCCGGCGCATCGACCGCAAGCTGCGACAGCGCATCACGCAGGTCACTGAGTGCGACGCGCTCTTCCGCCGTCGGTTCGCGGAACTGCTTCGTCGGCGCGACGAAGTCGCGGTAGTAGTTGATGGCGTAGCCGACGAGGGCATCGAGCCTGGGATGGGTCTGCGGCGTCACGCCCGGCCGGTAGCGGCCGATGAAGCCCCACAGCGTCTCGGCGTTCTCCGCATTCGACGACGACACCAGCGTCAGCAGCAACTGGAAGGTGACGGGCATGTCCGCCGGCGGCGGATTGCCGCCATGGATGTGCCACACCGGATTGGCGAGGCGCTGCTTGCCGTCCTGTCGGCCATAGCCATCGAGGAACTGCTGGTAGTCGTCGACATTGCGCGGGATGACGTCGAAGTACAGCCGCTTCGCCGCCTTGGGCTCGCGGTACATGAACAGCGACAGCGATTCCGGCGAGGCATAGCGCAGCCACTCCTCGATGGTGAGGCCGTTGCCCTTGGACTTCGAGATCTTCTGCCCCTTGTCGTCGAGGAACAGCTCATAGTTGAAGCCTTCCGGCGGCGTGCCGTCGAGCGCGCTGCAGATCTTGCCGGACAGCTTGACGGAATCGATCAGGTCCTTGCCGGCCATTTCATAGTCGACGCCGAGCGCGGTCCAGCGCATCGCCCAGTCCGGCTTCCACTGCAGCTTGCAGTGGCCGCCGGTGACCGGCAGCGTCACCCGCTCGTTCGTTTCGGGATCATCATAGGAGATGGTGCCGGCCGAAACGTCCTGCGCCACGATCGGCACCTGCAGCACCACGCCGGTGCGCGGGCAGATCGGCAGGAACGGCGAGTAGCTCGCCGCGCGCTCCTCGCGCAGCGACGGCAGCATGATCGCCATCACCTTGTCGAAACGCTCCAGCACCTTGCGCAGCGTCGCGTCGAACCGGCCCGACGTATAATACTGCGTCGAGCTCGCGAACTCGTAGTCGAAACCGAACGTATCGAGGAAGGCGCGCAGCCGCGCATTGTTGTGCTCGCCGAAGCTCGGATGGGTGCCGAACGGATCGGGCACGCGGGTCAGCGGCTTGCCGAGGTGCGGGACGAGCAGATCCTTGTTCGGGATGTTGTCGGGAACCTTGCGCAGGCCGTCCATGTCGTCGGAGAACGCCAGCAGGCGCGTCTTGATCTTGTCTTCGGTGAGCACGCGGAACGCATGGCGCACCATGCTGGTGCGCGCCACCTCGCCGAACGTGCCGATGTGCGGCAGCCCCGACGGCCCGTAGCCGGTCTCGAACAGCACCTCGTCCTTCGGCTTTTTCTTCAGGCGGGCGACGATCAGCTTCGCCTGCTCGAAGGGCCATGCGTTGGACTGTTCGGCCAGCGCCCGCAACTCGCTCGCGGTGCCGGGGATTTCGTTCGACATTACATCCTCTTTCGTTCGCGCCGGTGCGCAAGGAACTGTCATATCCGGCCAGAGGCGCGGCGTGAAGCCGCTGCGGGACCGTCTTCCGGGAGGCGGGCTCCCGCATAGGGGTGGTTCAGAACGGGCTGACCGAGAAGTAGCGCAGCCACAGGTCGGTATAGCGGCCTTTTTCCCAGATCCGGAACATGGCCCAATTGATGGCCTGGCGCAGCACGTCGTTGCCCTTGCGCACGGCGATGCCGATGCCCTCGCCGAAGTAGCGGCTCTCGACGAACGGCCCGCCGCTGAAGCCGCAGCACTCGGCGGAGTCAGTGCCGTTGATCCAGAACGCGAGCGAGATGGCGTCGCCGAAAATCAGGTCCACCTCGCCCTTGCGCAGCGCCAGCCGCAGCGCTTCGTCATTGGGATAGCCAATGATCTGCGCGTCCGTGAACTGCGATTTCAGGAAGGCTTCGTGCGCCGACCCGGCGACGGCGCCGACCTTCTTGCCCTCGAGATATTCGGGCCGCATCTCCACCAGCACGGCCTCGCGCCGCGACACGAAACGGGCGGGCGCACGATAGTAGGGGTCGCTGAAGTCGACCTTGGCGCGGAGCTGCGGCGTCGCGGCAAGCGAGGCGATGACGGCATCGCCGCGGCTGCTGGTCAGCGAATCGACCAGCGTCTCGAAGCGGCGCATCTGAATGGTGCAGGTGACCTTGATCTCCTCGCAGATCAGGCGAGCGAGATCGACATTGAAGCCGGCCGGGTTGCCGTCCGGCCCCGTGAAATTGAACGGCGGATAGTCGGTTTCGGTCAGAAACCTGATCACCGTCAGGCGGGTGAGGTCGGGCCGGTCCGGCCGCCGGCGCGGGTCCCAGAAGCTGGGAACCGCCTGTGGCGCGACCTGGGCCCCCTGTCCCGCGACCGCGGGCCTTGGTGCCGGAGCAGCCGGCGCCTGAACCGCGGCCGGCGGTGGCGGGCTGCTCTTGTCCGGGGTTTCGGCACGGGCGACCCCGGCCAGGGCCGCCACGCCGCACAGCGCCAGCAGCGCGGCCATCCCCACGGCCAGGCGCCGGCGCGGAGCACGCGCCGGGGCGACCGGGCCGGACGGGAGGCGCCTTGCGGGAACCATCTGCATCAGGGGCTTATAGACGATCCGGCTGCAATCGCGAGGGCAGATCGCCGCACAAACGGGGCTTTCGGCAATCAAATATACCGCTTGAGGTCGGCGGCCGCCTCTTCCGGTTTCCGCTTCATGTTGAAGGGGGCCACGAACCGGCCATTGCGATCCATCAGGTAGATCAGGGCGGTATGGTCCATGGTGTAGTCGCCGTCCTTGAGCGGCACCTTCTTGGCATAGACGCGGTAGCTGGCAATGACCTTAGCCACCGCATCCGGACTGCCGGTCAGCCCCTTCAGGTGCGGATCGAAGCTCGACAGATAGTCCTTCATCGCCGCCGGGGTATCGCGCTCCGGGTCCACGGAGACGAAATAGGCGTTCACCTTGTCGACGTCGGGGCCCATCGCCCGCAGCACTTCCGAAATCTCGAACAGCGAGGTCGGGCAGACGTCCGGACAATGGGTGAAGCCGAAGAAGATCAGCGTCGGCTTGCCCTGCAGGTTCTTTTCGGTCACCGCCTCGCCGCTCTGGTCGCTGAGCTGGAACGGGCCACCGATCGTCGCCGGGGCCGTGGCGCCGCTGAACCCACCCAGCAGCCACAGCGTCGCCATCAGGCCGATGGCGAGGCTCGCCGCGAATGCAGCCACGACAACAAGCGGGCGTGCCGTCCGATCCGTCATGTCAATTCTCGTCTCTGATCAGAAGCAGGCGGCGATGCCGGCCGCCAACACCTGGAAGAACACCGTGGTCCCGTAATGCATCCACAGGCCCACCGCGGCCGCGAGCACCAGACCGACCACCCCGAGCACCGAGGCCAGCACCACCGTGCGCAGGCGCGCCGACGTCCGATCGTCGGACGCGGCCGTTTCGCGCGCCATGGCCAGATCTCTTGGCATCAGGTTCCAGATAGGTCGGACGCCGCCCGCAGGCAAGCATTAACGCCGTGCGCCTGATCACGTCCCGCGGAGGCGGCAGCGTGCCGTCAGCGGGCGGGCGCCTCATGGGCCGACGCCTGGGCGTCGAGGTAACAGGGGCGGTACATGGTCGTGAGCTCACGCCCGCGCAGAAAGATCATGCGCGGCGTCAGCCCGCCCCGGTGCGAGATCCAGCGTTTGATCCGCGCCGGATACATCGAATACAGCATCTGGGTGGCTTCGGGATTGGTAATGGTTCGCCCGTCCGAGCCATAGTCCCAGGCCGCGTGAAAGCCGAGATTGGCCCGCGAGGTGACGCAGATCCGGTTCTGCGGCACCGCGCCGAGCACAATGGTGCAGGCGGAGGCGCACAGGCCGTCGATGATCACCATTTCGCCCGAGGTGCGTAGCCCCTGGTACTTGTCGACATAGGTTCCGATGCGGCCGCCGCGATCGTCGGAGATGCGGACGACCGCATGGCTGACCCCGATGCCGGCCATCAGCAGCACTGCTGCAAGCAACCCCGTAACGACCTTCATTCCCCCGCCCCGTCCAACCCGGAACAATCGAAATCAATCTGTCGTAAACGTCTTTCGATCGCGACGCTTTGTCCAGTGGCGCAATCCATGCGCGCCGATTTTCGGATCGGGTGTTGCGCGGAAGATGCAGTGCACAAGGCGCGATCCCGAACTGGGACAACGGGACGCAGCGGCACATACAATCCTGTATTTTCCGTTGCGGCAGGTTCCCGCGCGGCGCTGAGTTTCGCCCCGCCCGCGGCGGACCCGAGCGGCGCGCGGCTGGCCGCCCGACCACCGGGGGCGCTATGCTGCCGGCGAAAGGTTTGTGCGCGCCATGCAGGCATTTGCCGACAATCCCTGGTTCAGGAGCCTCGCCGCCGCGGACGCGGAGGCGCTGCTGGCCGCCTCGATGCCGGTCGCGCTCACGCAGGGCACATTGTTGTTCTGCCAGGACGACCCGTTCGACAGTCCATCAGGAGCGTTTTTTGGCGTCGTCACCGGCCGCATCAAACTCTCGATCCTGCACCCCGCCGGCAAGGAAGTGATTCTGGCCGTCGTCGAACCGGGCAACTGGTTCGGTGCGGGTCCGGTGCTGGACCGTCGGCCGCGGGCGCATACGGCGGTCGCGCTGACCGACGCCGAATTGCGAACCGTTAGTGCGACGAAATTCGATGCCCTCATGCAGCGGATCGGATTTGCCCAGGCCATCGCCCGACAGGTGGCGCAACGTTTGCGGATGGCTTACGGGACCATGGGGGACAGCGCGCTGCTGAGCACACAGGAGCGCATCATGCGACGCCTGATCGCGCTGGCCCATGGCGACGTCACACTGTCCGCCAAGGGGCGCAGCTGTGTCAGCGCCTCGCAGGATACGCTGGCTATGATGCTGGGCATCAGCCGTCCGACGCTCAACAAGGAATTACAGGCCCTGGCCAAACGCGGACGTATCTCGCTGCGCTATGGCGAGATAGAGATCCACGACACCGCACGCGCTGAAGAGGGCCGCCCGGTGAAGACCTGATTCGCGCGCGGCCAACTCCCGATCCTAGTGGAGCGGATTTGACATTCGCTACCCACGTAGCCGCGAGTCCCGGAAGCGAATGTCAAATCCAAAGCTCCACTAGAATCTTATACTTGCTAGTGGTCCCTTAATTCTAACATTCGCAAAAGCGCCATCTGAAGCGGGATGCGAATGTTAGAATTGGACCACTCGCACCGCTCCGGCCAACTGATAAATCGCTGACAGTCCTTGCCAACGCCTGCCCTTAAGACATGGGCGCGCAGCCGCACGCCGCCCCGACGGGAGCAAGCGGCGGGCGCCATGACCAGGAGGACAGCATGGACCAGCACCGACGCAGCACATCTGACCTCGAACGACGCGAATTTCTGGCGCTGTGTGCCGGGGTGCCGGCCCTCGGCCTGCTGGGACCGCAGGCCCTCGCCGCGCCCGTCGCGACCGCGCCGGCCACGGACGGCTGGAACCAGGGCCAGCTCGCCCATCTCATTCCCACCGCCAGCCACGAGCGTTTCCTGATCAAGGCGTCGTTCAAGGCGCCGCTCACCGGCATGCCGCACTTGACGCTCGACGGCAGGCGCATCGACGGCGAACGGACCCACGGCCAGGGCAGGTTCTGGCGCTTCGACGCGTCGGCCCTGCGGCCGGCGACACGCTATGAACTGCAGATCATCGATGCCGGCGGCGCGCCGCTGTGCGATGCGTGGCCGCTGCGCACTTTCCCGGCGCCGGACGCGACGCCCGAGCACATGCGCATTGTCGCCTATACCTGCGCCGGCGGCTACGACGGCAGGCGCTGGAAGGACAAGACGGGTTTTCTCGGCATGGCAGCGCGGCAGCGTTTGCTCGCCCGTGCCATGTCATACCGGCCGGACGCCGTCATCGCCAATGGCGACCACATCTACTGGGATATCGCGACCTCGCTCAACAAGCCGTTCGCCAAGCTGGTCCAGGAGGAGCTCTGGACGACATTCGGTGGCGCCCTGGATATCTCGGTGCCGATGCTGCACCCGCGCAACGTCGCCATCTTCCTGGGGGTATGCGACTATCAGATCCCCGGCCTCTACGGCACCACACTGCGATCGACACCGGCATTCTTCCTGACCGACGACCACGACACCTTCGAGAACGACGAGTTCGACACCAAGGTCGCGACCCTGCCGCCGGATACCTACGGCACCCTGGGCGCCGAGCAGACCCAGCAGCTGTACTATCCCGAGTTCCTGCCCGACGCGAACCGTCCAGCCTGGTTGCCCGGGGGCGACAAGGCGCAGGCGCCGGCCGGCACCAACATCACGTTCGGCACGTTGCGCTACGGCAAGCTGCTCGAGGCCGTGCTGTACGACTGCCGGAGGTATGTGGACTACAAGGGGTCGCACGCGAAGATCCTTCCGCAATGGACCGAGGACTGGCTGGTGGCACGCACCCGCGCCGAGGACACCACGCATTTCATGCATGTGCCGTCACTGCCGTTCGCCTACTCCTCCGGCAAGCTCGGCGACTGGTATCCGGACGTGCTCGACGCTTCCGGCCGTCTCGTCCTCTATGAGGAGAAGGCGGGATGGCAACGCGGCTGGTTCGCGCAGCATCAGCGGCTCATCGCCGCCCTCGCCGCCCAGACACGGCGCGCGGGCGTGATCGTGCAGGGCGACTTCCACGCCAGCGCCGCAGGACAGATGACCCGCTCGGGAGACCTGTCGCTGGCCCATCCGGTCCATGCGGTCATGGCAGGCACTCTGGGAACGGGTGATCTCGGCTTTCCCTCGGCGTACCGCGGCATCGAATCGATGCCCTCCCAGCTCATCGGCATGGAGCAGGCACTGAAGCCCACCGAGAAGAACGGCTTCACCATCATCGACGTCACCCCGGACAAGATGACCTTCACCATGTTCCTGTGGCGCCCGCCCCAGCCCGTCGAGGACATCGACACCATGGCGCCGGCGCTGGTCTACGAGGTGCCGCGCAGGGCATGAGGCGAATGTGCCCTTGCGCGGACGGACGGAAAACCGGCATCGTGGCTGGAAAGCCGGTCTGCGCGACGACGGCGTGCAAGCAATGTTGAAGGGGTGGGAAACCAATGGCTGACACGGCGGATGTCATTGTCGTGGGCGCAGGCCTTGCGGGTCTCGTGGCGGCGACGGAGCTCGCCGACGCCGGCAAGCGCGTCATCGTGGTGGAGCAGGAAGGGCCGCAGAGCCTTGGCGGCCAGGCGTTCTGGTCGCTCGGCGGCCTCTTCCTGGTCGACAGCCCCGAGCAGCGCCGTCTCAAGATCAGGGACAGCTTCGAACTCGCCTGGCAGGACTGGCAGGGCACCGCCGGCTTCGACCGCGACGAGGACGACTGGCCGCGGCGCTGGGCGCAGGCCTATGTGCAGTTCGCCGCCACCGAGAAGCGCGACTGGCTGCGCGCCATGGGCCACCGCATCTTCCCGGTGGTCGGCTGGGCCGAGCGCGGCGGCTACGACGCCCTGGGCCACGGCAACTCGGTGCCGCGCTTCCACATCAGCTGGGGCACCGGGCCCGGTATCGTCGAGCCGTTCGAACGGCGCGCCCGCGAGGCGGAACGGAGCGGTCGCATCACCTTCCGCTTCCGCCACCGCGTCGACGCGCTGACCCTCACCAATGGTGCGGCCACCGGCGTCAGCGGCGCGGTGCTGGAGCCGACTGAGGTCAAACGCGGCGAAACCTCGTCGCGCACGGTGATCGGCGAGTTTGCGCTGTCGGCGCAGGCGGTGATCGTGGCAAGCGGCGGCATCGGCGGCAACCACGACCTCGTGCGGCAAAACTGGCCGTCGCGGCTCGGCGCCCCGCCGCAGCGCATGGTCGCGGGCGTGCCCGCCCATGTCGATGGCCGCATGATCGGCATCACGGAGGCCGCCGGCGGGCGGCTGATCAACCGCGACCGGATGTGGCACTACGTCGAAGGCCTGCACAACTGGGATCCGATCTGGCCGAACCACGGCATCCGCATCCTGCCGGGACCATCGTCGATGTGGTTCGACGCCCGCGGCCAGCGCCTGCCCTCGCCGCTCTATCCCGGCTACGACACGCTCGGCCAGCTCGCCTACATCATGGCGAGCGGCAACGACTATTCCTGGTTCATCCTGACCCAGAGCATCATCAAGAAGGAGTTCGCGCTGTCGGGATCGGAGCAGAATCCCGACCTCACCTCGAAGAGCTGGCGCATGACGCTGAAGCGCGCCACCAACAAGGGGGCGCCGGGACCGGTGGAAGCATTCAAGCGCCACGGCGCCGATTTCATCGTTCGCGACACGCTGGAGGAGTTGGTCGCCGGCATGAACGCGCTCGCCGGCAGCGACCTGCTGGCGGCGGGCGACATCCGCCGCCAGATCGAGGCGCGCGACCGCGAGCTCGACAACCCCTACGTCAAGGACACCCAGGTGATGGGCATCCACAATGCCCGCCGCTACCTCGGCGACAAACTGATCCGCACCGCCAAGCCCCACCGCATCCTCGATCCCGCACATGGCCCGCTGATCGCGGTGCGGCTGAACATCCTGACCCGCAAGACGCTCGGCGGCTTCGAGACCGATCTCGACGCCCGTGTGTTCGGCAGTGATCGCCAGATCATTCCCGGGCTCTACGCGGTCGGCGAGGCCGCCGGCTTCGGCGGCGGCGGCATGCACGGCTATCGTGCGCTGGAAGGCACGTTCCTCGGCGGCTGCCTGTTCTCCGGCCGCACCGCGGGCCGCGCCGCAGCAAAGGCGGTGGCCTGACGCGAGGCCGTGGTTCCCACCCACCGGGGGCCCACACCGCACAAGCCTAGTCCCTTGCGGGGTGTGGCAAAACCGCCCACAGTGCCCGGCCAAAAGCCAACCTCGGGGGAGAGTTCAGTCCATGGCGACGGCACCGACGTCTTCGAAGCTTGCCACGGTCCTACGTGTGACCAGCGGCAACTTTCTTGAAATGTTCGATTTCTTCCTGTTCGGCTTCTATGCCACGCACATCGCCAAGGCGTTCTTCCCGGCCAGCAATGAATTCGCTTCGCTGCTGCTGACCTTCGGCACCTTCGGCGCCGGCTTCCTGATGCGGCCGCTGGGCGCGATCTTCCTCGGCGCCTATGTCGACCAGGTCGGCCGGCGCAAGGGCCTGATCGTCACTCTCGCCATCATGGCGATGGGCACCATCCTGATCGCCTTCGTGCCGTCCTACGCGACCATCGGCCTGCTCGCGCCGGTGCTGGTGCTGATCGGCCGGCTGCTGCAGGGCTTCTCCGCCGGCGTCGAGCTCGGCGGCGTGTCGGTCTACCTTTCGGAAATGGCGCCGCCGAACCAGAAGGGCTTCTATGTCAGCTGGCAGTCCGGCAGCCAGCAGGTGGCGATCATTGTCGCCGCGCTGATCGGCTACACCCTCAACAAGGCGCTGACACCCGCCGAGGTGTCCGACTGGGGCTGGCGCATCCCATTCTTCATCGGCTCGCTGATCGTGCCGTTCATCTTCGTGATCCGCCGCTCGCTGCAGGAGACCGAGGCGTTCCTGGCGCGCAAGCACCGCCCGACATCGAGCGAGATTTTCCGCTCGATCATCGAGAACTGGCAGATTGTGATCGCCGGCATGCTGATGGTGGTGATGACCACGGTGTCGTTCTATCTCATCACCGTCTACACCCCGACCTTCGGCAAGAGCGTGCTGAAGCTGTCGGAGGTGGATTCGCTGATCGTCACCTTCTGCGTCGGCGTCTCCAACCTGATCTGGCTGCCGGTGATGGGGGCGCTGTCCGACCGCATCGGCCGCCGCCCGATCCTGCTCACCTTCACCGTCCTCACCATCCTCACCGCCTATCCGGCGATGAGCTGGCTGACCAGCGCGCCGTCGTTCGAGCGCATGCTGATGGTCGAGCTGTGGCTGTCGTTCCTTTACGGCAGCTACAACGGCGCCATGGTGGTGGCGTTGACCGAGATCGTGCCGGCCAGCGTGCGCACCGTCGGCTTCTCGCTGGCCTACAGCCTCGCCACCGCGCTGTTCGGCGGCTTCACGCCGGCGGTCTCCACCGCGCTGATCGAGATGACCGGCAACAAGGCGGCGCCCGCATTGTGGATGAGCTTCGCCGCGGTCTGCGGCCTTGCCGCCACGCTGATGGTCTACCGCCGCGGCGAATCCAGCCGCGTGGTCACCGCCGCGACTGGCTAACCACGCGCGGTTCGGAACGGCAGCGCCGGCCCGTCGAGCCGGCGCAGACCCGGCTCGCGCCGCTCGAGCCACCAGCCGTACTGCCTGGGCCAGGCATCGAACACGCCTTCGCTGCGTCCGGACAGCGCAAGCTCCGCATGCAGCGGCCAGTTCGGATCGAACAGCGCCTCGCGGCCGACAGCGACGATGTCGGCATGGCCCTCGGCGAGAATGTCCTCGGCCTGCTGCGGATGCAGGATCAGGCCGACCGCCATGGTGGCGATGCCGGCCTGCTTGCGGATCTCGGCCGCGAATGGCACCTGGAAGCCATAGCCGCGCGGCAGCCGCGCCGCGGTGGCCGAGCCCATCAGCCCGCCCGACGAGCAGTCGATGACGTCGACGCCGCGCGCCTTGGCCTCGCGCGCGAACGCCACGGAGTCTTCCAGCGTCCAGCCGCCGTCGATGCCGTCCACCGCCGAGATGCGCACGAACAGCGGGCGGTTGTCGGGCCAGACGTCGCGCACCGCGGCAATGATCTCCAGCGGAAAGCGCATCCGCCCGGCGAGATCGCCGCCGTAGCCGTCGGTGCGCCTGTTCGACAGCGGCGACAGGAATTCATGCAGCAGGTAGCCGTGAGCGCAGTGCACCTCCAGCACCTCGAACCCGGCCGCCGCCGCGCGCAGAGTGGCCGCACGCCAATGGTCGCGCAGCGCCGCGAGCTCCTCGATGCCGAGCTCGTGCGGCATCAGCCAGCCCTCGTCCATCGGGATCGGGCTCGGCGCGACGATCGGCCAGGGCGTGTCGCCGCGTGCATGATCGTCCGCTGTCAGCGCCGCGTTGCCATACCAGGGGCGCTGCATGCTGGCCTTGCGGCCGGCATGGGCCAATTGAATCGCCGGCACCGCGCCGTTGTTGCGGAGGAAGGTCGCGATGCGCGCCAGCGGCGCGACCTGGGCATCGGTCCAGATGCCGAGGTCGCCATGGGTGATGCGGCCCTCGGCGACCACCGCGGCCGCCTCCGTCATCACGATGCCGGCGCCGCCCTGGGCGAACTTGCCGAGATGCACGAGATGCCAGTCGCTCGCCATGCCGCCCTCCGCCGAGTACTGGCACATCGGCGAGATGATCAGGCGGTTCCTGGCGGTGACGCCGCGCAGCGTGATCGGCGTGAACAGGCGGGGCTGGGACATGCAGGCTTCTCTGACGAGGATGGGACGGGAGGACCAGACTGGCACGGCTAGTGTCCCGGTTCTAACATTCGCAGCACTTTGCGGCTGGCTCTCTTGCGAATGTTAGAACCATAGGGACACTAGCAAATATCAGATTCTAGTGTGGTTTTGGATCTGACATTCGCTTGGAGGACTCGCGGCGATGCTGAAGCGAATGTCAGATCCACCACACTAGCATGTCAGGATCGCGTCGGCAGGCAAGCGGCGTTTGCGCACAGCCTCCCTGCAGCGGCGCGATCAGCTCTTGAGGCGATAGCCTGTCCGGAAGATCCACCAGATCGCGACGAGGCAGAGCAGCAGAAAGCCGATCGCCACCGCGGCACTGATCGCGACATGGACGTCGGCGATGCTGTAGAAGCTCCAGCGAAAGCCACTGATCAGGTAGACCAGCGGGTTGAACAGGGTGATCTTCTGCCACGTCGGCGGCAGCACATTGACCGAATAGAACGTGCCGCCGAGGAAGGTCAGCGGCGTCACCACCAGCAGCGGAATGACCTGCAGCTGCTCGAAGCCCTGCGCCCAGATGCCGATGATGAAGCCGAGCAGGCTGAACGACACCGCGGTCAGCACCAGGAAGGCGAACATCCACACCGGATGGTCGATGCGCAGGTCGACGAACAGCGCCGCAGTGACCAGCACGATCAGGCCGAGGATGATCGACTTGGAGGCGGCCGCGCCGACATAGCCGACCACCACCTCGAGATAGGAGATCGGCGCCGACAGCAGCTCGTAGATCGTGCCGGTGAATTTCGGGAAATAGATGCCGAACGAGGCGTTGGAGACGCTCTGCGTCAGCAGCATCAGCATGATCAGGCCGGGAACGATGAACTCGCCATAGCTGACGCCGTCAATCTCGCTGATGCGCGAACCGATCGCCGCGCCGAACACGATGAAGTACAGCGAGGTCGACAGCACCGGGGAGACGATGCTCTGGAACACGGTGCGCTTGGTGCGCGCCATCTCGAACCGGTAGATCGCCAGAACGCCGTGGAGGTTCATCGGCTCTTCCTCTCGCAAGCGATGGATGTCAAGTCGTCAGGCCGCCGCAACATCAGCGGCCGCGGGCGTTGGACCGCGCCAGCAATCCGACGAAAATGTCTTCCAGGGAACTTTCCCTGGTCTGCAGGTCGCGGAAGCTCACGCCGGCCTGCCGCAGGTCGCTGAGCAGCGAGGTGATGCCGGTGCGCTCGGCCTGGGTGTCGTAGGTGTAGATCACCTCATGGCCATCGGCCCCGATCGTCAGGCCGTAAGGCGCGAGCGCCGCCGGGATGGCCTCGAGCGGCGACTGCAGGTGCAGCGTCAGTTGCTTCTGGCCGAGCTCGCGCATCAGCTCGGCCTTATCCTCGACGAGGATCAATTCGCCCTTGCTGATGACGCCGATGCGGTCGGCCATCTGCTCGGCTTCTTCGATATAGTGCGTGGTGAGAATGATGGTGACGCCGTTGTCCCTGAGGTAGCGCACGACGTCCCACATGCCCTTGCGCAGCTCGACGTCGACGCCGGCGGTCGGCTCGTCCAGGAACAGCACGGACGGCTGGTGCGACAGCGCCTTGGCGATCAGGACGCGCCGCTTCATGCCGCCGGACAGCGTCATGATCATGTTGTCCTTCTTGTCCCACAGCGACAGCGCCTTCAGCACGCGCTCGATATGCGCAGGATCCGCCGGCTTGCCGAACAGGCCGCGGCTGAAGCTGACGGTCGCCCACACCGTCTCGAACGCGTCGGTGGTCAGTTCCTGCGGCACCAGCCCGATCAGCGAACGAGCGGCACGATAGTCGGAGATGATGTCATGGCCGCCGACCCGGACCGTCCCGGACGACGGATTGACGATGCCGCAGATGATGCTGATCAGCGTGGTCTTGCCGGCGCCGTTGGGGCCGAGCAGCGCGAAGATCTCGCCCGGACGGATATCGAGGTTGATGCTCTTCAGCGCCTGGAAGCCCGATCCGTAGACTTTCGACAGGTTCGAGACGGAGATGATGGGCTGCATCGGGGCGCGGCGTGCTCACAGGGGGACGGGCGGCAGATATAACCGCTATCGGGGCGGCGGCAAGGGCTTTCGTGGTCCCCGCGATCGAAATAGCCATTTGTTTTCGTTGAATTTTCTGGTGAGTGCCGTCACCTCCGCGTCATCGTGGCGTCAGTTGCGCGACCGCGGCGCGGGCAC
This sequence comes from Bradyrhizobium sp. 2TAF24, assembly GCF_052115025.1. Classification (NCBI taxonomy): domain Bacteria; kingdom Pseudomonadati; phylum Pseudomonadota; class Alphaproteobacteria; order Hyphomicrobiales; family Nitrobacteraceae; genus Bradyrhizobium; species Bradyrhizobium sp. 2TAF24. The sequence continues at coordinate 254,595 of NZ_JBFRFW010000005.1, read as the reverse complement.
TGCCGCATCGTGGCGCGCGGCGGCCGTGGTTCGCCCTGCTGAACCATCACGGCGGGGCTTTGCGGACAGGACGCAACGACATGCCGCGCGTGCGGCATTCCGCCTGCCCGCAAGCCCTTCTCAAAACGAACTTTGGATTGATTGCCAGCGAACTTGGCGCCGCGGACAACGCGGCCTGGCACCGCGCGCGCCTGCACCCACAACGCGGGAAGCCCTAAAATACCGTGGTTTCCAGCGTTTCAGCGCTGTCAGCCGGCAAATTGTCGCGGCGCCCGGGCCCACGAATTCAGCCCTTTCCTCGTCGTCGATGCAAGCTAGAAGACTGCTGCGGGTCGCGACCTCCGTCGCGGCCTGCGGGCGTCTCGGCGGCACCGTCCACAATCACAACAACGACGAGCGGCCGGGCGCGGCGGAATTGCAACGAGGGGAGCACACATCGATGCCAAAGGATACCAACCACCTGAATCGCCGGTCGGTCCTCAAGGCCGCAGGCGCCGGCGCTGCGTTCGCTACGGTCGGCGGTCTGCCGCGCGTGGCTTTTGCGGCGCCGAAGACCATCAAGATCGGCCTGGTCATGCCGGCCACCGGCCCGCTGGCCTTCTTCACCGAGCATGTGCCGTTCACGCTCGACCAGATCAAGAAGACGCTCGGCGGCAAGATCAAGGTCAACGGCACCGAGCATTCCTACGAGATCGTGGTCAAGGACAGCCAGTCGAGCCCCAACCGCGCCGCGGAAGTGACCCAGGAACTGATCCTGAAGGACAAGGTCGACCTCGTGGCCGCGTTCGCGACCCCCGAGACGGTCAATCCGGTGTCGGATCAGTGCGAAGCCAACGGCATTCCCTGCATCACCAACGACGCGCCGCTGGAACCCTACTTCTTCGGCCGCAAGGGCGACCCGAAGAAGGGCTTCGAGTGGACCTACCACTTCTTCTTCGCCGGCCAGCAGCTGATCGAATCGCTGGTGCCATACTTCAAGCGCCTCGACACCAACAAGAAGGTCGGCGCGCTGTGGCCGAACGACGGCGACGGCATCGCGCAGTCCGACAAGGAGCACGGCAACCCGCCGTTCCTGATCAAGAACGGCTTCAGCGTCATCGATCCCGGCCGCTTCGACATGCCGGCCAGCAACTACAACTCGCAGATCGCGGCGTTCAAGTCGGCGGGGGTCGAGATCGTCACCGGCGTCGTGCCGCCGCCGGAGTTCACCACCTTCTGGAATGGCGCGGCGCAGCAGGGCTTCCAGCCCAAGGTCGTCTACATGGGCAAGGCGCTGGAATTCCCGCCGGCGATCACCCCGCTCGGCGACCGCGCGCTGGGGCTGACCACCGAGGTGTGGTGGTCGAAATTCCACCCCTACGTCTCCGGCCTCAACGGCCAGAGCTCGCTCCAGCTCGCCGACGAGTACGAGAAGGTCAGCAACCGCCAGTGGTCGCTGCCGCTCGGCTTCCGCCACGCACTGTTCGAGGTGATCTTCGACGTGCTCAAGCGCACCCAGAACCTCGACAAGCCGGAGTCGATCCGCGACGCGATCAAGACCACCGACTACAAGTCGATCGTCGGCCCGATCAACTTCAACAAGGGCCCGTTCCCGAACTGCGCGCTGACGCCGCTGGTGATCGGCCAGTGGGAGAAGGGCAAGAAGTATCCCTACGAGATGGTCATCGTCGACAACTCGACCGCCAAGGACGTTCCCGTCGGCGGCGACCCGCGCGTGATCAAGTACAGCTGAGCCTTGGCTGCGCCGGCCGTCCCGGCCGGCGCAGCCTGTGCTCGCATGAGCTGGACATTCCCGCATCATTGACCGACCGGACGCCGCGCGCGTAGCTTTCAGGCTGTGCGACCATCGCGGCGCCATCATGTATCGCAGACGGTCCGCATGCGGACCGCAGGACTGACAAAGAGCGACCATGCTGAAACTTGCCGGCCTCTCGAAACGTTTCGGCGCCCTGTCCGTGATCGACAATCTCGACATGGATGTCAGGGCGGGCGAGGTGCTGGGCGTGATCGGCCCCAATGGCGCGGGCAAGACCACGCTGTTCAATATCATCGCCGGGGTGCAGGCGCCGAGCAGCGGCACCGTGCATCTCAACGACCGCGACATCACCCGCGTCAAGGTCTGGGACCGCTGCCGGCTCGGCATCGGCCGCACCTACCAGGTGCCGAAGCCCTTCACCCACATGAGCACGTTCGAGAACGTCATGGTTGCCGCGGTGCATGGCGGTAGCCTCGGCATCCGCGCGGCCAAGGACAAGGCCCAGGAGGTGATCGAATTCACCGGGCTGGCGCATCGCCTGCGCATCCCTGCGGGCCAGTTGTCGCTGCTCGACCTCAAGCGGCTGGAGCTTGCGAAAGCGCTGGCGCAGAGCCCGCGCCTGCTGCTGCTCGACGAGATCGCCGGCGGCCTGACCGACGCCGAATGCGACTCGCTGCTCGACATCATCCGCACCGCGCACAGCCAGGGCGCCACCATCATCTGGATCGAGCACGTGCTGCATGCGCTGCGCCGCATCGCCACACGGCTGACCGTGCTGCACGGCGGCAACATCATCAGCAGCGGGCCCCCGGACCAGGTGCTCGCGGACGGGCGCGTCAAGGAAGTCTATCTTGGCGTTTGAGGACCAGGGAATGTCACGGGATACCTTGCTGGCAGTGGAAAATCTGTCGGTCTACTACGGCCAGTTCCGCGCGCTGGTCGGCGCCACGATTTCCGTCGGCGCCGGCGAGATCGTGTCGATCATCGGCGCCAATGGCGCCGGCAAGTCGTCGCTGCTGAAGGCGATCGTCGGCCAGGCCGACCGCATCGAGGGCGCGATCCGCTTCGAGGGCTCGGACCTCGCCGGGCGCTCCACCGCCGACATCGTCGCGGGGGGCGTCGCGCTGGTGCCCGAGGGGCGGCGGCTGTTTCCGTCGCTGACGGTGGAAGAGAACCTCCACATCGGCTGGGAGGTCGGGCGCCGCGGCGAGATCGGCTTCGACGACATCTACCGCTTCTTCCCGATCCTCAAGGACAAGCGGCGGCAGCTCGCGGGCGAACTGTCCGGCGGCCAGCAGCAGATGGTCGCGGTCGGCCGCGCGCTGCTCGCCAATCCCAAGCTGCTGTTGTGCGACGAGATCAGCCTCGGTCTCGCGCCCACCGTGATCAAGGACCTCTACGAGATCATCCCGGCGATCAAGGCACGCGGCATCGGCATCCTCGTGGTCGAGCAGGACATCACCCGCTCGCTCGCGGTCGCCGACCGCTTCTATTGCCTGCTCGAAGGCAAGGTGAACCTCAGCGGCCGCCCGGCCGAGACGTCCCACGACACCGTCGTCAAACACTATTTCGGACTGTAGAGACCATGCTCGGAATCTGGCTCAATCAGATCGTGCAGGGCATCCTGGTGGGCGGGCTGTATGCGCTGTTCGCCATGGGACTGTCGCTGTCGGTCGGCGTCATGCGCTTCGTCAACATCGCGCACGGCGACCTCATCGTGCTCATCTCCTTCATCCTGTGGTCGCTGACCCAGGGCCTGGGACTGCCGACGCTGGTCGCGATCGCCATCATCCTGCCGCTCACCTTCGCCGGCGGCTATCTGCTGCAGCGCCTGCTGCTGCAGCGCGTGCTCGGCAAGGACGTGCTGTCGATCATCCTCGTCACCTTCGGGCTGTCGATCATCGTCCAGAACAGCCTGCAGGGCGTCTACGGCGCCGACATCCGCAAGGTGTCTGGCGGCGCCATCGAGACCGCGACGCTGCATCTCGGCAACAACATCAACATCGGCGTTCTGCCGCTGATCATCTTCCTCTCCGCGATCGCGATGATCTGGGGGCTCGACCTGCTGCTCTACCGCAGCCGGATCGGCGCGCGCATCCGCGCGGTGTCCGACAGCGTGTCGACCGCCAACCTCGTCGGCCTGCCGTCCGCCCGGATCTATGCGGTGGCGATGGGTGTCGTCGGGGTCACGATGGCGATCTCGGCCGGCTTCATGGCGGTGTGGACCAACTTCGACCCGACCTCCGGCCCGAGCCGGCTGCTGATCGCCTTCGAGGCGGTGGTGCTCGGCGGCCTCGGCAGCCTGTGGGGCACACTGGTCGGCGGCATCGTGATCGGCATTGCCCAGGCGGTCGGCGCCCAGTTCGACGCCGCCTGGCAGGTGCTCGCCGGCCACATCGTCTTCCTGGTGATCTTCCTGGCCCGGCCGCAGGGCCTGTTCCCGAAATATTGAGGTCGGCAGCGTGACGCGCTTTCTCGCCAACTCCCATTCCATCCTCGCCGGCCGGGCGCTGCTGCTGCTCGGCGCGCTGTTCCTCGCTGCCGGCCCGTTCATCCTCGATCCGCGCCAGATGCAACTCGCCACCGAATTCATGCTGCTGCTGGTGCTGGCGATGATGTGGAACCTGCTCGCCGGCTACGCCGACATCGTCTCCGTCGGCCAGCACGCCTTCGTCGGCATCGGCGCCTACGCGTTCTTCGGCTTCCTGGTGTTCGGCAGCTTCAATCCCTACGTGTCGGTGCTGATGGCCGGCCTTGTTGCGCTCGCCTTCGCCGTGCCGATCATGGTGGTGATCTTCCGCCTGCGCGCCGCCTATCTCGCGGTCGGCAGCTGGGTGGTGGCGGAAACCTTGATGCTCGCCGCCGGCAAGCTGTCGGCGTTCGGCGGCGGCTCCGGCGTCAGCCTGCCCGTCGCCGCCGTCAGGCAGTTCGGCAGCAGCATCGCCACCCGCTACACCAACATCTACTGGCTGGCGCTCGGCCTCGTGGCACTGGCATTCGTCTCCAGCTATCTCCTGATGCGCTCCTCGATCGGCCTCGGCCTCACCGCGATGCGCGACAACGAGGAAGGCGCCGGCTCCATCGGCGTCAACCTGACCTGGTCGCGGGTGCTGTGCTTCCTGTGGGCCGCGCCGTTCCTCGGCCTCGCCGGCGCGCTGATCACGCTGCAGAAGCTGCGTGTCGCGCCGCCGGCATCGTTCAGCATCACCGAGTGGACGGTCTACATCATCTTCATCGTGGTGATCGGCGGCGTCGGCAGCTTCGAGGGACCGATCATCGGCACGATCGTGTTCTTCCTGCTGCGCGAGTACCTCGCGGAGATCGGCGTGTGGCACTTCATCCTGCTCGGCACGCTGTCGATCGGCGTCATCCTGATCGAGCCGCGCGGGCTGTGGGGCCTGCTGCGGCGCCTGCTGCCGGGCGACCTGATCCCGGTATCCCATGCCCCGCCCAGCCTGCCGCGCACGGAAGCCAAGGCCGCGTCCCAGCCGGCCGTGTGAGACTGGCAGCGGCGCGAGCACAGCCCGCGCCGGATGCTCGCGGCACGACGTGTCCGAAAATCCGGACCTCGATCTGATGTTCAGGACAGGCGGGGGATGGAGCGGGCGATGAGAATCGAACTCACGACATACAGCTTGGGAAGCTGTCGTTCTACCACTGAACTACGCCCGCGTCGGCCGGACCATAGCCGCCCGATCTGACCTCGGGCAAGATCAAGATTGGTCCAAAACCCAATAAAATGAATCGAAAATGGTGTGGTTGGCGCGGCCGGCGGCCAGTTTGCAGCCCTGCGCCCGCGCGCCGCACGGCGTTTCCGACAATTTGATCGGCATTTAAATCGCATTGGAGAGGGTAACCTTAGCGAAGCATAACAGTGAACGGCCGCGACAATTCCCCATTCGCGCACCGAGCGGCCGCTACGAAGGATTCGCCAGCAAACAAGCGATTCGCGCGGTGGGGAATGCAGAGCCAGCACTCGGAACGACCTCCTAAGTTCGTCACGTTCGGCCGGCGCAGGATCTCGTCCAGCGTGTGCATCGTCGACAGCAAGCAGCACATCCGGACCTTCCTCGCCGACACGCTGGAGGAACTGGGGCTCTTGACCTCGGACGCCCGCGATGCCCATGACCTCGGTGCGCGGCTCGACCAGCAGCACATCGACCTCGTGATGCTCGGCCTGTCCGCCGGCGGCGACGCGGCGAGCCGCGTCCTGACCACGCTTGCCGACAAGGCCTTCGACGGCCACGTGCTGCCCATCGGCCCCTCCGGCTCGCCGGTGGTCGCGGCGATCCAGCAACTCGGTGCGGAACTCGGCCTTGTCATGTTGCCGACACTGGCGACGCCGTTCGGGCCCGACCGCCTGCGCGCGGCCATCGCCGCGCTGGTGCCGGCCGACGCCCCGCCCAGCGCACCCGTGGACGTGGCGGAGGCGCTCAAGTCGGGCTGGCTGGAGCTGTGGTACCAGCACAAGGTCGATGCACGCACCCTCGTCTCGCGCGGCGCCGAGGCGCTGGTGCGCATGCGCCATCCGTCCTGGGGCGTGGTGCCGCCGGCCTACTTCATCCCGGCGGACGGCGATCCGCATTTCCGCGAGCTGTCGCAATTCGTGATCGGCCGCGCGCTCGACGACTGGCAGTACTTCTTCGGCCAGAGCGGCCCGATCGATCTCTCCATCAACCTGCCGGCATCGTTCCTCGCCGATCCGGCCGCCGTCGAGCATCTCTGCCTGCAGATGCCGCGCCATCCCGCCTTCAGCGGCCTGATGATCGAGATCAACGGCTCGGACACGGTCCGCAACCTCGACCGGCTGATCGATGTCGCGCGGCGCGTCCGCTTCCACAACATCGCGCTGTCGATCGACGACATCGGCACCAACTGGCCGGAGCTGATGGGGATCGAGCGTTTCCCGTTCACCGAGATCAAGGTCGACCGCGCGCTCATCACCGGCTGCGCCGACGATCGGCTGAAGCGCTCGGTGTGCCGCCGCATCGTCGAGCTCGCCAACGGCTATGGCGCGCGGACGGTGGCCGAAGGCGTCGAGACTCGCGCCGATCTCGTCGCGGTGCATGAGATGGGCTTCGACCTTGCGCAGGGTTTCCTGTTCGGCCGGCCGGCGGCGGCGCGCAAGTTCGCGCGCGCCACGCTCGGACGCCCGCTGGCGGTGGCGAGCGCGTGAGCGCGGCTGCCGGCGCGCAGCGCGTTCACGCCGCTGGTCGCGGAGCCCCCTCGCCTATTGCGTTTTCGAGCGAAGTGGGCACCGGTTCGCGTGAAGAAAACGCGTCAAAACAAATAACTAGAGCGCATTCGCGATTCCATCAAAAGCGAACGCGCTCTAGTGCGCCGGCACTGCGGCGATGCGCCGCTTCAGGAGCAGAATGGTCGCCGCGCCGATGACCGCCAGGACGATCATCGGAATCAATCCCAGCGCGAAGCTGCCGGTCTGGTCTTTGATGAAGCCGAGCAGGAACGGCGCGACAAAGCCGGACACGTTGGCGAGCGAATTGATCATCGCGATCGCCGCGGCCTTCTCCGACGGTGACGTCCACTCCGACACCAGCGCCCAGAACGGCCCCTTCACGCCATATCCGCCGAGCAGGGCGAAGCACAGCGCGACAACGACCGGGCTCAGCTGGTTGAGGTAGATGCACGACGCCAGCGCGAGCGCAGAGACGACCAGCGGCGTCACCGTATGCCACACCCGCTCGCGGCGGTTGTCGGAGCGGCGCGCCCAAACGAACATGCCGACCGCGGCGAAGGCAAACGGAATGGCATTGACGAGGCCGGTCTGGAAGTTGGTGAGGCCGAACGACTTCACCATCTGCGGCTGCCAGAAGGCGAGGCCATACCCCGTGGCGAGGCTGCCGGCCGAGGCGAGGCCCAGCGCCAGCACCCGCGGATTGGCCAGCGTGCGCCAGACGTTGCCATGGGAGGCGTCGCCATGGCTCAGCGCTTCGCTGGCCAGCGTCTGCTGCAGCCAGCGCTTCTCCTCATCGGTCAGCCACGCCGCGGCCTCCGGCTTGCTGGGCAGGAAGGCGAGAACGACGAAACCGAGGATCGCGGCAGGCAGTCCTTCGACGATGAACAGCCACTGCCAGCCGTGCAGGCCGAGATGGCCATCCATGCCGAGCAGCGCCCCCGACAGCGGCGAGCCGACGAAGCCGGCGAGCGGGATCGACACCGAGAAAGCGGCGATGACCTTGGCGCGATACGCCGCCGGGCACCAGTACGTCAGATAGAGCAGCGCGCCCGGAAAGAAGCCGGCTTCGGCGACACCCAGCAGGAAGCGCATGGCGACCAGCGACGCCGGCCCCACGACGAAGGCGGTCGCCGCGGCGATGAGCCCCCAGGTGATCATGATGCGGGCGATCCACAGCCGCGCGCCGACGCGCTCCATGATGAGATTGCTCGGGATCTCGAAGATGATGTAGGCGATGAAGAACACGCCGGCCGCCCAGCCGTACACGGTGCCGGACAGGCCGAGGCTCTTGTTCATGTCGAGCGCGGCGAAGCCGATGTTGATGCGGTCGAGATAGGCCAGAAAGTACGACAGGGTGAGGATTGGAACGATGCGCCAGATGACCTTGCGCATGGTCGCTTTTTCGACCGAAACGCCCGCGCGGTCCTGGTGACCGTTGTCCAGGACGGACGCCTGATGCGTCTTGAGCGGCTCGGCGATGTTGTGATTGGTCATGATGTGGTTTCCGTCCCGGGGCTTTTGGTCAGTGCTTGTTTTTATTGATCAAGATCCGTGCCGCACATTCAGCGGTCGTCGGAATGGATGGACGAGGGATGCCGGCACAACGGCGTCACGCTTACACGCATGAAGGGGAAGAGCGGCAAGGTCGACAGGATGCCATGCAGCGCCTCGTTGCTCTCCACGTCGAAAATGCTGACATTGGCGTAGCGGCCGGCGACGCGCCAGAGATGGCGCCATTGGCCGCTGCGCTGCAGCTCCTGCGCCCGCAGCCGCTCGGTTTCCTTCAACTGCGCGATCATGTCGGGATCGAGCCCATGCGGGATCTCGACATTCATTTCGACCTGGAACAGCATGGCTCAGGCTCCAACGGTGGCCCGGACGGGATGGCTGCGCGATGCGCGCCCATCGCGGCTGAAGAAGGCGACGCGGTCCATGTCGAGATCGACGCCGATGCCGGGCTTTGACGGCACCTGCAGCGCGAAGTCGCCGTAACGCAACGGCGTCGCCAAAATCTCCTCGGTCAGCAGCAGCGGCCCGAACAATTCAGTGCCCCAGGCGAGCTGCGGCAGCGCCGAGAACACCTGGGCCGAGGCCGCGGTGCCGACGCCGCCTTCCAGCATCGTGCCGCCGTACAGGCCGATCCCCGCGGCTTCCGCGACCGCCGCCATCTTCGCGGCGTCGAACAGGCCGCCTGCCTGGGCGATCTTCAGGGCGAACACGTCGGCAGTGCCCTCAGCCGCGATATCGAAGGCGTCCGTCAGGCCATGCAAGGCCTCATCGGCCATGATGGCAACGGTGAAGCGGCCGGCGAGGCGCGCCTGGGCGCCGCGATGGTCGCGGGACAGCGGCTGCTCGACGAGGTCCACGCCGGCAGCCTCAAGGGCGGGAATGGCGCGCCGCGCGACGGCCTCGCTCCAGGCCTGGTTGACGTCGACGCGCACGCTGGCGCGGTCTCCGACCGCCCGGGCGATGGCAGCGACATGGGCGACATCGGCGTCCCAGGGGCGCAGGCCGATCTTGAGCTTGAAGATGTTGTGGCGCCGGCTGGCCAGCATCTGCTCGGCCTCTTCAATGTCGCGCGCCGTGTCGCCGCTGGCCAGCGTCCAGGCCACCGGCAGCGTGTCGTGACGGCGGCCGCCGAGCAGTTCCGACACCGGCAGTCCCAGGCGCTTGCCAAGGGCATCGAGCAGCGCCGTCTCCACCGCGCATTTGGCGAAGCGGTTGCCCTTCACCCGCTGCTTCACGCTGGCCATGACCGCCGCGACGCGGGAGGCGTCCTGGCCGACAATGGCCGGCGCGATGTAGCTGTCGATGGTCAGCTTGATGCCTTCAGGGCTCTCCTCGCCATAGCTGAGGCCGCCGATGGTCGTGCCCTCGCCAATTCCGACCGTTCCGTCGGAGCACCGGATCAGCACCAGGACCAGGGTCTGGCTGTTCATCGTGTGCATCGACAGGCGATGCGGGCGGATGGTGGGCACATCGACCAAAAAGGTCTCGACCTGGTCGATGCGGGCTGCCACGCTGGTGCTCATGAAGGCGTTTCTCCTGCTAGCTATGGTGGTCCCACGCCATGACCAGCAGGTCAAAGACCGTGTCGGTCCCCTTCCATACCTAAAAGGTATCAATTGGAACTGCGTCACCTGCGTTATTTCACCGCCATTGCCGGCGAACGGAGCTTCACCCGGGCGGCCGAGAAGCTGCGCATCGCCCAGCCGCCCCTGAGCCGGCAGATGCGCGACCTGGAGGAGGAACTCGGCGTTGCGCTGTTCGAGCGCGGCAGCCGGCCGCTGCGCCTCACCCCCGCGGGGCGCTTCTTCCATGAACATGCCCTGCAGATCCTGGAACGGGCCGACGAGCTGCGCATCACGACCCGCCGCTTCGGTGAAACGGGACGACGCCAGCTCGTCATCGGCTTTGTCGGCTCGGCACTCTACGGCGGCTTGCCCGACGTGGTGCGCGGCTTCCGCGCGGCCCATGCCCAGCTCGAGGTCGCGCTCGTCGAAATGAACACGGTGGAGCAGATCGCCGCGCTCAAGGAGGGACGCATCGATGTCGGGTTCGGCCGTCTGCGCTTCGACGATCCGGCGATCCGGCGCGAGGTGATCGTCGAGGAAAGCCTGCTGGTGGCGCTGTCGCCGGACCATGCGCTGCGCGAGCGCGATGCGCTGCACTTCGGCGATATCGCCACTGAGCCGCTGGTGCTGTATCCGAGGTCGCCGCGGCCGAGCTACGCCGACCAGATCCTGTCGTTCTTCCGCGATCGCAGCGTGGAGGCGCAAGTCATCCAGGAGGTGCGCGAACTGCAGACCGCTCTCGGCCTGGTCGCGGCCGGCGTGGGCATTACTCTCGTGCCCCACTCGGTCCATCATCTGCGCCGGGATGACGTGGTCTATCGTCCGCTCGCGGAAGATGCGATCACCTCGCCGCTGATCATGAGCTTTCGCACCAGCGACAGCTCACCGGAGGTGCGCGAGATCCTCGACCTCATCCGCGCCGTCTACGATGCGGCCCGCGGTGTCGAGACTGCCGGTGTTCAGGCCAAACCTCGGCGGCGCAGCTGATCGCCGCTGCCATGAACCTGCCCCGCCGCGGCAACGCAGGCGCACGCGCGCTCAGGGCGCGCGGAAGTGCTTCGACAGCTTCAGGCCCTGGCCCTGATAGTTCGAGCTGATGCGCTGGCCGTACAACGCGCCGGGCCGCGACAGCATCTTCTCGTACACCAGCCGGCCGACCACCTGGCCGTGCTCGAGGATGAACGGCACCTCGCGCGAGCGCACCTCCAGCACCGCGCGCGAGCCCTGCCCGCCGGCGCCGGCATGGCCGAAGCCGGGGTCGAAGAAGCCGGCATAGTGGACGCGGAATTCGCCGACCAGCGGATCGAACGGCACCATCTCGGCGGCGAAATCCGGCGGCACCTGCACCGCCTCTTTCGACGCCAGAATATAGAACTCGCCGGGATCGAGGATCAGGCTGCCGTCATTGCGCGCCCGGATCGGCTCCCAGAAATCGTCGACCGCATAACCGCCGCGGCGATCGATATCGACCACGCCGGTGTGGCGCTTGGCGCGGTAGCCGACAAAACCGTTCGAGCCCTCGCCCGACAGGTCGATGCTGAGCGCAAGCCCATTGGAGAGATCGGCGTCTTCCTGATCGACCAGTTGCTCGCGCGCGTGCAGCGCCTGCAGCGCCGCGGCATCGAGTTGCGCATCGCCGGTGCGGAAACGGATCTGCGACAGGCGCGAGCCTTCGCGCACCAGCACGGGGAACGTTTTCGGGCTGATCTCGGCGTAGAGCGGGCCGTGGTAGCCGGCATCGATGGTATCGAAGCGGCGGGTGCCGTCGGCGATCACACGGGTGAAGACATCGAGCCGTCCGGTCGAACTCTTCGGGTTGGCCGTCGCGGAAATCGACGCCGGCAGCGCCAGGCTCTCCAGCAGCGGCACGATATAGACGCAGTTGGTCTCCAGCACCGCATCATCGGTCAGGTCGATCTCGTGCAGCTTCAGCCCGTCGATACGTTCTGCAACGGTTGAGCGCGGCCCCGGCAGGAAGCTGGCACGAACGCGGAAGGCGGTGCTGCCGAGCCGCAGGTCGAGGCTCGCCGGCTGGATCTGGCTCTCGACGAACGGATATTCGGGCAGGATGACGCCATCATCCGCCATCGCCGCGATCATGCGATCCGGCAGAATTCCCCTGGCATCGGGCGGCAGCGAATAGGTCACGGTCGACGTCCCCTGGAGCACCTTCCGGCGAGGCAGGCCATTTGCGCCCCTCGCGCGGTAAACTAACCGGATATCAGTCCCGGGCCGACAAGTCAGGGTCTTTTATCGGGTAGAGGAACGGTGACTTGACGGAAAGGCCCCCCGGGATTATGACGCGGATCTATCCCGTGGTCATTTGAGCCGGCCGGCTTGCAGCCACGTTAAATAAATCGCTAAACAGGCCGGGGACACCAGTGATCCCGGCCGAACTCGATGTTCAGGCCGGTTTTTTATGGCCGATTGCGATCGGTCAGTCTGGAGTCACGATGTCCGAAGCCCCCAAGGGTCCTGCGAAGAGCCCCTCCCCGACCGCCAAATACCGCCCCGAGACCCGCCTGGTGCACGGCGGCACGCTGCGCTCGCAATATGGCGAGACCTCCGAAGCGCTGTTCCTGACCCAGGGCTTCATCTACGACACCGCCGAGCAGTGCGAAGCGCGCTTCACCGGCGACGACCCCGGCTTCCTGTATTCCCGCTTCTCGAACCCGACGGTCGCGATGTTCGAGCAGCGCATGGCCGAGCTCGAGGGCGCCGAGGCCGCCCGCGCCACCGCCACCGGCATGGCGGCGGTGACCACCGCGATCCTCGCCCCGCTGCGCGCCGGCGACCATGTGGTCGCCGCCAAGGCGCTGTTCGGCTCCTGCCGCTATGTGGTGGAGGACCTGCTGCCGCGCTACGGCATCCAGTCGACGCTGGTCGACGGCATGGACCTCGACCAGTGGCAGAAGGCGATGCGCCCCAACACCCGCACCTGCTTCCTGGAAAGCCCGACCAACCCGACCCTCGACGTCGTCGACATCGCCGCGGTCGCTGAGATCGCGCACAATGGCGGCGCGCGCCTCGTGGTCGACAACGTGTTCGCGACCCCGATCTGGCAGAGCCCGCTGCAGCTCGGCGCCGACGTCGTGGTGTATTCGGCGACCAAGCACATCGACGGCCAGGGCCGCTGCCTCGGCGGCGTGATCCTGTCGTCGGAGCAGTTCATCCAGGACAACATCCATACGTTCCTGCGCCAGACCGGCCCGGCGATGTCGCCGTTCAATGCCTGGGTGCTGCTGAAGGGCCTGGAGACGCTCGCCATCCGCGTTCGTCAACAGACCGACAGCGCCGCGGCGATCGCCGACGTGCTCGCTGAGCATCCCAAGATCTCGCGCCTGATCTATCCCGGGCGCAACGACCACCCGCAGGCCGCGGTGGTGAGGAAGCAGATGCGCGGCGGATCGACGCTGATCGGCTTCGAGGTCAAGGGCGGCAAGCCGGCGGCGTTCCGCACGCTCAACGCGCTCAAGCTCGCGCGCATCAGCAACAACCTCGGCGACGCCAAGAGCATCGTCACCCATCCGGCGACCACGACCCACCAGCGCCTGACGCCGGAGGCCCGTGCCGAGCTCGGCATCTCCGAAGGCTTCATCCGCTTCTCCGCCGGCCTCGAGCACCGCGACGACCTCATCGAGGACCTGCTCGCGGCACTGGAGCAGGCGTGACGCACGCCTGAACGCGTCGCTAGGCGCGCTGCGTCATGCGCGGGGCTTGCCCCGCGCAACCAGCTTGCGGCGCTTCGATCACGGCGAGGTCTTCAAGATGGACACCGGGTCACGGCGCCAATGCGCCGGCCCGGTGATGACGCAGAAAAGATGGAAGCGCATCGTATGACGCACAGCCGATGGCGCCATCAAGTTCAGCCCCTCGCCCACCGGGCACGGCCTTCGCCCTACATCGGACGGAAGGTCAGCACGTTGGACGGCACCTCGGCGCCGGCCTGGACCTGATCCACCGAGCGGATGATCGAGTCGCCGAGCAGCTGCGCGAAGCAGGCGTAGCCCCAGTCGTTCATGTGCAGGCCGTCCTTGATGACGAAGTCGTCGAACGGCAGCTTCTGGTCGTTGTGCCATTCCTTCATCACCGCGAAGCGCGGGAACAGGCCGACCTTCATCGCCCGCGCAGCGCGGCCGATGATCCCTACCATCTTGGTGGCATCGGCCTCCTTCGCGGTGGTCGCCGGCACGTATTGCGGATCGACCAGCACAATGTCGGCGCCAATCGCCTGCAACTGATGAATGCCGTCCTCGAGCAGGCCCCGCGTGGCGTCGATGTCGCCGCCCTTCACCACGGTGTTGGTGCCGAGCTGCCAGATCACGAGGTCCGGCTTCTGCTCGATCACGCTGCTCTTCAGCCGGGCCATCATCTCCGGCGTATCCTCGCCGCCGATGCCCTGGTTCATCACCGTGATATCGGCCTTCGGGTAACGCCGCCGCAGCTGCTCGGCGAGACGGTTGGGATACTGGAAGGCCGGGGAGCTCGCGCCATAGCTCGCGGTCGACGACGAGCCGAACGCGATGATGGTGACATGCTCGCCGGACGCGATCTTGCGCGCCACATGCGGCAGCGTGGCCTCGAGCTTCACATCCTTGGGCGTTGCGCACGGCACGCGGCTGAAGACGTCGCCGGCGCTCCTGGCCACCGACCTCACCGCATCGATCGCCTTGCCGGTCACGCCCCTGGGGGCCGCAGGCGGCGTCTCCGGCCGCGCGGCCGCGACCTCGTTGCCGGCGGACGCATCCGATGCCCGCGCGCCGCCTGGCGCGCCCGCGAGCAGCATCGCGCCGATGGCGGCGCAACAGGCGCTCCGGACTGTCCAGGACAACGTCATCAGTGCTGAACCTTATCGGCGGGGGCCGCGGGGCCGATATGGGCCGTTTCGATCACAAACGTGGCGAGCGCCTGGCCGAGGCAGTCATGCACCCGCTTGGCGAGCCCGAAGCCATGGTGAGGGTTGAACAGGTCGAACAAGCCGTTCTCGTTCCAGTAACGCATCAGGGCGAACCGGTCGAACAGCGGCACATTGTGCTCCTGGGCGCCGACCCGCATGTTGTCGAGATACGGCGCCACGGTGATCATCGTTTCCATCCGGGGACTGTACTGCAAATTCATCAGCAAGACATCGGTTCCCGCGTTCTGGAGCCCGGTGACGCCCTCGTCTATTGCAGCGCGGAAATCGTCCGGATCGATGGAACGGACCGCATCCACGGTTCCTGTCTGCCAGATCACCAGGGTCGGCTTGCGCTCTTTCGCCAGTTTCTCGAGCCCTTCGGCGACTTCCGCCGCCGTCCGCTTGACCTGCAGTTCGGTGGCGACGCTGACCGCGACCCCCGGCAGACGCTCGCGCAGCGTCGCCTCGAGCCGCGCCGGATAGGAGGTTCCCATCCCGTCCGGCCCGGACAGCATCGAGGACCGGCTGCCGACCACCAGAACATCGAGCCGGCGCGGACCCGTCACCGCGTCCGCCACGCGGTCGAGCTTGCTTTCGCTCGACTGGAGGTATTCAGGAACCTCACACGCCGCAATCCCCTTGGCCTTGTCCTGGTCCGGCTGCGCCGCGCCAGGCTCTGCGGCCTTGGTGTCGGGCACCTTCGTCTCAGGCGCGGGCGCCACGGCGGCAGGCGCCTGAGGCTCCTCCGCCCGGGCCATCGAAACACAGACCGCCTCGCCGGCCATCAGCCCGGCCAGCAGCACGGTGGACATGATCCTGGAGCTGATCCTCACAACTCCCCTCCTGCCAGGTCGGCGTTTTCATCCGCGATCTTCGCGCGTGACCCGCTCTTGTCGGCGACATGCTTGTACCACGAAAAAACCCAGGCCGCGGCCGACATCACCACGATGCCGGCAACGCTGACGGCGAAATGCATCCAGGCGCCGCCGGCAACCTCCGCCAGCACGAAATGCCCGGCGAAGGCCAGGAAGACGCCGAGACAGAAAATCTCGAGCGAGTGCTGGCCGCACAGCACCAGCGGGCGCAGCCACCTCGACTTCAATCCGGGCCAGTCCTTGTGCAGGAAGCGCACCGTGATCGCGGCGAGGGCGAGAAAGTGTGCGAACCGCAGCACGTCCAGATCGGTCTTGTTGATCGGGTACATCCACTGTTCGAGCAGCCGCGGCATGAAGCGGCTGAGCTGCGGCATGTACCAGGTCAGCGTCACGCAGAACGCAAAGATAAGATATGCGAGCGAAATTCCAAGGGTGATGCGTGACGACAGGATGCGCGCCATGCGCTTGGCACCGCCGAGCGCGCACCAGGCGCCGAAAACGAAAAGCAGCTGCCAGGCGAACGGATTGAAGAACCAGACGCCGTTGGGGTAGGCCGGCAAGGCAAGATCATACTCCCAGGTCACGGCATAGAGCAGCACCGACAGCCCCAGCGCCACATCGGCCTTGCGCTGCATCAGCCACAGGATCGGTGGCAGGAAGACCATCAGAACGATGTAGAGCGGCAGCACGTCCATGTTGACGGGCCGGAACTTGAGCAGCAGCGCCTGCAGAATGGTGACGTCGGGCTGCTTGAGGAAGTCGAGAATGCCCATTTCCTCCGCGTAGAGCGGGTTCTCGAAACTGGTCGCCACATAAGAGATCTCGGCGAGGTAGATCGTGAACAGGAAGACATGCGCGACATAGATCTGCCACACCCGCTTGAAGATGCGGGCGCTGGCGACCACGAACCCGCGGTCCTGCATGGCGCGGCCGTAGACGAAGGCTGCGGTATAGCCGGAGATGAAGATGAAGATCTCGGTGGCGTCGCTGAAGCCGTAGTTGCGGATGGTGAACCAGGTCAGGATGTTCGGCGGCAGGTGATCGATGAAGATCAGCCACAGCGCGATGCCGCGAAACAGATCGAGGCGCAGCTCCCGCTCGCCGCCGGCATGCGCCGGGATTTGTTTGGCCGCCTTCGACGGCCGTGCAGCCGCGAGCGCGGCCGGATGGCCCTCCGTCGCGCCGCCGCCCGCGTCACAGGCCGGCTCCCGCAGCGCGGCCAGGGGCGTATCCTGCGGGACGTCCTTGGCGGGACCGGCAGTGTGGGCAGTAGCAGTCATTCGTATCCGCATCGAGCCGGCGGGTGGCCGCGCGCCCCGGATCCTTCCGAAGCAGCGAGCACCATCCCCGCGGAGTGTAAAAGGTCAGATCAGGCCGCGCAAACGATCCGACCCGGCATGAAAATGCTAGGCTGACAGTGCGGCAAAAAAGGAGCACGCTGGCCTCAGCGCGCCGGTGTCGCGCTCGAGATCGGACCTGTTGTACGAACCTGCTATTCAGACCCGCTATTCGGACCTGCCATCATGTACCGCGCCGTCACCCGCCAGATCGTCGTCACCGTGCAGCCGAACTTCATGCCGGAGCGGTCGTCGGTTGAGAAGAACCAGTATTTCTGGTCCTACACGATCGTCATCGTCAACGCGGGCCCCGAGACGGTCCAGCTCAAGACACGGCACTGGGTCATCACCGACGGCACCGGCCGCCAGCAGGAGGTTCGCGGCGAAGGCGTGGTCGGCGAGCAGCCGGTGCTGGGGCCGGGCGAACGGTTCGAGTACACCAGCGGCGTGCCACTGCCGACCCCGTCCGGCTTCATGACCGGACGCTACCAGATGGTCAGCGACAGCGGCGACCGCTTCGAGATCGACATCCCGCTGTTCTCGCTCGACAGCCCCAACCTCAAGCGCACCATCAACTGATGCTAGACGCCGGCCTCCGCCGGCGTGAAATCGTACACCGAGCTGCAGAATTCGCAGGTCACCACAACCTTGCCGTCCTGCACCATCTCCGCGCGGTCCTTCTGGTCGAAGCGCTGGAGCATCGCCGCGACGGCGTCGCGCGAGCACGAGCACTGCGCGTTGACTTCCTGAACCGGAAACACCCGGACGCCGCGCTCGTGGAACAGACGGTAGGCAAGGCGCTCGGCGGAAAGGTCGGGATCGATCAGCTCGACATCCTCGATGGTGCCGACCAGGGATTGCCCCTCGAGCCAGGCGTCATCCGGCTGCACCGCGTGGGGCTCGATCCCCTCCGGCGCATCGCCCGGATGCAGGTCGGCCTGGCGGATCCGTTCCGGGGCCTTGGGCAGAAACTGGATCAGCATGCCGCCACCCCGCCAGCGATGCCGTGGGCCGTCGCCATCACCACGCAGCTCCTCGCCGACCGCAAGCTTGACACGGGTCGGGATCTGCTCCGAGCGCAGGAAATACTCATGCGCGGCATCTTCCAGCGTGCCGCCATCGAGCGCGACCAGCCCCTGGTAGCGCTTCATGTCCCCGCCCTGATCGATGGTCAGCGCCATGTGGCCGCGGCCGAGCAGCGTGCCGGCGTCGCTCCCTTCGCCAAGGCGGTCCTTGTCGAAACGGGCATAGGCGCGCAGCCGGTTCGGCAGCACGAAATCGACGATGATCATCGACACCGGCCCGTCGGTCTGGGTCTGCAGCAGGAACCTGCCGTCGAATTTCAGGGACGAGCCGAGCAGCGTGGTCAGCACGATGGCCTCGCCTAGCAGCTTGCCGACCGGGGCCGGATAGGCGTGCTTGGTGATGATCTCGTCGAGCGCCGGCCCGAGCTTGGAGAGGCGGCCGCGCAGGTCGAGCGCCGCCACTTCGAAGGGGAGCACCGCATCATCGACCGGAGTCGCTGACGGCGCACGAACGTTGCCTTGGTCTGCCATGTCCCGTTGAGCCAACTCTTTGTTGTGCTGGAAACCCGTGTTGTGCTGAAACCCGTTGCCGTCGAGCGGCGGCCGGCCATCCTGTCCGGGCGGCGCACAGCGCGGCCGCCGGGCCACCCCTGACCGGACAGGGCCCATATAGGGATGCCGGGCGGTTACGCCAACCGTCGCGGGAACCCGAGATCCGCGCCGGGCCTCACGCGACCGCGTCGAAGCACCAGGCCAGGATGCCCTTCTGCGCATGCAGGCGGTTTTCCGCCTCGTCGAACACTACCGACTGCGGGCCGTCGATCACCTCGTCGGTGACCTCGTCGCCGCGATGGGCCGGCAGGCAGTGCATGAACAGCGCATCGGGCTTGGCCAGCGACATCAGCTTGGCGTTGACCTGATAGGGCCGCAGCAGGTTGTGGCGATGCTCGCCGTCCTTGTCGCCCATCGACACCCAGGTGTCGGTGACGATGCAGTCGGCGCCCCTGACCATGTCCTCGGGATTGCTGCTCAGCACGATCGGCGCGCTGGTCGCCTTGATCCAGTCGCGGAACCCCTTTTTCGGCGACAGCTCCGGCGGGGTGGCGATGTGCAGGTTGAACTTGAAGCGCTCGGCGGCATGCGCCCACGACATCAGCACGTTGTTGTCGTCGCCGGTCCAGGCCACGGTGCGGCCGGTGATCGGCCCACGATGCTCCTCGAAGGTCATCACGTCGGCCATCACCTGGCAGGGATGCGAGCGCCGCGTCAGGCCGTTGATCACCGGCACGGTGGCGTGGGCCGCGAGCTCCAGCAGCGCGTCGTGGCTGAGGATGCGGATCATGATGGCGTCGACGAAGCGCGACAGCACGCGCGCGGTATCGGCGATGGTCTCGCCGCGGCCGAGCTGCATCTCCTGGCCGGTGAGCATGATCGGCTCGCCGCCGAGCTGGCGCATGCCGACGTCGAACGACACGCGCGTGCGCGTCGACGGTTTCTCGAAGATCATCGCCAGGGTCTTGCCCTTGAGCGGCTGGTCCCAGGCCTGGTTGCTGGCCTTGGCGGCCTTCAGACGGGCCTTGATCGCCACGCTGGCGTCGAGCATCGCCCGCAGCTCCGTTGTCGGGAGCTCGGTGAGATCGAGGAAATGACGGGGCCGCTTGCTCATCACACGGCCTTCCGCTGCGAGGCGTCGAGAGACGCGCAGGCGCGCTCGAGGCGGGCCACGCCCTCGCCGATCTCGGCTTCGGTGGCGATCAGCGGCGGCAGAAAGCGCACGACGTTGTCGCCGGCGCCGACCGTGAGCAGCTTTTCGCCGCGCAGCGCCGCGACGAGCTCGCCGCTCGGGATCACCGCCTTGACGCCGACCAGAAGGCCCTCGCCGCGCACATCGCTGAGGATCGCGGGATAACGATCGACCACCGACGCCAGCTTCTGCTTGAGCAGCAGCGACATCCGTTTGACATGATCGAAGAAGCCGGGTGCCTGCATCACGTCGAGCACCGCGCCGGCGGCCGCGATCGCCAGCGGATTGCCGCCGAAGGTCGAGCCGTGCGTGCCCGGCGTCATGCCGGAGGCCGCATCGGCGGTGGCGAGGCAGGCGCCGATCGGAAAGCCGCCGCCGAGCGCCTTCGCGAGTGCCATCACGTCCGGCGTGACGCCGGTCCACTGATAGGCGAACAATTCGCCGGTGCGCCCCATGCCGGTCTGCACTTCGTCGAACGCCAGCAGCAGGCCATGCTCGTCACACAGCTGCCGCAACGCCTTGAAGAAGGACTGCGGCGCGCTGCGCACGCCGCCCTCGCCCTGCACCGGCTCGATCAGAATGCCCGCGGTGTGTGGACCGATCGCCTTGCGCACCGCCTCGACATCACCATGGGGGACCTGGTCGAAACCTTCGACGCGCGGGCCAAAGCCTTCGAGATATTTCTCCTGGCCGCCGGCGGCGAGCGTCGCCAGCGTGCGGCCATGGAAAGCACCTTCGAAGGTGATGATGCGGTAGCGCTCCGGGTGGCCTTTCGCCGCATGGTGCTTGCGCACCACCTTGATGACGGCTTCCATCGCTTCGGCGCCGGAATTGCAGAAGAACGCCACGTCGGCGAAGCTCGCGGCGCACAGCCGCGCCGCCACCTTCTCGCCATCCGGGCTCCTGAACAGGTTCGACATGTGCCACAGCTTGGTCGCCTGCTCCTGCAAGGCAGCGACGAGATGCGGATGCGCATGTCCCAGCGCGTTGACAGCCACGCCGCTGGTGAAATCGAGATAGCGCTCACCATCGGCGCCATGCAGCCACACACCCTCGCCGCGATCGAAGGCGAGATCAGCCCGCGCAAAGACCGGCATGAGATGGGACGACGCGTTGGTGCTCATGATGACCCGACAGAATGTTCGGCGGGAAATATCGACAGATCACGGTGCGAAACCCGTGAGACCGGACGATGCCCTGCCTGATGTGCTGGTTCCAGAAACAAAACGTGCCGCCTCGCGGGCAGCACGCGGCAACATTCTATTGGCGCCCCCCCGGCTGTCAACTCGGCAATGATTCCTAAAAGCCGCGGAAAAAGCGGTTTTTCGCGTTTCCAACGTAGAACATGTGGACGCGTCCTGCCCGACTCTTGCGCGTGAGTCACGGCATATTGTAGCCTTTTGACGGTCGGATACGACATCTCGTGCGGTAGATCTGATCCTTTTCGGTCCCTTGTGGCGGCGTACACGCTCGGTTGCGACCCATGCATCCGGCGAGGGCTAAAGGATTCTGCCAGCAGGGATTTTTTGAGACACAGCCGTCGCCAGCAGGCTCGTCCGTGGTGGCGCGACACGAAGGGATAGACTGCGATGACGGTAATGGGTTGGACCGACGATCGCGTGGAGCAGTTGAAGAAACTCTGGGAAGCCGGCCTGTCTGCCAGCCAGATCGCGGCGGAACTCGGCAACATCACCCGCAACGCCGTCATCGGAAAGGTCCACCGGCTCGGCCTGTCGGGCCGCGCCAAGAGCCCGTCCTCGGCGGCCCCGCGCCAGCGCAAGGCGCGTCCCGCCCAGCACATGATGCGGATTTCGCGGCCGATGTCCCGCGGCAACACCGCGCTCGCCCACGCCTTCGAGGTCGAGCCCGATCCGGTCACCTATGACAACGTTGTGCCGATGAGCCAGCGGCTGTCGCTGCTGGAGCTGACCGAAGCCACCTGCCACTGGCCGGTCGGCGATCCCGGCAGCAACGACTTCTTCTTCTGCGGCGGCAAGGCCCTGACCGGCCTGCCCTACTGCGCGCATCACTCGCGCGTGGCCTATCAACCGGCCAGCGATCGCCGTCGCGATCGCCGCCCGACCGGCAAATAAGCGACATGCGCTGAAAATCCGGCGCGGCCGCCGCGCCGGCCTTCCCGGCAAGCCAGCGACAAGCAAAACGGCGCCGCATCAGGGATGCGGCGCCGTTTGTCGTTGTGGAGAGAAACGTCGGCCTCTCGGCTACTCCGCCTTGGCGAAGCGGTCGTCGAGCGCGTAGCCAGCGCCGCGCACGGTGCGGATCGGATCCTGATCCCTGCCGAAGTTGAGGAGCTTGCGCAGGCGGCCGATATGGACGTCGACGGTGCGCTCGTCGATGTAGATGTCACGACCCCAGACGCCATCGAGCAGCTGCTCGCGGCTGAACACACGGCCGGGATGCTCGAGGAAGAACTCGAGCAGGCGGTATTCGGTCGGGCCGAGGTCGATCGGCTGGCCCGAGCGCGCGACACGGCGCTTGTCGCGGTCGAGCTCGATGTCGCCATAGGTCAGCACGGTGGCGAGCCGTTCCGGGCTCGCCCGGCGCAGCAGGCCCTTCACCCGCGCCAGCAGCTCGGGCACCGAGAACGGCTTGACGATGTAGTCGTCGGCGCCGGTGGCAAGACCACGCACCCGCTCGCTCTCCTCGCCGCGGGCGGTGAGCATGATGATCGGCAGCTGCTTGGTCTCGGGGCGGGTCCGCAGGCGGCGGCACAGCTCGATGCCGGACAGGCCGGGCAGCATCCAGTCCAGGACGATCAGGTCCGGAATGCGCTCCTTGAGCCGTGTGTCGGCCTCGTCGCCGCGCGCCACGGTTTCCACGTCATAGCCCTCAGCGTCGAGATTGTAGCGCAGCAGCGTCGTGAGCGCTTCTTCATCTTCAACAACCAGAATGCGTGCACCCATATCGGTTCCTTAGCGTCTCGATCAGTTGCCGGGGGTTGCGGTGGCGAACGCAGTCATGTCGCCCTTGGGGCGCGGATCCTGCATCTGCTGCCCTTCGACCATGTAGAACACGGTCTCCGCAATGTTGGTGGCATGGTCGCCCATGCGTTCGATGTTCTTGGCGCAGAACATCAGGTGGATGCAGAAGCTGATGTTGCGGGGATCTTCCATCATGTAGGTGAGCAGCTCGCGGAACAGCGAGGTGCAGATCGCGTCGACCTCCTCGTCGCCCTTCCACACCGCCATCGCCGCCGGCAGGTCGTGCGCCGCATAGGCATCGAGCACCGACTTGATCTGCGACTGCACCAGGCTCGCCATGTGCTCGAGGCCGCGGATCAGCTTGAGCGGATGGAAGTCGCTGTCGAGCGCGCTGACGCGCTTGCCGATATTCTTGGCGAGGTCGCCGATGCGCTCGAGGTCGGTGGCGACCCGCATCGCGCCGACGATTTCGCGCAGGTCCACCGCCATCGGCTGGCGCCGCGCGATGGTGAGCACGGCGCGCTCCTCGATGGTGCGCTGCAGCTTGTCGAGCTCGTTGTCGGCGTTGACCACGCGCTGCCCCAGCGCGATGTCACGGCGGATCAGCGCGTCGACGGATTCCACGATCTGCCGCTCGGCGAGACCGCCCATCTCCGCAACCATGCGGGTGAGCTCCTGCAGGTCCTGGTCGAAGGCTTTGGCTGTATGTTCGAAGGCCATCATATTCTCCCGCGCACGAGGCGCCTCAGCCGAACCGGCCGGTGATGTAATCCTGGGTCCGGCGATCCGACGGCGTGGTGAAGATCTTGGTCGTCGGCCCGAACTCGATCAACTCGCCGAGATACATGAAGGCCGTGAAGTCGGAGACGCGGGCGGCCTGCTGCATGTTATGGGTCACGATCACGATCGTGTAATCGTCCTTCAGCTCGTCGATCAGCTCCTCGATCTTGGCGGTCGAGATCGGGTCCAGCGCCGAGCACGGCTCGTCGAACAGGATGACCTCCGGCCGCACCGCGACCGTGCGCGCGATGCACAGGCGCTGCTGCTGGCCGCCCGACAGGCTGAGGCCGTTGGCGTTGAGCTTGTTCTTGACCTCGTCCCACAGCGCGGCGCGCCGCAGCGACTGCTCGACCCGGTTGTCCAGCTCGCTCTTGGACAGTTTTTCGTAGAGCCGGATGCCGAACGCGATGTTCTCGTAGATCGACATGGGGAACGGGGTCGGCTTCTGGAAGACCATGCCGATCCGCGCCCGCAGCAGATTGATGTCGAGGCCCGGCTCCAGGATGTTGGCGCCGTCGAAATTGACCTGGCCGCCCGCCCGCTGGTTCGGGTAGAGGTCGTACATGCGGTTGAGGATGCGCAGCAGGGTCGACTTGCCGCAGCCCGACGGACCGATGAACGCCGTCACCTTGTTCTCGTAGAGAGACATGGTGATGTTCTTGAGCGCGCGTGCCTCGCCATAGAAGAAATCGAGGTCGCGGATCGCGATCTTGTCCTTGAGCGATGACGTATCGAACGGCATGGACGTGGCTGACGGGGTCACGGTTGCCAGGGTCATTGAGTTTTCCTCGATCCGGCAAGCGCACGGGCGGTGATGCTGAGCGCAAGCACTGAAAGCGTGATGATGAGCGCACCGGTCCAAGCCAGCTTCTGCCAGTCCGCGTAGGGGCTGAGCGCGAACTGGAAGATGACGACCGGAAGGCTGGGCGTCGGTGCATTGAGGTTGATGACGGAAATCCCGGGGAACAGCGGCAGCGACACCGTGCTGAGGAACTGGTGGTTGAGCGCGGTGAACAGCAATGGCGCGGTCTCGCCGCTGACGCGGGCGACCGCGAGCAGGATGCCGGTGACGATCCCCGAGCGGGCCGCACGGTAGGCGATGCGCTGGATCATCAGCGACCGCGGCAGGCCGATCGACGCCGCCGCCTCGCGCATGGTGTTGGGCACCAGCAGCAGCATGTCCTCGGTGGTGCGCACCACCACCGGGATGACGATGACCGCGAGCGCGATGGCGCCGGCGATGCCGGAGAAGTGCCCCATCGGGCGCACCATGACCTCATAGATGAACAGGCCGACCACGATCGACGGCGCACTCAGCAGGATGTCGTTGATGAAGCGCACGATGCTGGTCAGCTTGTCGTGGCGGCCGTACTCGGCCATGTAGGTGCCAGCGAGAATGCCGATCGGCGTACCGATCACCACCGCGAGCACGGTCACGATCAAGCTGCCGATGATGGCGTTGAGCAGGCCGCCGTCGGAGCCGGGAGGCGGCGTCATTTCGGTGAAGACGTTCAGCGACAGGCCGCTGAACCCCTTCCAGAACAGGGCGCCGAGAATCAGCGCCAGCCATACGAGACCGATACCGGTCGCACCGATCGAGGCCACGACCGCGATCGTGTTGCGGCGGCGGCGGGTATTGTAGAGCGAGGCATCCATCAGCCGATCCTCCGCTCGATGCGCAGCAGCAGGTAGCGCGCAATCGCCAGCACGATGAAAGTGATCACGAACAGGATGAGGCCGAGCGCGATCAGCGACGAGGTGTAGAGATCGCCCACCGCCTCGGTGAACTCGTTGGCGATGGTCGCCGAGATGGTGGTGCCCGGCGCCAGCAGCGAAGTCGCGATCTTGTGGGCGTTGCCGATCACGAAGGTCACCGCCATGGTCTCGCCGAGCGCGCGGCCGAGCCCGAGCATGACGCCGCCGATGACGCCGACACGGGTGTAGGGCAGCACGACATAGCGCATCACCTCCCAGGTGCTGCAGCCGAGGCCGTAGGCGGCTTCCTTCAGCACCGGCGGCACCGCCTCGAACACGTCGCGCGAAATCGACGTGATGAACGGCAGCACCATGATCGCGAGGATCAGGCTCGCAGTGAGCACGCCGATGCCGTAGGGCGGGCCGGCGAACAGCGACGACAGGCCGGGAACATTGGCGAAAGTGGAGATCAGTCCCGGCTGGACGTGCTGCTGCAGAAACGGCGCCAGCACGAACAGGCCCCAGATGCCGTAGATGATGCTGGGGATGCCGGCGAGCAGCTCGATGGCGATACCGATCGGCCGCCGCAGCCATTTCGGACACAGCTCGGTGAGGAACATGGCGATCAGCAGGCCGAACGGCACCGCGATCAGCATCGCCACGAACGACGTGACGAGGGTGCCGTAGATCGGGGCCAGCGCGCCGAACTTCTCGGTGACCGGATTCCAGCTCTCGGACACGACGAAGCTGAGACCGAACTCGCGCAGCGCCGGCGCAGCGCCAACGATCAGCGCGATGATGACGCCGCCCAGCAGGGCCAGCACGAACACCGCGGCGCTGCGTGTCAGATTCCGGAACAGGTCGTCGCTGAACCGCAGCCGGTCGAGCGCCTGTGCGCGCTCCTTCACGTCCTGCTTCGCGCTCGCGCTCTGACCATCTAACGCCATATCCACCACGGCTCGCCTCCTGGCGAATGTCATGGCAGCCCTCCTGGCAACATCGATCGCGGGAGGGATGCCGGCTCCCCGCCGCTCACGGCAGGAACGAGAATTTCATCACAACGAGGGGAGAAAGAGAAACGGTGGGGAAGCGAGAGCTTCCCCACCGCTGCAACCTCAGTTCGAGGCGGTGAACAGTGCCTTGCCGGAACCGTCCTTGATGTCGGCGGCCCAGACCTTCTGGATCGCCTTGACGACATTGGCCGGCATCGGCACGTAGTCGAGCTCCTGAGCCGCGGCGCCGCCCTTGGCATAGGCCCAGGCGAAGAACTTCAGCGCTTCGGTCGCAGCAGCGGCGTCCTGCGGCTGCTTGTGGATCAGGATGAAGGTCGCGCTCGAGATCGGCCACGACGCGTCGCCCTTCTCGTTGGTCAGGATCACGCCGAAGCCCGGGGTGCCTTCCCAGTTGGCGTTCGCCGCGGACGCGGTGAAGGCCTCAACGGTCGGAGCGACGGTCTTGCCGGCGGCGTTGATCAGCTTGGTGAAGGTCAGCTTGTTCTGCTTGGCGTAGGCATACTCGACGTAGCCGATCGCACCCTTGGTCTGCGCGACGTTGTTGGCGACGCCTTCGTTGCCCTTGGCGCCGAGGCCGGTCGGCCACTCGACGGCGGTGTTGGCGCCGACCTTGCCCTTCCAGTCCGCGCTCACCTTGGAGAGATAGTCGGTGAACACGAAGGTGGTGCCCGATCCGTCCGAACGGTGCACGACGACGATCGCCTGCGACGGCAGCTTGGCCGACGGGTTCAGCTTCTTGATCGCCGCGTCGTCCCAGGTCTTCACTTCGCCCTGGAAGATCTTGGCGAGGGTCGCACCGTCGAGCACCAGCTCACCGGCGGCGACGCCGTCGAGGTTCACGACCGGAACCACACCGCCCATGACGGTCGGGAACTGGACGAGGCCGTGCTTCTCGAGCTCTTCGCCCTTGAGCGGCATGTCGGTGGCGCCGAAGGTGACGGTCTTGGCCTGGATCTGCTTGATGCCGCCGCCCGAGCCGATGGACTGATAGTTCAAGCCGTTGCCGGTCTCCTTCTTATAGGAGTCCGCCCACTTCGCGTAGATCGGATACGGGAAGGTCGCGCCCGCGCCGGAAATGTCCACGGCAAGGGCCGGCAGCGTCGAGACGGCAACAACGCCGGCAGCGACGATCGCTTTGATGAAATTCACGGGATCTCTCCATCGTTTGAGCGGGGCATCGATCGACTGGATCAGGCCCACGGCGGCTTCTTAGGAGCCGGCGTTGGAGGTTTTATGAGAGTTTAATGACACTCATGTGACACGCACAAAGCTTTGAAAAGTCGGGCGTTTACGTATTCTGAGTGGTTTTTGTCTGGGGAAAACAGGCGGTGAAGGTGGCACCCTTCTTGAGCACGCTTTCGATCAGCAGCCGGCCGCGATGACGGTTAAGAATGTGTTTCACCAGCGATAATCCAAGGCCGGTGCCACCCTGGTTGCGGCTATCGCCGACATCGACCCGGTAGAAGCGCTCGGTGAGGCGCGGCAGGTGCTCCGGGGCGATGCCCGGACCGAAATCGCGCACCATCACCCGCACCTCGGGGGTACCGTCCGTGGAGTTCGCCATGACCAGCGACACGATGACACGGCCGCCGGACGCGCCGTATTTCAGGGCGTTCTCGATCAGGTTCTCGAACAGCCGCAGCAGTTCCTCGCGATCGCCGGCGATCGTGACCGGCAGCGTCGGCAGGTCGATCTCGATCGCCACCTGGCGCTCCTTGGCCAGCGATTCCAGCCCGTCGACGACCTGACGGATGATGGTGACGATGTCCACGGAGGTGTCGGGACGGACATGGGCACTGAGCTCGACCCGCGACAGCGACAAGAGGTCGTCGATCAGGCGCGCCATGCGGGTCGCCTGCGCATGCATGATGGCGAGGAAGCGCTCCCGCGCCTTCGCATCCTCACGCGCCGGGCCCTGCAGCGTATCGATGAAGCCGGACAACGCGGCGAGCGGCGTGCGCAGCTCGTGGCTGGCATTGGCGACGAAGTCGGCCCGCATTTCCTCGACCCGGCGCAGCGGCGTCTGGTCGTGGAAGGTCATCAGCATGCAATAGTCCGAGCCGCCGAACGCGGTCGGCACGGCGATCGGCGTAACGATCAGCTCCATCCAGCGGTCGACCGGGACATGGTCGAGATAGGTGGTGCGCTTCGGCTCGGCGGAGGCAATCGCCTGGCGCAGCGCCGTGATGATCTCCGGCGAGCGCAGCGCGAACTGCGCCAGCTCGCCCTTGCGCAGCGCCGGCGCGAGCTGGCCCGCGGCGGTGTTGAAATGCAGCACCCGTCCGGCGCGGTCGAGCAGCACGGCGGGGTCCGGCATGCCCTCGACCACCGCCCGCACCACCGGGGTCTCGACCGGAGCCGTGCCGATGCCCTCGCCGCGCGCCTGCTCGGCATCATGGAGCTGCCAGGGGATCAGAGCGCCAGCGACCAGGCAGACGAACACCGCGAGTGCGCGCGGGAACGAGACATCGCCGAACACCACCAGCGCACCGAGCGCCAGCGCGCCGGCGACAAGGATGATCGCGGCGCGGCGCAGCCGCTCCGACCATTGCGCCATCAAGGGAGAGGGGGTGGCCCGGGATGCTGGCAGGCCTGCGTCGCGAAGACCCATGTCACGGTTCCGGCCCGTGTGGTCAGATGCCGCCATCACCCTGGTCCCGCAAGATCGTCGGCCTCTGCTTGGTTGTTTCATCCAGCGCCGCGAGGGCTTCCTGCACCCGCTTGTTGCGCGCGCCCACGATGACCTCGCGAAGCGTCAGGAGCGTGACAGCCAGCACGAAGGGAACCAGATAGTAGAGGACACGGAACAGCAGCATGCCGGCCAGCAGCTCCTCCTTGTCGAACTGCCACAGGCCGATCAGCATGGCGGCGTCGAACACGCCGAGGCCGCCCGGAGAGTGCGAGGCGAAGCCGAGCAGCGTGGCCGAGACGAAGATGACCGCGACCACGACAAAGCCGACATGGGGCTCGTCCGGCAGCAGGATGAACATCGCCAGCGCGCAGAACCCGAGATCAATGATGCCGATGGCGATCTGCAGCAGCGTCAGCGGCCCCCCGGGCAGCGTCACGGTCCAGGTGCCGCGGCCGACCCGGCGCGGCTTGAGCCAGACCCAGACCACATAGCCCACCAGCACCAGCAGGATGACGACCGCGATGATGCGGTTGACCAC
Source organism: Bradyrhizobium sp. 2TAF24 (assembly GCF_052115025.1). NCBI lineage: Bacteria > Pseudomonadati > Pseudomonadota > Alphaproteobacteria > Hyphomicrobiales > Nitrobacteraceae > Bradyrhizobium > Bradyrhizobium sp. 2TAF24. Next base: position 225,090 of record NZ_JBFRFW010000005.1, on the reverse strand, counting down.
CGGCGGCAGCTGGTCCACGGACGCGGCCGCCTCGGGGTGATAGAGCACGCCGATGCCGAGCACCGCCGCATTGCCGAGCCAGAACGTCAGCCCGGCCACGAAGCAGAGCTTGGCGACATCGATCGCGCTCAGCCCCCAGGCAGAGTAGATGCGGTAGCGCACCGCACCGCCGGTGAAGACGCTGGCGCCGACATTGTGCCCGATCGAATAGCTGGAGAAGCCGGCGAGCGCCGCGATGCGGTAAGGCACCTCGCCATGGCCGATGGTGCGCAGCGCGAACAGATCATAGAAGGTCAGCGTGAAGTAGGCGGCGGCCACACACAGCGCCGCGAGCGCAATGGCGCGGCGGTCGGTATCCCGCAACGCCTCCATCAGATCGTCGAAGTCGAGATCCTGCAGCGAATGGTAGAGAATGTAGCATGCGGTGGCGATGATCGTGATGCTGATCACAATGCCGATTTTTTGCAGGATTTGCCGCTCGCGCAGAACGGCGATCGTTCTGCGTATTGATCCCAGCATCTAGACCTCGAATGCCATCCTCCGCGACGCCGCGGACCGGATCGCTGCCCGTGTTCCACCGCACCGAAATTCCCCCGGCCCCGATGTCGTAGCAGAAGCGCCGTTCCATCGCGAGGCCGCACGACGCCGGTCCCGGATGTTTTGCGGCATGTCGCACCGGTCGCCCTGCCGCGCGCTCGCACGCGGCGCCTTCGGGCCGGAAACCACCGCCAGCCAACGGCCCCGCCAAAGGTCACGAAGGGCCTCGGAGCTGTTCGGAAGCGGGCGCGGTGCGGTCATCCGTTCCTTTCGACGGTCAGGGACGGCTCATGGCGTCATTTCGCCGCGGCATGGCGCGCGACCACCCGGTCGCGCAGCCAGGAGCCGACGGCACACCCCACCAGATAGAGTGCGAACATGACAAGACCAAGATCGAACCAGTAGCCGGGACGGCCGGGGATGGCCCGCGCCAGCACGACGCCGACGAACACGAACACGATCACGGCAATGCGCCGCATCATGTCCCGGGACAATGGCTGGCCACGGTGAACCACCGCGATCCAGCCCATGCCAAGCCCAAGCAGCAGGGCGCCGACCAGCCACCCCCAGTGAAACACGGCGAGATAGGCCATGGGCTACTCCTTCACCACGAATTCGATGCGGCGGTTCTCAGCCTTGCCTTCATCGGTGTCGTTGGGGGCGATCGGCTGGGTGCTGCCGTGGCCGACCGCCGTCAGGCGCTCGCTCGGCAATCCGGTCTTCACCAGGTAATCCGCCACCGCCTGCGCCCGTTTCTCGGACAGCGCCTGGTTGGTCGCGTCATCGCCGGCGGAATCGGTGTGCCCAGCGATCTCGATGTTGGCAGCCGGGCAGCGCAGCGCCGCCTCGACCAGGCGGTCGAGCAGGCTCGCCGAATCCGGATCGATGGTGGCGCGACCGGTCTCGAAGCGGATCTTGCCCTTCTTGAAGAGGTCGGCAAACAGCTGTTGGCAGACGGAGGGGTCGACCATGCTGGCCGCCGGCCGCACCGTCACCTCGGTGGCGGCTTTCCAGTCCTTCGGCAGCTCGGTGGCAAGGCCGGCGCGAATCTGGTCCGCGGCGATGCCGTAGAGCGCATCCCCGGACAGCTTGACCTCGCGATCGGCGATCACCAGCGATCCGGTGGACAGCCGCGACAAGGCGCCGAGCGCGAGGGTCGCGGCATTGGCAAAGCCCGACGGCGCGCCGACGCTGGCCTTGAGGTTGTCGACGACCTTGGCGTCGAAGAACTTGCGCGCCGCGGCCGCCACCAGGGCGGCATGGACGGCGTTGTCGGGGACGTAGCCGGTGAAGGTGACGATGCCCGCCACCGGATCCTTGTTGACCTGGAAGATGTAGGGCGGTGCCTTGACCGCGTTCTCCGTCACCGTGAAGCCTTCCGGCAGGTTCTTCAAGGCAGCGGCGATCGCCTCGCGGCCGCCGAGCTCCCGGGCCATGCCGCTCAGGGCGATGCTGGTGTCGGACAGCATGACCTTGCCGTCCTTCAGCTTGCCAATCTGGTCGAGCAGCAGCTGGGCCGCCGCATCGAAGCGCTGCGGTGCACCACGCGACAGCACCATATGGTCGGCGACCTCGCCGCCGCCGGCGGCGGCACGCGCCGCCTCGGCGAGCCGCGCCTTGACCGCCGGTAGCGGCGCGCTGCCGCCGAGCGTCACCCGCACCACATCCCGCTCGGCCGACCAGACGAAGGGCTTGGCTTCCGGCACCAGGCGGGTCTCGTCGATGACAAGACGCACGCCCGGCGCGCTCTCAACCTGCGCGAGCGCGCTGCGCCGGCCCTGCTCGGAGAACGCCTCGGCCGAGAAGGTCAGATCGCGGCCGGCCGCCGTGATCCGCGTCTTGTCCAGGATGGTGTCCTTGAGCGCGGCCCCCGCCTCCGCCGTCAGATCCTTCTCCAGCGGAACGGTCGTGTTCCAGGCAGCGACGACCCAGAGGATGACCAGCGGGACGAGCCCTGGCCACCACTTGTTACTCCACCTGAAGAACCCGCGCATTCCGCTACCTTCGCCGATGTCGCCGCAGTGAAAACAAACACTTGCGGGAGTGTCAATTTAGAAATGATGAGGGAGCACGCCACCACCAGGCGGACACGGGCCCGCGGCCGCGGTGGTGGCTAGGGGGAAGGGCTTGCATCTTGCCGGACGGCGGACCGTATCCGGTTTGCCGTGGCCCGCGCCAGTCCCCGGCGGTCTCCTAACGTGCGCCGCATAACCGTTTTCTTAAACGATTTCTGGCACAGCTGGCGCTTTCCCCGTTTTCGAGATCGACGTCCGGCCGCCCGCATGACGAACATCCGCAACAGCATCATCCGCGCCGGCTTCGACGCCCTGTATTTCTCCGGCGCCCATCATCTGCTGCGGCCGCTGCTCGGCGGCGTCGGCCTGATCCTGATGCTGCACCATGTGCGGCCGGCGCGTGACGATCCGTTCCAGCCCAACCGCCACCTCGAGGTCACGCCGGACTTCCTGCGCGCGACGCTCACCCATGTCCGTGCACAGGGCTTCGAGATCATCGGCCTCGACGAGATGCACCGCCGTCTTGCGGCCGGCGACTTCGAGCGCCGCTTTGCCTGCTTCACTTTCGACGACGGCTACCGCGACAACCGCGACCACGCCCTGCCCGTGATGCGCGACTATGACGCACCTTTTACGGTCTATGCCGCGGCAGACTTCGCCGACGGCAGCGGCCCGCTGTGGTGGCTGGCGCTCGAGCAACTGGTCGCGCAGGCCGACACCATCGAGGCGCCGATCGGCGACGGCATCCGGCTCGACTGCGGCACACCGCTGGCCAAGACCGAAGCCTTCGCACAGCTGCACGGCTGGCTGCGTGGCCTGCCCGACGACACGGCGGTGCGCGACGCGGTCGACCGGCTTTGCCGGCAACACGGCATCGCGACGAAGGCCCGCGGCGCCGACCTCTGCCTGTCGTGGGACGAATTGCGCGCCTTCGCCGCCGAGCCGCTCGTGACCATCGGCGCCCACACGCTGTCCCACTGCAACCTGGCGCGCGAGACCGAGACCGGCGCCGCACGCGAGATGGCCGACAGCCGCGCCCGGATCGAGAGCGAGCTGCAGCGACCGGCGCGGCACTTCGCCTATCCCTACGGCGATCGCGGCGCTGCGACCACGCGCGAGTTCGCGCTCGCCCGCAGACTGGGGTTCGACACCGCGGTGACGACCCGCCCAGGCGTGCTGTTCGCCGAGAACGCCACCCATCCGACCGCCCTGCCGCGTATTTCGCTCAACGGCAATTACCAGGACCGCCGCTTCCTCGCGGTGCTGACCTCGGGCGCCGCCACCGCGATGTGGAACGGCTTCCGCCGCGTCGACGCCGCCTGAGCGTGCGGACGGGGCCCTGCCGTCCTTGACTCGCCCCGCGCACGGGGCTCAAACCTGACGCGCGGAGTTACAGCCGCCACGGAGCGTCGGGAGGAAGCCATGTTCGCAGACCTGTTCTCACTCAAGGGCCGTGTTGCCGTCGTCACCGGCGGCTCGCGCGGCATCGGCAAGATGATCGCGGCGGGCTTTCTCGCCCAGGGCGCGTCGCGCGTCTACATCACCGCGCGCAAGGCCGGCCCGTGCGAGGAGACGGCGAAGGAGCTGACGGCGGCTTATGGCGGCGAGTGCATCGCGCTGCCGATCGACATCTCGACCACCGCGGGCGTCGACCTGCTCGCTGGCGAGGTCAAAAAGCGCGAGCCGAAGCTCGATATCCTCGTCAACAACGCCGGCGCCGCGTGGGGCGCCGATTTCGACGAGTTTCCCGAGAGCGGCTGGGACAAGGTGATGAACCTCAACGTCAAGACGCCGTTCTTCCTCACCAAGGCGCTGGCCGCACCGCTGCGCGCCGCCGCGAGCGCCGAGCGCCCGGCCAAGGTGATCAACATCGCCTCGATCGACGGCATCTTCGTCAATCCGTTGGAGACCTATTCCTACGCCGCCAGCAAGTCCGGCCTCATCCACCTCACCCGCCGCATGGCGGCGAAGCTGATCAAGGACCATGTCGTGGTGTCGGCGATCGCGCCGGGGCCTTTCAGCTCCGACATGAACAAGGCCGCGCGCGACAACGCCGACGTCGTCGCCGAGCGCGTGCCGGCGGGACGCATCGGCACCGACGAGGACATGGCGGGCACCGCGATCTACCTCGCCTCGCGCGCTGGCGACTATGTGGTCGGCGCCACCATCGCCGTCGACGGCGGCATCGTCTACGCCAACCCCGGCATCAAGGGCTCGGGCTGGGATTGAGGCGGAAGCCGTTGCGACGGGGAAACCGCTTCACTTCGCCTCGGCGTTTCCCCTCATCCTGAGGAGCGGCCTCTTGGCCGCGTCTCGAAGGATGAGGCCGCGTAGCGCGCCTCGGCCTCATGGTTCGAGACGGCGCGAGCGCGCCTCCTCACCATGAGGGGCTTGCATCTTCAGAGCGACGACGAACGCCTCAATACGTCTCGACGTGATAGCGGCCGCTCTCGCGCATGGCGATCTTGAGGCCGGCCCAGTCGACGCCGGCGTGGCGGCAGATGTCGGCGAAGGCTTCATCGACGCCGCTTTCCATGCCCTTGAGGCCGCAGATATAGACATGAGTGTTAGCGTCGCCGAGCAGCGTGGCGACGCGGCCGCCCTCGCTGCGAATGCGGTCCTGTACATAGGTGCGCGGCTCGCCGGGCACCCGTGAATAGCAGAAGTGCCGCGTCAGCAATTTTTCCGGCACCTTCTGCAGCGGGCCGAAATACGGCAGCTCCTCCGGACGCCGCGCGCCGAAGAACAGCAGGAGGTGTCCTGGCGCCTGCGGCATGGCGCGGCGGCGCCGCTCGGTGAAGGCGCGGAACGGCGCCGAACCGGTGCCGGTGCAGATCATCACGATGTTCGACGCCGGATCGTTCGGAATCAGGAAGGTCGCACCGAACGGGCCGGTGACCTCGACCTTGGCGCCGCGCGGCAGGTCGCACAGGAAGTTGGAGCAGACGCCGCCCGGCTCGCGCTTGACGGTGAGCGCGAGGTTATTGGCGTTCGGTTTCTCGCCGTCGCGGGAACTGGCGATGGAATAGAGCCGCGCCGCATGCGGCTTGCCGTCGGCATCGGTGCCCGGCGGGATGATGCCGATGCTCTGGCCCTCCAGCACCGGAAACGGCTGGTCGCCGAAGTCGAGAATGAGGTGACGGACGTCGGAATCCGCGCCCGCATCGGTGAGACGGAAGTTGCCGGTGATCGTCGCCTTCGCCGGCTTGCCGCGGTTGTAGAGGTTGACGGTCGGCTTGCTCGCGGACGCTGGCGCGATCGGCTTGCCGCCGAGGCCCTTGCGCGCCTCTTCGAGCAGCGCGCCGACATCGTCCTCCAGTGCCTCGATGGCGCCGCCGGCGTCGGCGGTGCCGAGGTCCTCCTGCAGCGGCAGCTCGCCCCACGAGAACTGGTCCTCGAGCGAGTAGGCTTTCGTCACCACGCGCCAGTTGTCGATGGCGCCGGTCGGACATGGCGAGATGCAGTCCATGCAGTAGTTGCAGATGTCCGCATTGACGACATAGTTGTTGTCGTCATGGGTCACCGCGTCGACCGGGCACGTCTCCTCGCAGGTGTTGCACCGGATGCAGATCTCCGGGTCGATCACATGCTGCTTGAGAAGACCTTCGACGTGCATGGCTTTGCTGCCCAAAATAGAAAAGGAGAAGTAAGCTTCCCCTCATCCTGAGGAGCGGCCGCAAGGCCGCGTCTCGAAGGATGAGGCCTCATGGTTCGAGACGCCCGGCAGTGCCGGGCTCCTCACCATGAGGTTCTGCACCCCGGAAGATGTTACGCCGCGATCTTCACATACTCGAAGTCGCCGGGCTTGTTGTCGATGCCGACCTTGGGCGGCGCGATCCAGTTGGCGAACTGGCCCGCCTCCACCACCGGCGTCATCAGCGACGCAATGAAGTCGCCGTCCGCGCTCGACGGCAGGTAGTCGTTGCGCAGACGCGCCCACTCCGCATCGCTGACGATGATGCCCTTGGGCGTCGCCTGGACATTGGCGAACTCGCCGATCTGACGGTGGAACGCGGTGTGCGGCAGCTCCAGTCGGAAGTCGACGCCGGCCTTCTCGATGATCTTGTTCCAGCGCTCGACGCCCTTGGCACAGTCGGCGGTGTAGTCGTCGCGCAGGCGCATGTTGAGCGCGGTCAGCGCCGGCTCGTCGACCAGCTTGATCTCGCCGTTGACCAGCTTGAGCACCGGATAGATATCGCTGGTGAGGCGGTGGTCGTCCTCGATCTTGGTCTCCTGGAAGCGGCCCTTGAGACCGGCGTTGTAGAAGTTCGCGGCGTTGGTCGAGACCTCGGAGCCGAACAGGTCGAGCGACAGCGAGTAATGCAGGTTCATTTTCTTCTGCATGGTCGGCAGGTCGATGACGCCAAGCGCGCGCACCTTGTCGATAGCGTTGGGATCCTCGATGCCCGCCGCCTTCATCGCCTCGCAGGTGCGCTGCAGGACGCGGCCGACGCCGGTCTCGCCGACAAACATGTGGTGCGCCTCCTCGGTCAGCATGAAGCGGCAGGTGCGCGACAGCGGATCGAAGCCGGATTGCGCCAGGCTCTCGAGCTGCATCTTGCCGTCGCGGTCGGTGAAGAAGGTGAACATGAAGAACGACAGCCAGTCCGGCGTCGCCTCGTTGAAGGCGCCGAGCATGCGCGGCGCGTCGGCATCGCCCGAGCGGCGGCGCAGCAGGTCGTCCGCCTCCTCGCGGCCGTCACGGCCGAAATACTTCTGCAGCAGGTAGACCATCGCCCAGAGATGGCGGCCTTCCTCGACATTGACCTGGAACAGGTTGCGCATGTCGTAGAGCGACGGCGCAGTCTTGCCGAGATGGCGCTGCTGCTCGACCGAGGCCGGCTCGGTGTCGCCCTGGATCACGACCAGGCGGCGCAGCATGGCGCGGTATTCGCCGGGCACTTCCTGCCACGCCTTCTCGCCCTTGTGCTGGCCGAAGTTCACGAGGCGTGCCTCGTCCTGCGGCGCCAGCAGCACACCCCAGCGATAATCCGGCATGCGCACGTAGTCGAACTTGGCCCAGCCCTTGGGATCGACGCTGACCGCGGTGCGCAGGTAGACCAGCGCTTCCTGGAAACCCTCCGGACCCATGTCGTTCCACCAGTCGAGATAACCGGGGTGCCAGCCTTCCAGCGCCTTCAGCACCTGGCGGTCCTCGGCGAGATTGACGTTGTTCGGAATTTTGGTGGTGTAGTCGACGTTCATCACGTTCATGGCCAACTCCCGCTATGCTTTGTTCTTGTGGACGCGCGTCCGCTGCCCTGTCTCACACCCGCGTCATGTCGAACTGCGCGCGCTCGCCAGTGCCGTAGCGGCGCAGCGCGCCGTCCGGGCCGACCGCGTTCGGCCGCTGGAAGATCCAGTTCTGCCACGCGGTGAGGCGCGCGAAGATCTTGGACTCCATGGTCTCCGGCCCGACGAAGCGCAGGTTCGCCTCCATGCCGGTGAGGCTGTCGGGCGAGAAGCTGGCGCGCTCCTCCAGGAACACGCGCACCTCATCGTCCCAGTCGATGTCGTCGAGCGCGAAGGTGACGAGCCCAAGCTCCTCGGCGGTCTGCGCATCGAGCGTGTCGCCGATCCGCGCCTTCGCTGCCTCGAGATCGGCGGGATCGGCCTGCAGGCGCGCCTCCAGGCGTGTCAGGCCATGGCTCATCGGATAGGGCCCGAAGTTGGCCGACGACAGCACGAGAGTCGCCGGCGGACGGTTGTCGCCCTGCTTCTCACCGATCAGCATGTAGGAGCGGTCGGCGGCGAACACGAGCTCGGCGAGCGTGCCGGCGAAGCACGATCCCGGCTCGACCAGCGCCACCAGCGTGCGCGAGGTGACGTCGACGCGCTTGAGCACGCGCTTCCAGTAATGGCGGATCTCGTTGACCAGCCAGTGATCCTTGTGCGCCTCGAGCAGCGCGTCATAGGCCAGCACCTTGGCGCTGTCGCCGTGGGACTTGAACACCAGCATGGCGAGCCCGAGCTCGTTGATACGCAGGTGCAGGATGGCGTCGTCGAGTTCGCGCGCCGCCTGCAGCGACCACAGGTCCGCGCCGCGCGCGACGAGACCTGCGATGTCGGCAGGCGGTGCCTCGTCCGGCGCCTTGATGGTGATGGTTGCGATGCGCGCCGCACGGTTGATCTCGACATCGACGAAGCCATAGTGGACGCCATCGTCGCCGATGACCCGCTTGAGCGGCGTCAGCGCAATACCTTTCTGGCCCGCGCCGGCCCGCGGCGAGGCCTCGGCGAAGGCACGGGCGCGCTCGGCGACCTTGGCTTCGAGTCGGGAATTGGGCGCGAGCTCGTCGACGAGACGCCACTGCACCGCGCGGCGGCCCTTCACGCCTTCCTCGATGGTGCAGAAATAGTCGGCATGGTCGCGGCGCACTTTACGCTTGTCGACCACGCGGGTGAGGCCGCCGGTGCCCGGCAGCACCGCCAGCAGCGGCACCTCGGGCAGCGCCACGGCGGCCGAGCCGTCGTCGGCGAGCACGATATGATCGGCGGCGAGCGCCAGCTCATAACCGCCGCCCGCGGCGGTGCCGTTGACCACGCAGATGAAGCGCTGGCCGGAGTTGGCGCTGGAATCCTCGATGCCGTTACGGGTCTCGTTGGTGAACTTGCAGAAATTGACCTTGTGGGCGTGGGTCGATCCAGCGAGCATGCGGATGTTGGCGCCGGCGCAGAACACCCGGTTCTTGCCCGAGCGCAGCACCACCGCCTTCACTTCAGGGTGCTCGAAGCGCAGCCGCTGTACGGCGTCGGCGAGCTCGATGTCGACGCCGAGGTCGTAGGAATTGAGCTTGAGCAGGTAGCCTTCGAACAGACCGCCGTTCTCGTCGACATCCATGGTCAGCGTGGCGACATCGCCGGCGACGTCGAGCTTCCAGTGCCGGTAGCGCGACGGATCGGTCTGAAAATCGATGAACGTCGCGCCATTGGCGAGTTTGCTGTCCTCACCTGCCATGAGCCAACCTACCCTGTTGTCGTGTGGTGTTTGCGTGAACCCTCTTGAGGGTTATTATGCATAATAATGCATATTATGCCGCTCGTCCAGCGCCAAGCACTCAAAACATGCATTTTTATTCATATTGATGCCCGGACCAGCCGGACCAGGTCAGGCGCCCCGGCAAGACCGGCGCGCCGCAGGTCGCCGACCAGGACGGTCACCGGACACGTCGCTGCAAAACTGCCGGCATCCGTGGCACCGCCCTCCCGCACCGCAAGCTCAGCGAACTCCGCCCCGGCATCGGCGAACAAGCGGCGGGCGGCGGCGAGCCGGCCCATTTTCGCCTTGAGGTTGGCGTTGGCGACCTGGATGCAGGCGCGCAGCGCGACGCGATCGCGCCCGCCCTTCGGCGCCGCCCGCCACACCGCCTCGAGGATCTCGTGGGCTTCCCAAAAGTAGCAGGCATCGTTGAGCCGCAAGCCATGGCACAGCGCCGGGTGCGTGGCCGGCACATGGCGAATGAACGATGCCGGCACATGCGCCTTGACCGGATCGAGCGCGTCGCGATCCGCGGCCGCGCCGACGCCAGGCACATGGGCCCAGCGCGGCAGCGCGAACATGTCCGAGGCCTGGTCGGTCGTTCCGATGATCGTTGTCCTCGTGTCTGGCGAACCTACGCCACGCGCTCGCGCGCACCCTCGCCATGCACCTGCAGGATGCGGTCGACGAACCCGGCGACCGCACTGAGCGTCACCTCGGCGGCCTCGCGATGCGGACTGTGCGCGGCGCCGGGAATGATCTCGACGTCGACCGGGCAGTAGCACTCCTCCTGTGCGATCTCGATCTGGCGCAGCGTGCCGTAGTGGTCGCCCGCGCCCTGCACGATCAGGATCGGCACACGGACATAGGCCAGCACCTCGGAGATGTCCCAGGCGCGGAACGCCGGATCGAGCCAGGCGCCGTTCCAGCCATAGAACGCGTTATCAACATCGCTGTGCCAGCGCGCCAGCTTGGCGCGCAGCTCAGTCTGCTCATAGTCGGTCTTGATTTCAGCGATCGACGCCACCGAGATGGCCTCGACGATGAAATGCGGCGCGATCAGGCCGAGCCCGCGCACGCGGTGATCCTGCACACTGCCGGCGTAGATCGCCGCGATCGATGCGCCGTCGGAATGGCCGACCAGCAGCCCGCGGCGGAAGCCGATGGCATCGAGCACCTTCGGCAGCACGTCGAGCGCCTCGCGGTGCATGTAGTCGAGCGGCCGCGGCAGCGCCACCGGGCTCGACGCGCCGTAGCCGGCGCGCGAATAAACGAACACCCCGACGCCAGTCGCCGCCGCAAGGCGATCAGGAAAATCGCCCCACAGCCCGACGGAGCCGAGCCCTTCGTGCAGCAGCACCAGCGTCGGCGCGACGTCGGGCGCCGGCCCGACCATGCGGTATTCGAGCTCGCTCGCTCCGATGGTCAGGCGTCCCGATGGCTGCAGCACGGTCATGATGGTCTCCGTTCCATTGTCTTGCTTCACATTCCATTGCGCGCCATCCCTCCTCATCCTGAGGAGGCTGCCAACGGATCCGCGCGAAGCGCGGCCCGATGACAGGCTCCGCAACCGTCTCGAAGGATGGAGGCCCGCGCCGCCCAGACACAGGCCTCATGGTTCGAGACGCAGCCGTTGGCCGCTCCTCACCATGAGGAGTGACGGCGCCATGCATTCATGAATCTATTCAGGTCTCCTCACGCAGCTTGAACCGCTGGATCTTGCCGGTCGCGGTCTTGGGCAGGTTCTCCACCACCTCGATCCAGCGCGGATACTTCCACGGGCCGATCTTCTGCTTGACGTGCTCCTTCAGCGCCTCGTGCAGGCCGTCCGTGCCGGCGCCGGCCTTCAGCACCACGAACGCCTTCGGCTTCAGCAGCCCTTCCCCGTCGGACGCCGGCACCACCGCTGCCTCCAGCACCGAGGGGTGGGAGATCAGCGCGCTCTCGACCTCGAACGGCGACACCCAGATGCCCGAGACCTTGAACATGTCGTCGGCACGGCCGCAGTAGGTGTAGCGACCCTCGCCGTCGCGGACATACTTGTCGCCGGTGCGCGTCCAGTTGCCCTCGAAGGTCTGGCGGCTCTTGCTGCGCTGGTTCCAGTAGCCTTCGCCGGCGGATGGCGCGTTGACGACGAGCTCGCCTACCTCGCCGTCGGCGACCTCCTGGCCGGCGTCATTGACCAGACGCACCGCATAGCCCGGCACCGGCCGGCCCGAGGTGCCGTATTTCACGTCGCCTGGCGCGTTGGACAGAAAGATGTGCAGCAGCTCGGTCGAGCCGACCCCGTCGAGGATCTCGACGCCGAAGCGCTCGGTCCAGTTCTGTCCGACCTGCTCCGGCAGCGCCTCGCCGGCGGAGGTGCAGACCCGCAACCGCGCGGTGCGTGGCGCGGTCTTGTTGGCGTCGTCGTTCAGCATCGCCGCAAACAGCGTCGGCACGCCGAAGAAGATGCTGGGGTCATGGCGGCGAATGAGGTCGAACATCACCGCCGGCGTCGGCCGCTCTGGATTGAGGATGGTGGACGCACCCACCGACATCGGGAAGGTCAACGCATTGCCGAGCCCGTAGGCAAAGAACAGCTTCGCCGCCGACAGCCCGACATCGCTCTCGCGGATGCCGAGCACCTGCTGCGCATAGGTCTCTGCCGTGGCCTGCAGGTTGCCGTGGAGATGGCGCACGCCCTTGGGCATGCCGGTCGAGCCCGAGGAGTAGAGCCAGAACGCCGGCTCGTCGCGATGGGTCGCCACCGTCTCGAACTGATCGCTTTCCTGCGCCAGCAGGTCGGCGAGGCGCTGATGGCCATGCGCATCGGCGCCGGACACCACGACATGCGCGAGATCGGGCAGTTGCGGCAGGATGCCGGCCACCACCGGCAGCAGCGCCTCGGAGATGAACAGCACCCGCGCCCGGCAGTCGGCCAGCACGTAGGCATATTGCGCTGACGTGAGCAGCGTATTCAGCGGCACCGGCACGACGCCAGCGCGGATCGCGCCCAGGAACACGACGGGAAAGTCGATCGTGTCCAGCATGATCATCGCCACCCGCTCCTCGCGGCGCACGCCGAGGCGCTTCAGCACATTGGCGAGCCGCCGGGTCTGGGTCTGCAGGCCGGCATAGGTGATCTCGGACGTGGGATCGGTGAACACCACCTTGGCGCCGCGGCCCTCGGCGACGTTACGGTCGAGCAGGTAGGTCACCGCGTTGTAGCTGTCGCTCATCGCTGGCGCTCTCCTCCGCGCGCGCCATGGCAGGCCTGTGCATATCTCGGCGAACTATGAATTATATTTCGCGTAGTCGTCCGCGTGATCTCGCCGCCGATGGCCACAGCGCACCCTCCCTGCGTTTTTTGAATTATAATTCATATAAATACACTTCACACGCTTGCTGTCAATCTTGCGCGGCACTATGTTTCAGGTTCGCAACCTCATCGAATCCCGGCTCTGGAGACTGACCGTCCGGCCATGACCGACCACCCCGACACCCGGCAGGACGACCAGGAAGACGGCTTTCTCCAGGAGCTTGGCCAGCGCGTTCGCACCATGCGCGGGCTGCGCGGCATGTCGCGCAAGGTGCTGGCCCGCGTCTCCGGCATTTCCGAACGCTACATCGCCCAGCTGGAAAGCGGCAAAGGCAATGTGTCGATCGTGCTGCTGCGCCGGGTGGCGCAGGCGATGGCGACGCCGCTCGAGGACCTGATCCCGTCCGGCGAAACCTCACCGGACTGGCCGGTGATCCGCGACCTGATCCGCAAGGCGACGCCGCAGCAGGTCGCCCATGCCAAGGATGTGCTGTCCGGCCAGAGCGCCGCGCCACTGGCGCAGCGCAAGGTGGCCTTCGCCGGCATCGCCTTGATCGGGCTGCGCGGCGCCGGCAAGTCGACGCTCGGCAAGCTCTTGGCAGAGCGGATCGGCTGGAACTTCGTCGAGCTCAACAAGGAGATCGAGCGGCAGAACGGCCTGTCCGTCGCCGAGATCATCGCGCTCTACGGCCAGGAAGGCTTCCGCCGCATGGAGCAGGCCGCGCTCGGCCAGCTGCTGGCGCGCAAGGCGCCGATCGTGCTCGCCACCGGCGGCGGCATCGTCTCCGAGCCGCTGACCTTCGACCTCATCCTGTCGTCGTACTACACGATCTGGCTGAAGGCCGAGCCCGAGGAGCATATGGCCCGCGTGCGGCGCCAGGGCGACCTCCGGCCGATGGCCGACGATCGCTCGGCGATGCAGGAGTTGCGCACCATCCTGCTCAGCCGCGAGCCGCTCTACGCCCGCGCCGCCGCCTGCGTCGACACCGCGGGCCTCAGCGTCAAGGACGCCGCGACGCGCCTCGTCGACGCGGTCACGCCGGTGCTGGCGCAGGACAGCCACGACTTCGCACGCGCGGCGTCGTGAGATGACAGCGGCGCGATGACACCGGCCTGCACCCTGGCCGATCTCCTGCGCGACCGCGGCGTCGACGCCACCACCGTCACCGCCATCCGCAACGACCTGCATCCCGAGCACGCCTGCGACGACTTCCGTTCGATCGCCGATCTCGATCGCGCCGGCGTCTTGCACATGTACGACCGCATGCAGGACGGCCCGCGCATCGCCCACGACCGCTGCGTGCTGTCGTTCATGGCGCTGCCTGACGGCAAGGCGCGGCTGACGGCGTATCGCCGCTTCGCCATGCGCCGCCCCGGCATCGCGCCCGGCGACATCGTCTACGACTATGATGCCGCGCATCTGCTGCACAGCTTCATCGCCCATGCCGATGCGCCGGTGTTCTATGACGTGCGCGAAGAGAGCGGTCTCGAAGACCTGATCGGCACGCTGGTGGTGCAGTGGCCGGCGCCGCTGGCACAGGACATCCGGGGTGCCGATGACGCAGCGATCAGGATCGTCGACGACCCGAGCAGGATTGAGACGGATCGAGGTTGTTGTCCGTCATCCTGATTGTCTGGCTGAAAAAGACATCAAGCCAAATTGAACGATCGTGCTTTCCATCCTTCTCCGTCGTGGCCGGGCTCGTCCCGGTGATTGCTTACTTCGCGGCGCCGACATCGACCCCGACATGCATGCCGGTCCAGGGCCGGTCGGAGCCGGACGACGGCGTGGGCGCCGTGCGAACATGGGCATTCGGCACGCCAGCCGCCTGGGTCTGTGAATAGGCTTCCGACAGCGAGGCCGGCGCGGCGCTGCTGCCGCCCTGTTCCGTCGCACCGGCACACGTGGCGAGCGCGATACAGATGACAGTTCCGAGCAGCAGGCGCATGGCGGATCGTTCCATGAAGGACAGAGGCTGATGCCTGCCGTGCGCCCGTGCTGTGGCGGATTTGAGGACGTTCAGCCCAGCAGGGCGCTGGCGCCCTCCCAGAGGTCACGGACCACTTCGGCGGCTGGCACGGCCCGGGCCATCGCACTCGACTGCCCGGCCCAGGCCTGGATGCCGTCGATGTTGTCAGCCTTCACCGCGGCATCGCGCATCGCCTGGGTCAACCCGCGCTGCACCGGATAGGGCGCAGGGCTGGGTGCCCCCGGCGCGGTGGCGGCCTGGACATAGGCGGTGGCGATGGAGCGGCCGGGCCGGCCGGAGAACACCCGCGAGATCCTGGTCTGCTCCGGCAGGGTGCGGCCGAGCGCATCGGCCCACGCGGGCGCAATCTTCGCCTCCGGACACCGCAGAAAGCCGGAGCCGATCTGCACGGCAGACGCTCCGAGCAGCAGCGCGGCCGCGACACCCCGGGCATCGCCAATGCCGCCGGTCGCGACCACCGGCAGCTTGACCGCATCGACCACCGCCGGCAGCAGCGAGAACAGGCCGATCATGTTGGCCTCGGCGGTGGCCGCATCGAACGCGCCACGATGGCCGCCGGCCTCCATGCCCTGCGCCGCGATGATATCGGCGCCGGCCGCTTCCGCCGCCTTCGCCTCGGTCACCGAGGAGATGTTGGCGATCCACTTGATGCCCTTGGCCTTCATTCGCGCGACGAACTCCGGCGGATAGAGCCCCATCACCGAGGAGATGAAGGCGGGTGCCGCCTCCAGCATCGCCTCGCACTGCGCAGCGAAATCCGGCGGCGTCGCATCCGCAGCCTCCGGCTTCACCTCCGGGCCAAAGCCCTTCAGGAACTCGCGCACGGCTGCTTCGGCCGCAGCATCGCGGCGCGGCGCCGGATCGGGAATCCAGAGGTTGAGATTAAAGGCACCGTTGGTGCCGCTGCGCACCTCCGCCGCCCACGCCTTGATCGCCTCAGGCTTCATCAGCAACACGCCGGCACTGCCGAGACCTCCGGCATTGCCGACCGCGATCGACAGCGACGGCGGACAGGCGCCGGCCATCGGCCCGAGCAGGATCGGCACACGCAGACCGAGGGAATGGGCGAAGGCTTCAGCCCGGGCACGGGCGTGATGGAGAGCGGTCATGACTATCGCCTATCTGCTGGCACGCACCGGTCGCCGGCGCGTGGTCCACGATACACCCCTGGCGGATGGCCGGGGCATGAATTGAACAGATGACGGTTATCGCGACCACCGATCGCTCGCCACCCCGATAGCGCGCGCTCACACGCCGAGATGATGCTCCAGCAAGCCGCGCTGCGCGGCAAGCTCCGCCGGCGCGCCGTCGAACACCACGCGGCCCTTCGACAGCAGCACCGCGCGGTCGACGATCCGCGCCAGGCTGCGGAAATCCTTGTCGACCACCACCGTCGCGACGCCCTCGTCGCGGATCACGCCAAGCGTGCGCCAGATCTCGCGCGCCACCAGCGGCGCGAGACCCTCGGTTGCCTCGTCGATCAGCACGAGGTCGGGATTGGTCATCAGCGCGCGGCCGATGGTCAGCATCTGCTGCTCGCCGCCGGAGAGCTGGTGGCCGCCATGGTCACGCCGCTCGGCAAGGCGGGGAAACAGTGAAAAGATCCGCTCCAGCGTCCAGTGGCGCCGGCCGTCGACCGCGGGCCGTGCCGCCATCACCAGGTTCTCGACCACCGACAGCGAGCCGAACACGCCGCGCCCCTCCGGCACCAGCGCTACGCCGGCGCGCGCGATGCGCTCCGGGGCGAGACCGCGAATGTCGCGGCCGGCGACCGCGATGCGGCCGCGGCAGTCGGCGACGAGGCCCATCAGCGTGCGCAACAGCGTAGTCTTGCCCATGCCATTGCGGCCGATCAACGCGACCTGCTCGCCGCGCGCGACCGACAGATCGATGCCGTGCAGGATCTGGCTCGCGCCGTAAAATGCCTCCAGCCGCTCGATGGTCAGGAGCGCCGTCATGCGTCATCCTCCTCGCCGAGATAGGCGGCGCGCACCGCGGCATCCTTGCGCACGTCCGCCGGCCGGCCGCTGGCGATCACGCGTCCGTCGGCCATGACCGTGAGACGGTCGGCGAGCTCGAACACCGCGTCCATGTCGTGCTCGACGATCAGCACCGCGCGGCCGCTCCTCAGCGACGCGATCAGGTCGACCACGCGGCGCGCCTCCGACTGGCCCATGCCGGCCAGCGGCTCGTCGAGCAGGATGACGCTGGGATCGGTCGCCAGCACCATCGCGATCTCGAGCTGGCGCTGCTCGCCATGGCTGAGCAGCCGCGCCACCACATCCGCGCGCGCCGCAAGCTCGGTGCGGGCGAGCGCATCGGCGACGCGATCGTTGACCACCGGATCCGCCCTGGTGCCGCCGCGCATCCGCAGCGGCTGTGCCGCTTGCGCCTGGGCGGCGAGGCGCACATTCTCGTGCACGGTGAAATCCGCAAAAATGGTGGTCTTCTGATAAGAGCGCCCGAGCCCGGCACGCGCCCGGCGGTCCGGCGGCAGGCGGCCGATCTCGGCGCCGCCGAGCGCGATGGTGCCGGCACTGAGCGAGAGGTCGCCCGACAACAGGTTGATCAGTGTCGACTTGCCGGCGCCGTTCGGCCCGATCACCGCATGGATCTCGCCGGCATGGACATCGAGCGAAACGTCGGCGACGGCACTCAGTCCGCCGAACCGTTTCCACACCCCGCGCGCGCTGAGCGCGGCGGCCGCGACAGGCTCGGCCATTCGACCTTCAGCCATGGCCGGCCTCCGTCGCTGGAGCCTTGGGCTTAGCCGGCACGTCAGCACGCACCGGCGGCGTCACTTCCACGGGCGGCCCGAAGGTCAGGGTCAGCAACTGGCGCACGCCGTTCGGCAGCGCCAGCACGATGATCACCACGATCAGCCCTTCGACCAGTTTCCAGTAGACCGTGACCGCCTTGAGCACCTCCTCGAGGCCCATCAGCACCAGCGCGCCGAGCAGCGGCCCCGCCACCGAATGCAAGCCGCCGAGCAGCACCATCACCAGCACGGTCGCCGACTGGTGCCAGCCCAGCATCTGCGGCGCGACGAAACCGAACTGCGCCGCGGCGAAATAGCCGGCGACGCCGGCGAGCGCGCCGGAGATCACGAATGCGATCAGGCGCACCCGGAACACCGGGAAGCCGAGCGAGCGCGCCCGCCGCTCGTTGTCACGCGCTGCCGCCAGCGCCCGGCCGAACGGCGAGCCGACCAGCATGTCGAGGAGCGCCAGCGCCGCGAGCAGCACGCCGAGCACCACGAGATAGAAGGTGATCGGCTTCTCCAGGTCGAGCAGTACCTGGCCGGCGATCGCGATCTCCGGCTTGGTGTTGACATAGGCGCCGTCGGAGCCGCCGGCGAAGCTGGTGTCGTGGAACAGGTAGAACAGCATCTCGCCGAAGGCGAGCGTCACCATGATGAAGTAGACGCCGCGGGTGCGCAGCGCCAGCGCGCCGATCACCAGCGCGACCAGCGCCGACGCGCCGACCGCGAGCGGCAGCGTCAGCCACAGCGACGCCGGATCGTATTTCGGCGTCGCCAGCGCCAGCATGTAGCCGGCAACGCCAAAGAACGCCGCATGGCACAGGCTGACCATGCCGCCATGGCCGACCACGAGGTTCAGCGCCAGCGCCAGCAGGCCCATGATCATCACCTTGCTGGCGAACTGCACATAGTAAGTCGGCACCATGAAGGGCAGCGCCACCGCCGCGAGCAGCAGGACGGCGATGACGATGAAGCGCAGCGCGCGATCCATCTCAGACCTCCCGCCGCCCGAGGATGCCGTTCGGCCGCCACAGCAGCACCGCCGCCATCAGCAGGTAGATCATGATGCTGGAAATGCCGGGGAAGAACACCTTGCCGAAGGTGTCGGTGAGGCCGATCAGCAGCGCGCCGACCGCCGCCCCCGCGACCGAGCCGATGCCGCCCAGCACCACCACGACGAACGACAGGATCAGCATGCCATCGCCCATGCCGGGAAACACCGTCGAGATCGGCGACACCACGATGCCGCCAAGCGCAGCGAGCGCGATGCCGACCGCGAACACATAGCGGTTCACCGTGTCGAAGGGGATGCCGAGCACGCGCGCCATCTCGCGGTTCTCGGCGCCTGCCCGCACCACCATGCCAATCCTGGTGTAGCGGATCACCACGAAGATGGCGGCCGCCACCAGCAGGCAGAAGCCGCAGATCGCGAGGCGATAGACCGGATAGGACAGGTTGTCGGTGAGATGAATGGCGCCGGCGAGGATCGGCGGCGGCGCCACCGCATGCACATCCTTGCCGAACAGGATCAGCCGCACCTCGTCCAGCATCAGGATGAGGCCGAAGCTCAGCAGCACCTGCGCGAGGTGATCGCGGCCGTACAGCCGTCGCACGAACACCGCTTCCAGCACGAGGCCCACGACAAAGGCGATGGCGACGCCGCCGACCAGCGCCAGCCAAAAGCTGCCGCTGTAGGCCGCGATCCAGTACGCGAGATAAGCGCCCAGCATGTAGAACGCGCCATGCGCGAGGTTGATCACACCGAGGATGCCGAACACCAGCGTCAGCCCGCTCGCAACCAGGAACAGCACCATGCCGTATTGCAGGGCATTGAGCAGCTGCACGCCGAAGGTGACGAGATCCATCAGGACGATCCTGTAAGCGCTATCGAGCGCGGAAACGCATCTCCACCGACTGCGTCATTGCCGGACTTGATCCGGGCATGACGGCGGTGGGTGGCGAGACGCCCGGACTCCCAGAGCCATCGCACCGTGTTGAGTTATCGGCGCCTCACGTCAGCTTGCAGCCGCGCGCCGGGTCGTCGACATCGGCCTGGGCGATCGATACCAGCTCGTTGCGGCCGTTGCGGACTTCGCGCAGGTAGATGTTCTGGACCGGGTTGTGCGCCTTGTTGAAGCTCAGCGGCCCGCGCGGCGAATCGATCTTGGCTGCCGCGATCGCCTTGACCAGCGTGTCGCGCGCGGACGCATCGCCCTTCACCGCGGTGAGCCCGACGTCGAGCATGGCCGCGGCGTCATAGCCCTGCACCGCATAGATGTCGCCGTCCTTACTCGTCTTGGCCTTGAACGCCTTGAGAAAGGCGATGTTGGCGGGATTGTCGAGGTTGTCGGCGTAATGCAGCGTGGTGCGGATGCCGTTCGCGGCCGCGCCCTGCGCCTCCAGCGTGCCGTCGGTGAGAAAGCCGGCGCCATACAGCGGGATGGTCTTGTTGAGGCCCGCCGCCGCATAGTCCTTGACGAACTTCACCGCACCGCCGCCGGCGAAGAAGCTGAACACCGCGTCGGGCTTCAGCGACGCGATCTGGGTGATCAGTGCCTGGAATTCGACCTCCGGGAACGGCAGCGTCAGCTGCTCGACGATCTTGCCGCCGTTCTTGGTGAAGTTCTCGGCGAACGCGCCGATCATCTCCTGCCCGGCGGTATAGCGCCAGGTGATGGTAACGACATTCTTGAGGCCGGCATCGACCATCACCTTGCCGGCTGGGTAGGTGGTCTGCCAGTTCGAGAACGACGAGCGGAAGATGTTGGGCGCGCAGGCCGGGCCGGTGGCATCGTTGGCGCCGGCATTGGGAATGATCAGCAGCGTGTTGGTGTCGCGCGCGACCTTGACCATGGCCATTGCGACGCCCGAGTGCACGGTGCCGACGACCAGGTCGACCTTGTCGCGGCCGATCAGGCGATTGACGTTGTCGGTCGCAGCTTCCGGCTTGGACTCGTCGTCAATCTGCACGAAGCTGATCTCGCGGCCGCCGAGCTTGCCGCCCTTCTGCTCGACATAGAGACGGAAGCCATCGTCGATGAACTGGCCGAGCTTCGCGAATGTGCCGGTGTAAGGCAGCATCAGGCCGACCTTGAACGGCGCCGCCTGGGCAATGGCCGGGGTCATCAGGCGCGGTGCCACCGCAAGCGTCGCCGCCCCCGCAGCTCCGGACAGCAAGCCGCGACGGGTCACACGCAGCAGCGTTTTACGATCGGACATCAGCGTTACTCCCTCGGTTTTTTGATTGTGCTGGCACCGACGGCCCGGCGGTCCGCGGAGCAACGTCCGCGCGCCGGCTCCGTCAAAGGCGGTGCCGCATCTTCTTATGATTGTGAGGATGCATCATAATTCGCGGAAGTTATCAAAATCAAGAAATATAATTCAGGTAAACAAATCTTGCCCGTGCACGACGCAGCATCGATGACCGCGGCGCGACAAGACGCCGCAGGCCGCGGACATCGTCCGGGTCATCACGGAGGCCGCGACAGTGCGGACCTGTGTCAGGGATTGGCGACGTCCTCGGTCGCCCGCACGGGAGCCGCCAGCATGGCTTCCAGATGATGCTCATGGGCGCGCAGGGCATCGACCAGCCGGTCGATGTCCCCGTGGGTATGCCCGGCGTTGAGCTGAACCCGCAGGCGCGCCTTGCGCAGCGGCACGGCCGGAAAGCGCACGGCGTCGACATAGATGTTCGACGCCGCGAGCGCCTGCGCCAGGGCGGACGCCGCATCTTCGTGGCCGACCAGGATCGGCACGATCGGGGTTTCCGTCGACACCAGCGGATAGGACAGCTCGGACATCCGCTCGACGAAGTAGCGCTGGTTGTCCCACAACCGGGCGCGACGCTCGGGCTCGTCGACCACCATGTCGATGGCTTCACAGAGCGCGACGGCCTGGTCCGGCGGCAATGTCGAGGTGAAGCCGTAGGCCGAACAGGCAAGACGAAGCGCCTTCGCGATCGACGTCTCCGTGGCGATGAACCCGCCGATGCCGCCATAGGCCTTGCTCAGCGTGCCCATGTAGATCAGGCGCTCGCTGCTGACGCCGAAATGCTCGGCGATGCCGCCACCATGCTCGCCGAGCACGCCGGTGCCATGGGCATCGTCGACATACAGCGTGGCGTCGTAGCGTTCGGCCAGTTGCAGCAGATCGGGCAGCGGCGCGATGTCGCCGTCCTGGCTGAACACCCCGTCGGTGACGATGATCTTGGTGGTTGCGGTGGACTTCTTGAGCAGCATCTCGAGATGATTGAGGTCGAGATGGCGGTAGGTCGCCCGCGCCGCCCCGGACATCCGCACGCCCTCGCGGATGCTGACGTGATTCAGCTCATCGCAGAAATAAGCGTAGGTGTATTCGCGCACGCCGGAAAACCCGTAGATGCGCGCGTATTTCGACGTTTGTGGAATAGTCGAGAGCACACCGATATTCGTCAGATAGCCGGTGGCGAACAGCACGGCCGCGTCCTTGCTCTTGCAGGCCGCGAGCTTGCGCTCGAGCTCGTCATAGACGGCGAGGTTGCCGCCGAGCAGCCGCGACTCGCAGTTGCCGACGCCATAGCGCTCCAGCCCCCGCCGGGCAGCAGCTACCATGCGCGGGCTCGATGCGATCGACAGGTAGTTGTTGGTGCTGAAGGAGACGAGGTGCCTGCCCTCGGCCCGAAACGCCGGATCTGGCAGGGACTCGACGCATTCGTCGTCAAACAGATTCTGGCGGCCGAGCCACTCGGCCATCTCTGAGAATTCTCGCACGCTCGCCCCTGTCGCCCCCG
This sequence comes from Bradyrhizobium sp. 2TAF24, assembly GCF_052115025.1. NCBI lineage: Bacteria > Pseudomonadati > Pseudomonadota > Alphaproteobacteria > Hyphomicrobiales > Nitrobacteraceae > Bradyrhizobium > Bradyrhizobium sp. 2TAF24. The sequence goes on along the minus strand of NZ_JBFRFW010000005.1, from coordinate 202,738 downwards.
GGAGTCGAATGGCGCCTATTGATCACAGCGATCATGCCGTTGACAAGCGGTGAATGTCGCAGGGGCGCCCGAGAGCAATCCGAAGGCGCATTCCAGCACCCGGCGCGGCGGGCGCGCCGTAAGGTTAATGTAATGAACATCCGGTCGGCGACACCGCCGCAGCCTACAGGCTGATGCAGTCCGGTCCGCCGTCCTCGACCAGGCGTTGCACCCGGTCGGCGCGCCGGCTCAGCACGGCACGCTGGTTGATGTAACCCTTGTCGGTGATCTCCCCGCCGTCGACCGAGGGCGGCTCGTGCAGCAGCAGGGCGTGGGTTGCGAAGGTCGAGGAGCCGCCGCCCTGCGCCTTCAGGGCCGACAGGCCCTGCCTCACCGCCGCACACACCGCGTCATGCGCCAGGACGTCGGCCACGGTGCTGGCGTCGCCGAGGCCGGTCAGCGCCCGGCAGGCCGCAATATTGGGGAAGACCAGGAAGCGCACGTCGTCGCGGCCATGGCCGCACACCACGATATCCTGCGCGAGCGGCGCCAGCGCCGCGATGCCGGCGAGGCGCAGCGTACCGACATTGACCCAGGTGCCCGAGGTCAGCTTGAAGTCCTCGCTCACGCGACCGTCGAAGAACAAGCCACGTTCCGGACGGTCCGGATCGGCGAGCCGCACCGCGTCGCCGATGCGATAGAAGCGCTCTTCATCGAACGCCTGCGCGGTGATGTCCGGCGCTTTCCAGTAGCCGGGCGTGACGTTGGGACCGCGCACCCGCACCTCGAGCTTGTCGCCCGACGGCACCAGCTTGATCTGCGTACCCGGGATCGGCACGCCGATGTTGCCGGAGCGCGCCGCCTGGAAATGGCAGTCGGTGGCGAGCGGCGAGGTCTCTGTCGAACCCCAGGCGGACACCATCGGCACCGCATGGCCAACGGTCGCGATCGACAGCGCCTCCAGCGCTTCCCAGAGATTCTGTGGCAGCGCCGCGCCGGCGTAGAACACCGCCCTGACCTCGCCGAAGAAGCGGCGGCGCAGCGCCTCGTCGTCGCGCAGCGCCGCGATCAGCATGTCGAAACCGCGCGGCACGTTGAAATACACCGTCGGGATCACGCTGCGCAGGTTGGCGAGCGAGGTGGCGAACAGGTTGGGCAGCGGCTTGCCGCCGTCGATGTAGAGCGTGCCGCCGTTGCGCAGCGCCATGTTGAAGTTGTGGTTGGCGCCGAAGGTGTGGCTCCAGGGCAACCAGTCCAGCAGCACGAGATCGACGTCGTTGAGGAACGGCCAGAGCTGGGCTTTGGCCGCCTGGCTGGTGGTCAGCATGCGCTGGGTGTTGATTACCGCCTTGGGCGCGCCGGTCGAGCCCGAGGTGAACAGGAATTTGGCGATGGTGTCGGGCCCGATCTGCGCGAACGCCCGCGCCACGTCGCCGCTCGGCGGCGTCGCCGCGACATCGGCAAAGGCCCGCACGCCCATCGCATCGCGCGGTGCGCCGGCCACCACGACCGCGGTGTGCAGCGGCGCGATGGCGGCGAGCGCCGGCGCGAAGGCTGCGGTATCGGCGACATAGATCGCGCCGGGGTCGAGCAGGCGGATCATGTCCTTGAGCTTGTCGAAGTCTTTCGACACCAGCGAATAGGCCGGCGAGATCGCCGCCGCCGGCACCCCGACATGCATCGCCGCCAGCGCGAACAGCGCATGCGCGATGCTGTTGTCGGAGAGGATGGCGAGCGGCCGTTCGGCCGACAGCCGCTGCGCCAGGATCCAGGAGGCGATCGCCTGCACCTGCCGCAACGCATCGCCATAGCTCAGCGTGCACCAGGGCTGTGCCGGATCGGCGCGCTCGGCAAGGAAGACGCGGTCCGGCCGCCGCCGCGCCCAGTCCTCCAGCCAGTCGCCGACGCAGCGCGCCGCCGGCGCGAGCGGCACCGGCGAGGTCAGGAGGATGCTGCCGTCGGCGCGGCGTTCGAGCCGTGTCTGCGGCGCGGCAAACAGATCGGCGCCTTGCAGGCGCGGGGTTGCGTCGGCGGCAGCCATGCGTCCCTCCCCTTCAATTCCACCCCTAGAATTCTCTTGGCGCGCCATCGCTGATACGGACTTGAGGGCCCGGCGGCGCTTGCGTCTTGCTTACGCGAGATCAGTCCATTTATGCAATATAATGCTTTAAATTGATGCAATATTATTCCTGAGACTACATCCGCTCTGCCGCTAAAACGGGCAACCGACCTGATCCGCAGCAGCCGGAGCGACCGGCGCCCCAGACCTAACAATCTGTTTTTCCTTCAAAATCAGCGTCATCAACGCAGCCGGCAGCGTTGTACACAATGGCACACCGCTTGCTTCGCACGATGACGCGACATTCGCCGGCGCCAGCGCCGACCGTGCCACGCAGGAGCCGCCCGTGACGCAGACACTGCCGACGACAAGCCGGCTGGCCGCCGAGCCGGAGCCCATCGATGTGCGATGGGCGACGACCGCCCTCCTGCTCATCGACATGCAGCGCGACTTCCTCGAACCCGGCGGCTTCGGCGAGACGCTCGGCAACGACGTGTCGCGGCTGCAGAGCGCGGTCGCCCCCTGCGCGGCGCTGCTCGCGGCGGCCCGCAAGGCTGGCCTCTCCGTGGTGCACACCCGCGAGGGCCACCTGCCTGACCTGTCCGACGCACCACCAGCCAAGGTGGCGCGCGGCGCTCCACGGCTGCGCATCGGTGACCCCGGCCCGATGGGTCGCATCCTCATTCGCGGCGAGGCCGGCCACGACATCGTGCCGGCGCTCGCGCCTGCCGCCGGCGAGATCGTGATCGACAAGCCGGGCAAGGGCGCGTTCTACGCCACGCCGCTCGGCGAGGTGCTCACCCGGCGCGGCATCGACACGCTGCTGGTCGGCGGCGTCACCACCGAGGTCTGCGTCAACACCACCGTGCGCGAGGCCAACGACCGCGGCTATCGCTGCATCGTGCTCGCCGACTGCTGCGCCTCCTACTTCCCTGCATTTCACGAGGCCGGCCTGCAGATGATCAAGGCGCAGGGCGGCATCTTCGGCTGGGTCAGCAGCTCGGCAGCCGCGCTCGCCGCGATGGGCGCACCGCAGCCCGTCCGCACCTGACGTTCCCTTGCGATGATCATGGACTTCCACGTGATCGAGACCATCGACCAGATCGTTGCCGCCCACCGCTCCGGAACCACGACGCCCGCCGACACCGTGGCGCGCACCTTCGCCCGCATCCGCGGCCATGGCGATCCCGCTGTGTTCATCAGCCTGCGCGACGAGGCGGAGGCGGTCGCGGAGGCCCGCGCGCTCGCCACGCGGGACGCCGCGACACTGCCGCTCTATGGCGTGCCGGTCGCCATCAAAGACAATATCGACGTCGCCGGCCTGCCGACGACCGCCGCCTGCCCGGCGTTCGCCTATACGCCGACGCGTGACGCCACCGCGGTGGCGAAGCTGCGCGCCGCCGGCGCGATCGTCATCGGCAAGACCAACCTCGACCAGTTCGCGACCGGCCTCGTCGGCGTGCGCTCGCCCTACGGCATTCCGAAAAACCCGGTCCATGCCGACCTCGTGCCCGGCGGCTCGAGCTCCGGCTCGGCGGTCGCGGTCGCCGCCGGCCTCGTGCCGCTCGCGCTCGGCACCGACACCGCCGGCTCCGGCCGCGTGCCGGCGATGCTCAACAACATCGTCGGCCTCAAGCCCAGCGTCGGCATGATCTCGACCGCCGGCGTGGTGCCGGCCTGCCGCACCCTCGATTGCGTCTCGATCTTCGCACTCACCACCGACGACGCGGTGACCGCGCTCTCCGTGATGGCCGGCCCTGATGCCGCCGATCCGTTTTCCCGTAACCACCCTCTCGGCGCCGTCGGCGGCCTGCCCAAGGGCCTGCGAATCGGCGTGCCGCGCACAGAACAACTGGTGTTCTTTGGCGATCGGGCATCGGAGGCGGGCTATCAGGCAGCCCACGAACGCCTGGTGCGACTCGGCGCGACGACGGTCGAGATCGACCTCGAGCCATTCTATGAGACCGCCCGCCTGCTCTACGAAGGTCCCTGGGTCGCCGAACGCTACCTTGTCATTCGCGACCTGCTGGCCTCGGATCCCGACGCCATCCACCCGGTGACGCGCGAGATCACGCTGGCGGGCGCCCGCCCCACGGCTGCGGACGCGTTCGCCGCATTCTACCGCCTCGAGGCGCTGCGCGCCGTCGCCCGCACCACCTTCGCCGGCATCGACGCACTGCTGCTGCCGACCGCACCGACCGCCTACACCACCGCGCAGGTGCTGGCCGATCCGATCACGCTCAACAGCCGGCTCGGCACCTACACCAACTTCGTCAACCTGCTCGACCTCTGCGGCATCGCCGTGCCCGCCGCGATGCGCGACGACAGCATTCCGTTCGGCGTGACGCTGCTCGCCCCCGCCGGCCATGACGCCGCGCTCGCGGCGATCGCCCGCGTCTTCCATGCCGACACTCAACTCGCCGTCGGCGCCAACGCGCTGCCGCAGCCGCCGCTGCGGGCGCACACGGCCCGTCAGGACGGCATCGCCATTGCAGTCGTCGGCGCCCATCTCTCCGGCATGCCACTGAACGGCGAGCTCACCGCACTCGGCGCCACGCTCGCGGAGACGACCGCGACCGCGCCGGACTACAAGCTCTATGCCCTTGCCGGCACGACGCCGCCGAAACCCGGCCTGCTCCGAGTCGAGGCCGGCGGCGGCGCGGCCATCGCTCTGGAGATCTACATGATGTCGGCGGCGGCGTTCGGCACCTTCGTCGCGGCGATCCCGCCGCCGCTCGGCATCGGCTCGATCCGCCTCGCCGACGGCCGCCTGGTGAAGGGCTTCCTGGTCGAGCCCGCTGCGCTCAGCGGCGCCCGCGACATCTCGCACTACGGCGGCTGGCGCGCGTTCACAACGGCGCAGGCGACCGCATCGGGGTGAGAGGCCAACCCAAGAGGATGAGACCAGGCGGAAAGCGCCTGCTCTGCACTCCGGCGTCATCACCGGGCCGGCGCGTAAGCGCCGAAACCCGGTGATCCAGCTTCAAAAGCTTGCGTTGTGCGGTGAGCAAGCTGGATTGCCGGATCAAGTCCGGCAACGACGCAGTGGGTGTCGAGACGTCGAAGCTAAACCGTCAGCCGCGATCTGTGATCGCGCTTGCCACCGCGGCTAACGGCAAGCGCCTGCCTCACACCGAATCCGCGTAGATCTCATACTCGCCGCGCACGAGGTCGATATGCTCGCGCATCGCCGCCGCGGCGCCGGTACGGTCGCCGCGCATGATCGCGACCAAGACGCGATCGTGCTCGGCCTGGGACTTTGCCAACCGGCCGAGGTTGCGGAACTGGGCGCGGCGGAACGGCTGCACCCGCACCCGCGTCGCCAGCGTCATCTCGGCGATGTAGGTGTTGCGCGATCCGGCATAGATCGCGTTGTGAAACTGCTCGTTGACATGATGGAAGCGTTGCGGATCGCCGGCGTAGCTCAGCAGTCGCAACTGCTCGTGCAGCGCCTCGAGCCCGTGGCGCTCGGCCGGTGACATCCGCTCCGCCGCGAGCCCGGCGCACAGCGCCTCGAGCTCCGCCATCGCCTCGAACATGCTGTTGAGCCGCTCGACGCCCGGCCGCGCCACCACCGCGCCACGGTGGGCGCGCGATTCGACGAGGCCGCTCGCGACCAGCTGCCGCAGCGCTTCGCGCACCGGCGTGCGCGACACCTTGAAGCGCCGCGCCAGATCGCTCTCGTCGAGCGCCGCGCCCGGCAGCAGTGCGCCGCGCACGATGTCGTCGGCGAGCTGCAGCCGCAGCTCCTCCGCCAACGTCACCTTGCCGATGCCTGGCACCACACGTTCACCGCGCGCCGCATCGCCGCCGCTTGCGCCAACACCCGCGCGCGCCCCCACCATGATGTCGTCGAACGCCATGCCGCAATCAGTCCTTAATCAGTCCTTGGCCTGCTCGTGCAGTGGCCGGTCGATCACGCTGACATGGGCGGCGACGATGTGCCAGCCGTCAGCGAAGCGCACCCAGGTCTGCATCTGCCGCCCGACCCTATCCGGCGCGGAGGTGCGGTGAAACAGCGTGGAGGCGACCGCCATGTCGCGGCCATAGGTGGTGATCACGGTGCGGCTGAGGTCGCGCGCAAGCCCCGCCGGCGAACGGCCGGCGCGGAATGCCCTGATCGCGGCATAACCGTAGAGGTTTTCGCCGATTCCGTAGCGCAGCGTGCGCGGATCGTCGCGGAACAGCGCGTCGAGGGTCGCGACGTCGTTCGACACCAGCGCGGCCTCGTAACGCGCGAACGCCGCCTTCACCTCGGCGACCACGTCAGGCAGATCAACGTCCATGAACGCATTCCTCTCCTAGAATTGTGCGGGTCGCGGCGCCACCGCCACGCCCTGTTGTTCGAGCGCATGGGCGACGCGTAGCGCGATGTCTTCCCGCCACGGCGCGGCGATGATCTGCACCCCGATCGGCAGCGGCGACAGCGGCAAGGGCACCGCCACCACCGGCAGGCCGATGAACGAGATCGGCTGGGTGTGGATGCCGATATTGGCGCGCACCGGCAACTCGACGCCGTCGAGGACGAAGTTGACCTGGCCGAGCTGCGGCGCGACGCAGGGCGTCGCCGGCGCGATGATGACGTCGACGTCACGGAACAGCGCCAGCACCTGGTCGCGGTACCAGCGGCGAAATTTCTGCGCCCGCTCGACGAACGGCCCCGGCACCAAGGCGCCGGCGATCAGGCGGTCACGCACCGCGGGATCGAAATCCGCAGGCCGGTGGCGCAGCCGGTCGAGATGCAGCGACGCGCCCTCGACCGTGGAAATCACATACGCCGCCGCACGGGCACGCGCCGCTTCCGGCAGTTCGACCTCGCGCGTGACGCCGAGCGCCCGCGTCACCCGCGCCACCGCCTCGATCGCCTCCGGAAACAGCGCGGTGCGGAAATGACCGCCGGCGACCGCGATCCGCAGCCCATCCAGGCCGCGGGCAAGTTGTGCCGTGACCGGCTCGACGGACGTGGCGGCGCACGCCGGATCGTCCGCATCCGCTCCCTGCATCGCATCATACGCCAGCGCGAGGTCGCGCGTGCTGCGCGTCAGCGGGCCGAGATGGTCGAAGCTCGACACGAACGGGAACGAGCGCGCCCGCGACAGCCGGCCGTAGGTCGGCTTCAGGCCGAACAGGCCGCAGAACGACGACGGCACCCGGATCGAGCCATTGGTGTCCGAGCCCAGCGACAGCGGCACGAGGCCGCCGGCCACTGCGCCGCCGGAGCCGCCGGACGAGCCGCCGGTCATCCGTGTCGGATCATGTGGGTTGCGTGAGGGGCCGTCATGGATGTTCTCGCCGGTGAAGTCATAGGCGTATTCGCCCATGTTGAGCGCGCCGACGAGCACCGCGCCGGCCGCCTCCAGCCGCTCGATCAGCGTGGCATCGCGCGGCGCCGGGACGCGATCGCGGTTGATTTTCGAGCCGGCGCGGGTCGGCAGCGCCTGCACGTCGAACAGGTTCTTCACCGCGAACGGCACCCCGGCGAGTGGACCTGCGGCCTCGCCGCGGGCGAGCGCGGCATCGACCGCATCGGCGCGGGCGAGCGCACGCTCGGCGACCACATCGGTGAAGGCATTGAGCACGCCGTTATGCGCAGCGATGCGCCCCAGCGCAGTCTCGATCGCCTGGCGCGCGGTGAGCCGGCCGGCTGCGACGGCGGCGGCGATCTCGCCGGCCGACGCCCAGCCATTCCTGAGATTGCTGTCGGTCACGGCGTCAGGCCCTGAACAAATCGGCCGGCTCGGCCTCGTCAGGCAGCGGCATGTCGTCGACGAGCCGTGCGAAGCGCAGGGTCACCGCGAGGTTGGCGCGCACCGCAGGTTTCCACTCCTCGGCGACGGGAAGGTCGAGCGCGGCGGATGCCGCCGCGATGTAGGCGTCGAGCTGATCGGGCGTCATGAGGCACCTGCCACTGTCATTGCACTACCGTCATTGCATCACCGTCATTGCACCACCATCATCGGTTCGGCCGCCGGCGGATGTGGGATCGCCGCCAGCAGCTCGCGGGTGTAGTCGGCCTGCGGCGCCGCCAGCACCGCCTCGGCCGGCCCCTGCTCCACGATCCGCCCCGCACGCATGACTATGACACGATCGCACAACAGCCGCACCACATTGAGGTCATGGGAGACGAACAGGTAGCTCATGCCGAGTGACTGCTTGAGGTCCTGCAGCAGGTTGAGCACCACCGCCTGCACCGAGACGTCGAGCGCGGCGGTCGGCTCGTCGAGAATGATCAAGTCCGGCTTGAGCGCGATCGCGCGGGCGATGCCGACACGCGCCTTCTGGCCGCCGGAGAGCTGGTGTGGAAAGCGGTCGAGCAGCGCCACCGGCAGACCGACCTGGGTTGCCAGTTCCTCGCAGCGCCCCCGCAGAGCATCGCGGCTCATCGGCTCCCCCATCCGCAGGATCGGATCGGCGATGGCGCGCGCCGCGGAGAAGCGCGGATTGAGGCTGTCGGTCGCATCCTGGAACACCATCTGGATGCGGCGGCGCAACGCTGAGCGCGCAAACGCCTTCGGCAGCAGGTTGCCGATCTCCTCACCATCGAAGGCGATGCGTCCGGAGGTCTGGTCGAGCAGCCGCATCACCATCATCGAGGTCGTCGACTTGCCGCAGCCGGATTCGCCGACAAGGCCGACGCTCTCGCCACGTCCGACCGTGAAGCTGATGCCGTCGACCGCGCGGAAGCGGTCCGGCTCGACCGGCGGCCGCTTGCCGAACAGCCGGCCGAGCGAGGCCGAGGCGCCCTGGCGTGGATAGTCCTTGACCAGCTTGTCGACCAGCAGCAGGGGCGGCGTCACCACCACAGGCCCGCTCGCCGCCACGGTCGCCGCGGCAGCCGGCAAGGTTTCGTCCTCAGGCAGGAGATCGCGCAGGCCGACACCGAGCCGCGGCGTCGCCCGCATCAGCTTGCGGGTGTAGGGATGGGCCGGCCGGGCGAACACGTCGGCGGCGACCGCCGTCTCCACCACCCGCCCCTTCTCCATCACCACCACACGGTCGCAATAGGCGGCGGCGAGGCCGAGGTCATGGGTGATGAGGATGGTCGAGAGGCCGCGCTGGCGCGTCAGATCGACGATCAGGTCCATCACCGCCTTCTGGGTGGTGACGTCGAGGCCGGTGGTCGGCTCGTCGGCGATCAGGAGCTGCGGGTTGCAGGCCAGCGCCAGCGCGATGACGACGCGCTGGCACATGCCGCCGGACAATTCGAAGGGGTAGGCATGGTAGCGCTCGCGCGGCCGCGCGATGCGCACCTGCTCCAGCGCCGCGATCGCCTTCTCGGCACGCTCGGCACTCGACGCCTGGGCGTGCTGGCGCAGCACGTCCTCGATCTGCTCGCCGACCTTGCGGATCGGGTTGAGCGCGGCGCGCGGGTTCTGGAAGATCATCGAGATCTCGCGGCCGCGCAGGTCGCGCATCTGCGCCTCCGATGCGGAACCGATGTCGATGCCGGAAAAGCGGATGGCGCCATCGGCGATGCGGCCGGCACGGTCGAGGATGCGCATCACCGCATAGGAAGTCACCGACTTGCCGGAGCCGGACTCGCCGACAATGGCGAGCGTCTCGCCCTTGGCCACCGCGATGTCGACGCTCTGCACCGCCCGCACCGGGCCGCGCCGGGTGGCGAATTCGACCGTCAGGTCGCGGACATCGAGCAGCGGAAGCGCAGCCATGAATCAGGTCCTCCGCTGCGGATCGACGATGTCGCGCAGGCCGTCGCCGAGCAGGTTGAAGCAGAACACCGCGATCATCAGCGCGAGACCGGGAAACAGCGCGATCCACCATTCGCCGGACACCATGAAGGCGGCGCCCTCGGCGACCATGATGCCCCACTCGGCGGTCGGCGGCCGCACGCCAAGGCCGATGAACGACAGGCCGGCGGCATTGAGGATGGCATAGCCCATGGTCAGCGACATCTGCACGATCATGATCGGCATGATGTTGGGCAGGATGTGGCCGAGCAGGATGCGCATCTCGCCATTGCCCGACAACCGCGCCGCCTGCACGAAGCCGGCGTCGCGGTGAACATTGGCCTCGGCACGCGCAACGCGCGCATAGAGCGGAAAGTTCACGATCGCGGTGGCGATGACGATGTTCTGCACGGTGTTGCCGAGCGCGGCGACGATGCCCATCGCCAGCACGAACAGTGGAAACGCCATGATGGTGTCGGCGATGCGGCCTACAATACGGTCGGTCCAGCCGCCGAAATAGCCGGCGGCGACCCCGGCGAGTCCGCCCATCAGGAACACCAGCACCACCGAGGCGACCGCGATGAACAGGTCGAGCCGGGTCGCGACCACGACGCGGCTGAGAATATCGCGGCCGAGCTGGTCGGTGCCGAACCAGTGCGCCGCCGAGGGTGGCCTCAGCGCCGCCGCGGTATCGCTGGCGAGCGGATCATACGGCGCCAGCCAGGGCCCGATCAGCGCCGCCAGCACGATGCCGAGCAGCAGCGCGAAGGCGAAAGCGGTGACCGGGTTTTCCGACAACACGTAGCGGGCATGCTGCAATGTTGCGGCGAACCGCGACGGGCGGGCCGAAGCGGAGATATCGGAAGCGGGGGCAGCGACGCTCATCCCTCAAGCCTCACACGCGGGTCGATGACGCCGTAGAGAATGTCGATCACGAGATTGAGCAGCACGTACATGATCGCCATCGTCAGCACGAAGCCCTGCACCGGCGCGAAGTCGGAGGCGATCAGCGCCTCGACCGCATAGGAGCCGATGCCCGGCCAGGCGAACACCTTCTCCACCAGCACATTGGCGCCGAGCAGGAACGAGAACACCATGCTCAGCGTGGTGATGACCGGCAGCATGGCGTTGCGGAATGCGTAGGTGACGATCACCGTGCGCGGCGCGAGCCCGCTCGCCCGCGCGGTGCGGACGAAATCGGACGCCAGCACGGCCAGCATCGCCGCCCGCGTGATCCGCGCGATCGGCGCCAGCGAGAAGATCGCGAGCGTCGCCGCCGGCAGGATGAGCTGGCCGAGCGCGGAGCGGAAGGCTTCGAAGTCGCGCACGAGCAGGTTGTCGATGATGTAGAATCCCGTCACCGCCGGCGGCGCGGTGGCGTAGACGTCGAGCCGTCCGAGCGGCGCCGGCGCCCAGCCGAGCCTGAAATAGAAGACATAGACCAGCACCAGGCCGGTGAAGAATACCGGCAGCGACACCCCGGCCGTGGTGGTGATGCGGCAGACATGATCGACCAGCGAGCCCGGCCGCGCCGCGGCGGCGATGCCGAGCGGAAGCGCGATCGCGACCGCCAGCACGAGGCCGAGCAGCGTCAGCTCGGCGGAGGCCGGCAGGCGGTTGCGGATCTCGGTGGCGACCGGCTGCCCAGTGGTCAGCGAGGTGCCGAGGTCGCCGTGGGCGAGATCGGCGGTGTAGCCGATGAACTGCTGGATCAGCGGCTTGTCGAGGCCGAGCTTCTTGCGGATCTGCTCAACCGCCTCCTTGGTCGCGGCGGGGCCGGCGAAGTACGCCGCCGGGTCACCCGGCAGCGCTCGCGTCAGCAGGAAAGTCACGATCACGACGCCGATCAGGCTGGGGATCGCGAACATCAACCGCTTGCCGATCAGGCCGAGCATGGTGCTGCCTCGCCTGTCCTTACGCCTTCACGAGTGTGCGGTAGTCGAGCCGGCGGTGGAACCAGTACTGGTAGCCGGAGATGTTCTTCTGCATCGCGACGTTGACATAGGGCTGATAGAGCGGAATGCGCGGCATGTCGGTGAAGGCGAGATCGACGAAGCCTTTGACATCGGCGTCATAGGCCGCGGTGTCGCCGACGGCCGCGGCGGCGCGGGCGCCATCGATGAGCTTGTCCATCTGCGGCGACTTGTAGCTCATGGTGTTGAAGACGGAATTGTTGCCGTGATAGCACCAATAGAAGAAGTACTCGGGGTAATCGAGCCAGCCCGAGAACACGTTGGTGTAAAGCGGCATCTCCTTCTTGTTGAGCTCGGTGCGCCAGTTGGCGCCGGGGATCTTGTTGATCGTCGTCTTGATGCCGATCTGCGCGAGGCTCTCCTGCACCAGCACGCACAGCGGCTCGTTGACCACGGCAAAGCCGAGGTCGAATGACAGCGTGGTCTCGAAGCCGTTGGGATAGCCCGCCTCCGCCAGCAGCGCCCGCGCTTTCGCGATGTCGGTGACGTATTTGGTCGGCTGCGGCCAGGCGACCTCGGTCGGCTTGTCGGCGGCTGCGCCGAACATCGGATTGGCGAGGCCGAACAGCACTGCGTCGACGATCTTCTGGTACGGCATGGCACAGGCCAGCGCCTGGCGCACCTTGGGATTGTCGAACGGCGGTCTCGTGACATTCATGCCGATGTACTGGATGCCGTTGCTGAATGGCAGCGACACGATTTCGAGCTTGCCGGCCTGCTTGAGCTCGGCGAAGTCGCGATAGGGCAGCTCATAGGAGATGTCGGCGTCGCCGCGCTCCAGCAGCGCGCGGCGGTTGCCGGCCTGCGGCACCATGCGCCAGATCACGCGCTTGATCTTCGGCAGCGGGCCGCCGACCCAGTTGTCGTTGCGCTCCATCACCACTTCGGTGCCGGCCGTCCACTTGGTCACGCGGTAGGCGCCGGAGCCGGCGGTCTGCTGCTTGGTGAATTCGAGGCCCCAGGGATCCTTCTCGGTGGCGTTCTTCTTCACCAGCTCCGAGTTGACCACGCAGGGCACGATGACAGCGAGATCGGGGATGGTGAGCTTGTCCCGCGTCAGGAAGTCGACGCGCACGGTGCGGTCGTCGACCACGACGAACTGCTCCGGCTTGGTCAGCGAGCCCGCGCTCATCTGGAAGGTGGGAAAGCCGCCGACGCTGACGGCACGGTCGAGCGACCACTTGACGTCCTTCGCCGTCACCGGCGTGCCGTCATGGAAGGTCGCATTCTTCTTCAGCTTGAAGGTCACCGACATGTCGCCAACGGTCATGTCCTCGGCGAGCTCGGGCTTGAACTTGTCGCGGTCGTAATAGGGCACACCGCCCGGACCGCTCTTCATCTCGTGGCTGATCAGCCGGTCGTAGCAATTCCACGACACCTCGTAGCCGGGCACGTTGGTGCCGACACCATGGATGTCGAGGTTGTTGGGCCCGCTCTCGGACACCACCAGCAGCGTCTCCTGACGGCTCTGCGCCTGCGCGCTCGACCACACCGCGGGCCCGGACACCAGCGCCCCTGCGGCCAGGCCCGAGGCAGTTTTCAGGAAATCACGACGCTTCATGGAGGTCTCCGCTGGCTGACGGAGATGACTTCGCAAGGACTATGCCAAGGCGGCACGACAGCGGGGACCGCGTTTAATCGATTGATCTACTTCCGTTATTTCAAAATCGCAGCGCACCGCCGCGTCCGAGGCGTTGCATACAGCGCGCGGCAAATGCCTAAAATATCGGCAGACACCGCTTCCGCCTTCAAAATCATCCGCGGTGCCCCGATCACGCAGCAGAAGCCAAGCGGCTCAAGGCTTTAGAATAAGAATAGGTCAAATCGAACCACTCATCAGGCCTCGGTGAATTGCCGCGACAACGGCGCTGCGACTACAAGGGGATCACGCCAGCGACGGCCGCGGCCATCGCGATCCATCCGGCGACGCGTGATCTGCGCAGCGCAGAGTTCGCCGGCCCACCACCTTGAGACGATCACGAGGTCTCGGACCAATCCCCATCATGACGCACCAGGACCAGCCCTGCCGCGCCAATGCGGCCATCCGCTCGCGCCGGACCACCGGCCGCACCATGCCGGCGAGCCTCGCAGGCGCGCTCGTCGCACTCGCCACGACGCAGGCGAGCGCAGCAACGGCCACCGGCCTGCTGCCGCGCGACCTGTCGCCCTGGGGTATGTTCCTCAACGCCGATATCGTGGTGAAGGCGGTCATGGTCGGCCTCGCCTTCGCCTCCCTGGTCACCTGGACCGTCTGGCTGGTCAAGACGCTGGAGCTGATGCGCGCCAGCCGTCGCGCGAAGCTGCGCCTTGTCGCGCTCGACACCGATACCACGCTGCCGGATGCCGCGCGCGCCTGCGGCGACGGCGAGGATGCGGTGGCCCGGATCGTCCAGTCCGCCGCACGCGAGAGCGCGCTGTCGGGCAACATCTTCGACGACGGCCTCAAGGAGCGCGTCGCATTGCGGCTTGAGCGCGTCGAGAACGCCATGGTCCGCCAGATCAACCGCGGCACCGGCGTGCTCGCCACCATCGGCGCCACCGCGCCGTTCGTCGGGCTGTTCGGCACGGTGTGGGGCATCATGAACTCGTTCATCGGCATCTCGGAAGCCAACACCACCAACCTCGCGGTGGTGGCGCCGGGCATTGCCGAAGCGCTGCTCGCCACCGCGATGGGCCTGATCGCGGCAATTCCGGCGGTCGTGATCTACAATCACCTCGCCCGCGTCACGGCGACTTACCGTGCGCTGCTGGGCGACGCTTCCGCGCAGGTGCTGCTGCTGCTGAGCCGCGACCAGAGCCGCCGCCTGCCTCACATCGCCCGCGCCGCGGAGTAGATCATGGGCGTGAGGCTGGGCGGCCGGCGTGCCGGCGATGACGAACTGGTGGAAACCCACGACATCAACGTCACGCCCTTCATCGACGTCATCCTGGTGCTGCTGATCATCTTCATGGTGGCGGCGCCGCTCGCCACCGTCGATGTCGGCGTCGACCTGCCGGCCTCGACCGCCGAACAGCAGCCGCGCCCGGACAAGCCGGTGTTCGTGACCGTGAAGCCCGATCTGACGCTCGCGGTCGGCGAAACCGCGACACCGCGCGAGGGTCTGTCCGGCGCGCTCGATGCCGCGACCGCCGGCAGGAAGGACGAGCGCATCTTCCTGCGCGCCGACAAGGCGGTCAGCTACGGCGACCTGATGACGGTGATGAACCTGCTGCGCGATTGCGGCTACCTGAAGATCGCGCTGGTCGGGCTCGACGGCCGGGATGGCCCGCGATGACCGCGTTCGCGCTCGACACCTCCTCGCCCCGCCGGGAGCTGCTCCGCTGGGCGCCGGCGGCACTGGTGGTGGTTGCGGCGCATGCCGGCGCCTTCGCCGCGATCGTCGGCTGGCAGGCGAGCCAACCGTCGCCGGGCGCGACCATTCCCGCCGTGCTGATCGACATGGCGCCGGTGTCGGCTGCGCCGCAGCCGCAGGAGCAGGATCTTGCGCCCGGACCGACCATGCAGCAGGCGGACGCGCCCGCGCAGGAGACCGCGCCCGAGCCGGCTCCCGACCTGATCGCACCGACGCCGCAGCAGCCTCAAGCCGTGGTCGCCGCACCGCCGGAACAGAAGGCGAAGCCGACCCCCGAACCGGTGAAGCCGAAGGCCAGGCCGCGGCCTGACGTGAAGAAACGCAGCGAAAGCCCGCCGGCGCCACGCACCACCGCCCCGCCGCGCGCTGAGCGTATCGCCCCGGTGCAGAACGCCGCTGCGACCGGCGCCGCCGCGGCGGCGGCCGCTGCGTCCTACCGATCGATGCTCGCCGCGCACCTGCAGCGCTTCAAGCAGTATTCAACCGTCTCCCGCGCCAAGGGCGAGACCGGCGTCGCAACGCTGAGCTTCACCATGACCCGCAGCGGCCGCGTGCTCAGCAGCCGGATCAGCCGCTCGTCCGGTCATCCGGCGCTGGACGCCGATACCATGGCGCTGATCCGTCGGGCCGAGCCGTTGCCCGCCTTCCCGCCGGAGATGCGGGACAGCTCGATGACCTTCAACGTGCCGTTCTCCTACGAGCTGCACTGAGCGCCGGCGCGCCTCAGGGATTGGCGCGCTCGAACTGGCGCAGCAGCTTGTTGCCGCGCTCCACCGCGTTGTCGAGCGCACTCTGCGCGCTCTTCTTGCCGGCGAACGCCTGCTCGAGCTCTTCCTCGATGACATCGCGGATCAGCACGAACGAGCCCAGCCGCAGCCCCCTGGAATTCTGCGTCGGCGGCTTCAGCGTGATCTGCTCGATCGAGATCGCGGTGCCGGGGTTGCGTTCGTAGAAGCCCTGATTGCGGGTCAAATCGTAGGCGGCGCGGGTGATCGGCAGGTAGCCGGTGTGCTGGTGCCAGGCGGCCTGCACCTCGGGCCGTGACAGATAGGTGAAGAATCGCGCCACGCCCTTGTATTCCGCGCGCGGCCGGTCCTTCAGCACCCACAGCGTAGCGCCGCCGATGATCGAGTTCTGCGGCGCGCCCGGCACATCCGGCCAGTAGGGCAGCATGCCGTAGCCGACCTCGAACCTGGCGTTGGCGACAATGTCGGCGCGTGTCGCCGACGACCCCAGGAAGATGCCGCACTCGCCGCGCTGGAAGCGCGGCTCCGCCGTGGTGCCGCGGCCGCTGTAGTCATAGACCTTGGTCTTCTGCCACTCCGCGAGCTGTGCGATGTGGTGAACCATCAGCAGGTTGTTGAAGGTGAGTACGGCGTCGAGGCCGCCCATGCCGTTGGCGCGGGTGGCAATCGCAATGTTGTGTAGCGCTGAAAAATTCTCGACATTGACCCAGGACGGCCAATGGGTGGTGAAGCCACAGGCCACGCCGGCGGCGCGCAGGCGCTGTGCGGTCGCGCCGAGTTCCGGCCAGGTCTTGGGCGGCACGTTCGGGTCCAACCCGGCCGCACGGAACAGGTCCTTGTTGTAATACAGGATCGGCGTCGAGGCATTGAACGGAAACGACAGCATGTTGCCGTCGAGATCGGTGTAGTAGCTGGCGACCGCGGGCAGATAGGCCATGGGAAAGAACGGCTCGGCCTCGTCCCGCATCAGCTCGTACACCGGGTAGGTCGCGCCCTTGGCCGCCATCATGGTCGCGGTGGCGATCTCGTTGACCTGCACGATCGCAGGCTGGGTGCGCGAACGGAATGCGAAGATCGCCGCGGTGACGGTCTCGGTGTAGCTGCCCTTGAACACCGGAACGATCCGGTAGTCCGACTGGGTTCGATTAAAATCGTCGGCGAGCTTGTCGATCTGGCGGCCGAGTTCACCCTGCATGGCGTGCCACCAGACGATATCGGTGGCGGCGCGGGCCGGGCCCTGCGTCAGTACGGCCCACAGGACGAGCGAGGCCAAGAGCCCCAGCAGTCCGTTGCGCCCCGTTCTGATCCTCACTGCCGCGCCTCCGCCCATTGCCGCCAGAACACCGGCCGGTCACAGGACATTTACCCCTCGGCAGGGCATTTATGCCATCAGACCGCCGTCTCCCGCCCCCCGGGAGCGCCAGATAGCCAGTTCCGGACGCTTTCTGCTAAGATCAGCTAGTGTCCCACCTCGCAAGTTCGTAGCATTTCCAACAAGCTTTGCACGAACCTGCGAAGCGATCAGGACACTAACAGTCTTTCTCGAAATTGATATTGCACCAGAGGTGATGCGTTGTCGCTGCTCCGATCCCTCCGCAAGTCGCTGGCCGCGCTGCTGTTGACGGCCGCCGCCGCAGTGCTGACCGGACCGGCCGGAGCCCGGGAATTCCGCGCCGCCGATACCCAGGCCGAGGACTATCCGACCGTCCAGGCGCTGCGCTACATGGGCCAGCTCGTCGCCGAGCGCAGCCATGGCGACTATGTGATCCGGGTCTTCCACTCCAACCAGCTCGGCGAGGAGAAGGAGACCATCGAACAGACCCGCGTCGGCGCCATCGACCTCAACCGGACAAACGTGGCACCGATCGGCAGTTTCGTTCCTGCCGTCAACGTGCTGGCGCTGCCGTTTCTGTTCCGCTCGGTCGATCACCTCAACAAGGTGCTGGACGGCCCGATCGGCCAGGAGATTCTGGCGAGCTTCGAGCCCTATGGCTTCATCGGCMTCGCCTTCTTCGATTCCGGGGCGCGCTCGATCTACAACAGCGTACGGCCGGTGCGCACGCTTGCCGACATGAAGGGACTGCGGATCCGCGTGCAGCAATCGCCGCTGATGGTCAGCATGATCAAGGCGCTGGGCGCCGAACCGGTCGAGCTGCCCTATGGGCAGGTCCGCACCGGCCTCGCCACCAAGCTGATCGATGGCGCAGAGAACAACTGGCCGTCTTATGTCACCACCGACCACTATAAATATGCCGGCTACTATACGCTGACCGAGCACACCATGAGCCCGGAGGTGCTGGTGATGTCGAAGAAGGCCTGGGACAGCCTGAGCCCGGATGGCCAGGCCATGTTCCGCCAGGCGGCCCGGGAGGCCAGCATCTTCATGCGGAAGAAGTGGAAGGAGCTCGAGGACAAATCGCGCCAGCAGGCCGAGGCCGCCGGCGTCTCCATCATCACCGAGTTCGACCGCGCGCCGTTCGAGGCGGCGATGGCCGGCATCCACCAGCTGGCCCTGAACGACCCGGCGATGGCCAATCTCATCCAGCGCATTCGCAAGGTGCAGTAGCCAGAGGGTCCGACGTTGCCGACCGCCCCCTCGATCCCCAAAGCGGTACAGCCGGCCAGCGACACGGACACGCTGGCCGCGCGCAGCCGCTTCGGCATCGTCGACCTGGTCCGCGCGGTCCCGATCCGCTGGCGCATCCTGTCGATCGCCGCGCTCAACTCCGCCGTCGTGCTGGTGCTCGCCGGCCTGATCTGGAGCGGCGCCAAGGTGCTGGATTCGGCCTGGGACGACGTGCGGCAGGTGCGCAAATCCGACAAGGTGCTGGCTCTGCTGGAGAGCGAGACCGGCCGGCTGCAGAACCTGATCCATCGCTACATCAACCAGCCGAGCCCGGACCTGTTCGCGGAGATCCTGCTGCTGCGCGAGGCGGTGCTCGGCACGCTGAAGAGCCGCGCCTCCACCGACCCGATGCTGTCGGGCTCGGTGGCCGAACTCGAGCGGGTGACCGAATCCTTCCTCGACGGTTTCGGCGAGCTGCGCTCGGTGCAGGCGACCATCGCCAAGACTTATGAGGAGCAGGTGCTGACGCCGGCCCGCGACATGGCCGGGCTGTACT
This sequence comes from Bradyrhizobium sp. 2TAF24, assembly GCF_052115025.1. NCBI lineage: Bacteria > Pseudomonadati > Pseudomonadota > Alphaproteobacteria > Hyphomicrobiales > Nitrobacteraceae > Bradyrhizobium > Bradyrhizobium sp. 2TAF24. Next base: position 183,818 of record NZ_JBFRFW010000005.1, on the reverse strand, counting down.
CGATCATCGAGGGCGCGACCGGCCGGCGCGAGGCGCTGATCTGGCCGGCGCTCGGCAAATCGCGCGAAGCCTTCACCGCGATGCTGGTCGCCGCCAATGCCTACTATCTGTCGCTCGCCTCCGAGTCGGTCGAGGAGGCGCGCCGCAACACCGAGACCATCGAGCGCACCATCCCGGTGATGAGCGATCTTGCCGAGAACGACCTGCAGCGCATCGCGCTGCAGCGGCTGAAGCAGCGCACCGAGGCGCTGCGCGAGGGCCTCGGCAAGCTGAGCGACCAGTTCGCCACGCGCACCGCGCTGTTGCGCAACTCGATCGACGCCAGCCAGGCCGAAACCATTGCCGCGATCGACGGCCTGTCGGTGAAGATGCGCCAGCGCGAGCAGCTGGCTCAGGAAAAATTCGACAAGACGCTGGCCGACATCTCGCGCAAGGTACTGTCGATCTCGCTGTTGTTCCTCGCGCTGATCATCGTCGCCGGCATCATCATCGCGCTCAGCATCCGCCTGCCGCTGCAGCAGATCATGACATCGATGCAGGCCATCACCTCGGGCGACCTCGACCGCGAGGTGCAGGGCACGAAGGCGACCGACGAAGTCGGCGCCATGGCCCGCTCGGTCGAGGTGTTCAGAGAGAACGCCATCGCCAAGCGCGCCGCCGAGGAGGAGTTGCGCGCCGCCAAGGAGCGCGCCGAAAGCGCCCTCGCTGAACTCAGCGCGACCCAGCAGAACCTGATCGACGCCGAGCGCCTTGCCGCGCTCGGCGGCCTCGTCGCCGGCGTGGCGCACGAGGTCAACAACCCGATCGGCATCAGCCTTACCGTCGCCTCCAGCTTCGCCCGGCGCAGCGAGGCGTTCGCCGATGACCTCGCCGCCAACACGCCGCTGCGGCGCTCGCAGCTCGACGAATTCGTCCGTCAGTCGCGCGACGCCGCCCAGCAACTGGTCGGCAACCTGCAGCGCGCCGGCGAGCTGATCCAGTCGTTCAAGCAGGTCGCGGTCGACCGCTCCCATGCCGAGCAGCGCGAGTTCGACCTGCGCGAGGCCACCGACCAGATCATCGCCAGCCTGCGGCCGGTGCTGAAGAAGGCGCCGATCACCGTCGTCATCGAGGTGCCGGACAATCTCGCCCTGAACAGCTACCCCGGCTCCTACGGCCAGGTGCTCACCAACCTGTTCCTCAATGCGGCCAACCACGCCTTCCCCGATGGCCGCGCGGGCACCATCCGCATCACCGCGGCGCCGCGCGGCGCCGACGATGTCGAGCTGACCTTTGCCGATGACGGCATCGGCATGACCACCGAGGTGCAGCGCCAGGCTTTCGATCCGTTCTTCACCACGCGGCGCAGCGAGGGCGGCACCGGCCTTGGCCTGCACATCGTCTACAACCTCGTGATCCAGCAGCTCGGCGGCCGCATCCGCCTCGAGTCCAAGACGGGACACGGCACGACCTTTCGCATCATCCTCCCGAGAAACGCCGCAAACGGCTCGGGACCCATCACCAGCACAACGGAACGCGGGACCAGGCAATGGCCGACCAGGACGATGTCCTCCATCTGATCGACGATTCCGACCATCCGCCGGTGGCCGACACCGGCCGCCGGTGGAAGATCGCAGTGATCGACGACGATCATGCGGTGCACGAGGGCACGCGCTTCGCGCTCAGCGATTACAGCCTCAACGGCCAGGGGCTCGAAATCCTGTCCGCCTACTCGGCGGCCGAGGGCCGCGAGCTGATGAAGGCCCACGGCGACATCGCCGCGGTGCTGCTCGACGTCATCATGGAGACAGACTCCGCCGGCCTCGATCTCGTGGAATTCATCCGCAGCGACCTGCAGAACGAAACGGTGCGCATCATCCTGCGCACCGGCCAGCCCGGCCAGGCGCCGGAGCGCCGTGTCATCGTCGACTACGACATCAACGACTACAAGGCCAAGACCGAGCTGACCGCCGACAAGCTGTTCACCTCGCTGACGGCGGCGCTGCGCAGCTACCAGCAGCTCGAGCGCATGGTGCAGACCCGCCGCGGCCTGGAAATCATCATCGACGCCGCCTCGACGCTGTTCGATTTCCGCTCGATGCAGCGCCTCGCCGAAGGCGTCCTCACCCAGATCGCCTCGCTGCTCAATGTCGACTGTGCCGGCATCCTGGTGCTGCGCGACGGCAGCGACGTCGGCGAATCCTTTTCGGTGCTGGCGGGCTCTGGCTGCTACAGCCGCTTCACCGGCCACGGCGAGCCGCAGCCGCTCGACGTCGAGCTGCGGCGGATGGTGGAGGCCGCGTTCCAGCGCCGCAAGCACGACTTCGCCGACCACCGCACCGTGCTCTATGTCCGCACCGGCAGCGGCCGCGAGGTGGTGGTGCTGCTGGAGTCGGCCAAGGAATTGTCCGACACCGACCGCTCGCTGGTCGAGATCTTCGGCAGCCGGCTGTCAATCGCCTTCGACAACGTCATCCTCTATCAGCAGCTGCAGGACGCCAATTCCCAGCTCGAGGACCGCGTCAGCGAACGGACGCGGGCGCTGATGACCGCCAACCGGCGGCTGTCGTCGCAGTGGTTGCGGCTGCAGCGCGCCAACGCCTTCAAGAACGAGGTGCTGGGCACGGTCGCCCACGACCTCAAGAACCCGCTCGGCGTCATCCTCGGTCGCACCGAGATGCTGAGCGAGTTGCTGGGGGTGGACTCCGCCAAGGAGCACATCGCTGCCCAGGTCGATCACATCCGCGATGCCACCCGCCGCCTCACCGTGATGGTCGATCACCTGATCTCCGACGCCATGGCCGACGCCTTCGACATCACCATCCGCCGCGAGCCGGTCGACATCGCCCACCTCGTCGCCGAGGTCGCCGAGGCCAACCAGCCGCTCGCGCTCAACAAGCAGCAGACCCTGACGGTGTCGGCGCCGGCCAACCAGATGGCGATGTGCGATTCCGACCGCATGCGCGAGGCGATCGACAATCTCGTCAGCAACGCCATCAAGTATTCGCCGATCGGCGGACGGATCGCGCTCGCGGTCGATCAGGACCGCGACGCGCTCGCCATCCGCGTCAACGACGAGGGCGCCGGGCTGTCACCGGAGGACATCGCGCGGCTGTTCGGCCGCTTCCAGCGGCTGTCGGCCAAGCCCACCGCCGGCGAAAGCTCGACCGGCCTCGGCCTCTCCATCGTCAAGCGCATCGTCGATATGCATGGCGGCTCCGTCGCCGCGCACAGCGCGGGCCCCGGCCAGGGCTCGACCTTCTCCATCCTCCTGCCCTGCGTGAAGTCGAACTGACATGAGCCAGCCCCCCCACATCATCATTGTCGACGATGAAGCGCCGGCGCGCGAAATGGTCGGCGACTACCTGAAGATGCATGGCTTCGGCGTGACGCTGTGCGACGGCGGCAAGAGCCTGCGCGGCGCCATCGCGACCGGCATGCCCGATCTCGTGGTGCTCGACCTCAACATGCCGGAAGAGGACGGCTTGTCGATCATCCGCGACCTCAAGAGCCGCAGCGACGTGCCCGTGATCATGCTGACCGCGACCGCGAGCCCGATCGACCGCGTCGTCGGCCTCGAGCTCGGCGCCGACGACTATCTGGCAAAACCCTGCGAGCTGCGCGAACTGATGGCGCGCATCCGCTCGGTGCTGAGGCGGAGCACGCCGGCCAAGGCCGCCGCGGCCCCTGCGGAAACGGCCAGGGCCAAGGACGCGCTGGTCCGGTTCGGAACCAAATGGCTCGACCTCGACGCCCAGGCGCTGCGCGACGACGACGGCAACGAGCACCCGCTGACCGCCTCGGAGTTCGGATTGCTCAAGGTGTTCGCGGCCAACCCCAAGCGGGTGCTGTCCCGCGAGCGGCTGCTGGAGCTCGCCAATGCCCGCGACAGCGAGGCGTTCGACCGCGCCGTGGACCTGCGCATCATGCGGATCCGGCGCAAGATCGAGCCCGATCCGACCCGCCCGAGCGTGATCCGCACCATCCGGGGCGGCGGCTATGTGTTTTCCCCGGCCGACGACAAGGCCTGAACAACTCTCATTGAAATCATTGATGTTTTTCCGCGATTGTTTCGTCGCGGCGGCGACGACGAAACAAAAAGGCCGGGGCACGAAACCATTTTCCCCTTGGCAAGGAAACGGCGTGAAACGGCGCCCCCCTATCAATGTTCCCAACGACGCGCACCGAAGCGCGAGAGGGAGCCGATCATGCAGACCGCAATCGCCATCACCAGCGCAGCCGGCAGGGGGATTCTCGCCGCGCAGGCCACCTCGGACGAGATGCTGATCGAGAGCATCGCCAGCGGCGAAAAGAGCGCGATGCACATCCTCTACGCCCGCCACCACCTGCGAACCTACCGTTTCATCCTGCGCATCGTGCGCGATGCTTCGATCGCCGAGGATCTCGTCAGCCAGGTGTTTCTCGACGTATGGCGCACCGCCGGCCAGTTCGAGCAGCGCTCGCAGGTCTCGACCTGGATCCTGTCGATCGCCCGCTTCAAGGCGCTGACCGCGCTGCGCCAGCGCCGCTTCGAGGACATCGACCAGGACGAGGTGCTGCAGATCGCCGACGGCAACGACGATCCGGAAGCCGCGTTCGATCGCGCCCGCACCAGCGCCGTGCTGCGCGCCTGCATGAGCAAGCTGTCGGCCGCGCACCGCGAGGTCATCGACCTCGTCTACTATCATGAGAAGTCGGTGGAAGAAGCCGGCGCCATCATCGGCATTCCGCAGGCCACCGTGAAGACCCGCATGTTCTATGCCCGCAAGGCGCTGGCCGACCTGCTGCGGCGCGAGGGCATCAACAGCCTCGCGGCCTGAACGGCCGCGCGGCGTCGCAACACCCCGGTCGGCGAACCGCGCCGGTTCCAGTCACGTTGGCGTGCGCATCCATCGCCCCGCTCCGGGTGGACATCCCGTCCTATACCCATCACGCCGGCGCCGTGGTACATCTCCAGCGCATTCATTGTGACGGGTTGTCGCCATGCTTGAAGGACTGGATGCCGTCGTGCTCGCCCGGGCGCAGTTCGCATTCACCGTCTCCTTCCACATCATCTTTCCAGCGTTCTCGATCGGGCTTGCGAGCTATCTCGCGGTGCTGGAGGCGCTGTGGCTGTGGACCGGCCGGGAAGTCTTCATCAACCTGTTCCACTACTGGCTGAAGATCTTCGCCGTCGCCTTCGGCATGGGCGTGGTGTCCGGCGTCGTGATGTCGTACCAGTTTGGCACCAACTGGGCGACCTTCTCCGACAAGACCGGTCCGGTGATCGGCCCGCTGATGGCCTATGAGGTGCTGACCGCGTTCTTCCTCGAGGCCGGCTTTCTCGGCGTGATGCTGTTCGGGCTGAAGCGGGTCGGGCGCACGCTGCATTTCGTCGCCACCCTGATGGTGGCGATCGGCACGTTGATCTCGGCGTTCTGGATCCTGTCCGCCAACTCCTGGATGCAGACTCCCACCGGCCACGCCGTCAACGCCGACGGCCAGTTCATCGCCGCCGACTGGTGGCAGGTGATCTTCAATCCCTCGTTCCCCTATCGCCTGGTGCACATGGTGCTCGCCGCCTACCTCACCACCGCGTTCGTGGTCGGCGCGGTCGGCGCCTTCCACCTGCTGCGCGACAGTGTCAGGGACGGCCCACGGGTGATGTTCTCGATGGCGATGTGGATGGCGGCGCTGGTGGCGCCGATCCAGATCTTCGCCGGCGACCAGCACGGCCTCAATACGCTCGCCCATCAGCCCGCCAAGGTGATGGCGATGGAAGGCCACTTCCAGAGCCATCCGCACGGCGCGCCGCTGATCCTGTTCGGCTGGCCGAGCCAGCAGCGCGCGACGGTGGATTACGCGCTGGAGATCCCGAAGGCGTCGTCGCTGATCCTCAAGCATGCGCCGGATGCAGCGCTCGCCGGCCTCGACACCGTGCCACGGGAGAACTGGCCCTTTGTGCCGGTGGTGTTCTGGTCGTTCCGCATCATGGTCGGCATCGGCTTCCTGATGCTGGGCCTTGGCCTGCTCAGCCTGATCGCGCGCTGGCGCGGCACGCTGTTTCAGTGGCGGGCGCTGCACTGGCTGGCACTGCTGATGGGGCCGGCCGGCTTCATCGCGGTGCTGGCGGGCTGGGTGACCACCGAGGTCGGCCGCCAGCCGTTCGTGGTCTACGGACTATTGCGTACCATCGATGCGGTGTCGCCGCTGGCCGCACCGGCGGTCGGCTCCTCGCTGATCGCGTTCGTCGTCGTCTACTTCACCGTGTTCGCCGCCGGCGCCGTCTACATCCTGCGGCTGATGGCCGCCCCGCCGCATCATGGCGAGGAGGGTCCGAGCGCCGACATGCCGGCCCGCGCGGCCGGCCTCACCCCCGCCGTCGCCGCCGCCACGTCGCACCGGGAGCCGCGCTGATGCCGATCGATCTCACTGTCATCTGGGCCTTCATCATCGCCTTTGCGGTGTTCGCCTATGTGGTGATGGACGGCTTCGATCTCGGGCTCGGCCTGCTGTTTCCGCTGTTTCCGGCCAAGCAGGACCGCGACGTGATGATGAACTCGGTCGCGCCGGTGTGGGACGGCAACGAGACCTGGCTGGTGCTCGGTGGCGGCGGGCTGTTCGCCGCGTTTCCGCTGGCCTATGCGGTGCTGATGCCGGCGCTCTACACGCCGATCATCGCCATGCTGCTGGGCCTCGTGTTCCGTGGCGTCGCGTTCGAATTCCGCTGGCGCACCACGCGCGAGCGCAATCTCTGGGACATCGCCTTCGCCGGCGGCTCGCTGCTGGCGACCCTCGCCCAGGGTATCGCGCTCGGCGCCGTCCTGCAGGGCGTCAAGGTCACGGGCCGCGTCTATGGCGGCGGCTGGTGGGACTGGCTGACGCCGTTCAGCGTCCTCACCGGCATCGCCCTCGTCGCCGGCTACGGCCTGCTCGGCGCGACCTGGCTGATCATGAAGACCACCGGCGAACTGCGAGAACGGGCCTATACGCTGAGCTGGCGCTTCCTGATCGCAACCCTGCTCGCCATTGTGCTGGTCAGCGCGGCGACCCCGTTCCTCGAAGCCGAGTACTGGCGGCGCTGGTTCGCCTGGCCCAACATCGTTCTCACCGCACCGGTTCCGCTCGCCGTCGCCGCCGTCACGGTGGTGCTGGTGCGCAGCCTCGAGCGCCGCCAGGACCTGCGGCCCTTCTTCCTGTCACTCGTCCTGTTCGCACTGTGCTACGCGGGCCTCGGCGTCAGCATGTACCCCTACGTGGTGCCGCAGAGCATCACCATCTGGCAGGCGGCGGCGCCGCCGAACAGCCAGAGCCTGATGCTGGTCGGCGTGGCGATCATGGTGCCGATCATCCTGGCTTACACGGCCTTCGCCTACTGGGTGTTCCGCGGCAAGGTGGAACCCGGCACCGGCTACCACTGATGATGGACAGGCCGCCCCCGCGCCGCATGCCGGAGGCCATGCCGCTCAGCCGCCGTCTGCTGTGGTTCGCCGCGCTGTGGCTGTCGGGCGTGGGGACCGTCGCGGCCGTCGCCTTTGTCCTGCGCTTGTGGCTTGCGCCGCATTGACGGGCATCGGCCCGCCCGCCTTCATGAATCTTTTATGAACGCCATGCGATCACGCGCTGACAGTCATCACGCGCGGCCACCGCGGCCGCTTGCCAGCCCGCGGCGCGTGGGCTTTGATGGCGCTTCACCAGCTCTGCTCCATTCATTCCGAGAGGCCTGAATGTCCAAGACGACAACCGCCCTGGCCCGCCTGCTCCTGTGTCTCCAGCTCGCCGGCCTCGCGCTGCTGCTTCCCTCGTCGCACAGCTTCTCGCAGACCCAGGACATGAACATCGACGATCAGCCCGGCTATATTCCCTCCGATGAGGGACTGCCGCCGCAGTACCAGCGCCAGCTCGTGCTCTACCGCACCACCGAGCCGCCGGGCACCATCATCATCCAGACCTCGGAGCGCTACCTGTACCTGGTGCAGGGCAACGGCCGTGCGCTGCGCTATGGCATCGGCGTCGGCCGCGAAGGCTTCCAGTGGCAGGGACTGCTGCGCATCTCGCGCAAGGCGGAGTGGCCGGACTGGACGCCGCCGGCGGAGATGATCCAGCGCCAGCCCTACCTGCCGCGCTTCATGGCCGGCGGCCCGGGCAACCCGATGGGCGCGCGCGCGCTCTATCTCGGCGAGACGGTCTATCGCATTCACGGCACCAACCAGCCGCAGACCATCGGCAGCGCCGTGTCATCAGGCTGCTTCCGTCTGGTCAACGCCGACGTCTCCGACCTGTTCGACCGCGTGCCGGTCGGCACCAAGGTCGTGGTCCGGCAACGGCCGGAGCTGTAACCTTTCATTTCATCATCAGCCGTTTCGACGAGAGAGTGCCATGATCCGTTCCAAACCGGTCCTTTTCAAATCATCCCTGCTGGCGACTCTGGCGTCCGGATGCCTCGCGGCGGCGGCCGTCCTCGCCGGCGCGGCCGGCGCGCAGGCGCAGACGCTGAACACCATCAAGGATCGCGGCCAGCTGGTCTGCGGCGTCAGCACCGGTCTCACCGGCTTCTCGATCAGCGATGACAAGGGCAGCTGGAGCGGCTTCGACGTCGACTTCTGCCGGGCGCTGGCCGCGGCGATCTTCAACGACACCAGCAAGGTGAAGTTCGTGCCGCTCAACGCCAGCGAGCGCTTCAACGAACTGAAGGCCGGCAAGATCGACGTGCTGTCGCGCAACTCGACCTGGACCATGTCGCGCGAGACCGAATTCGGCCTGAACTTCACCGGCGTCACCTATTACGACGGCCAGGGCTTCATGCTGCACAAGACCACCCGCAGCGTCGAATCGGCGCTCGACCTCGGCGGCGCCAAGATCTGCGTGCAGGCCGGCACCACCACCCAGACCAACCTCGCCGACTATTTCCGCGCCAACAACCTCAAATACGAAGAGGTGAAGTTCACGGTGCTGGCCGACCTGGTGAAGGCCTATGAGAGCGGCCAGTGCGACGTGTTCACCAGTGACGTGTCGCAGCTGCATTCGGAACGCGCGAACTTCGCCAAGCCTGCCGATCATGTCATTCTGCCCGACGTCATTTCCAAGGAGCCGCTCGGCCCGGTGGTGCGCCAGGGCGACGACGGCTGGCTCGAGATCGTCAAGTGGACCCACTTCGCGATGCTGAACGCCGAGGAGCTCGGCGTCGCCTCGAAGAACATCGACCAGGCGCTGCAGTCGGCCAAGCCCGACGTCAAGCGGCTGGTCGGTACCGACGGCAATTCCGGCGAGCAGATCGGCCTGACCAACGACTGGGCGGCGCGGATCATCCGCCTGGTCGGCAATTATGGCGAGGTCTACGACCGCAACCTCGGCGTCGGCTCCAAGCTCGGCATTCCGCGCGGCCTCAACCAGCTCTGGAACGCCGGCGGCATCCAGTACGCGCCGCCGATCCGCTAGCGTAGAAGCGCGATGACGTTACCCTGACAGCTTGTGAAGCTTTCGGTGGGGCGAGTTGTTGCGGCCCTGCAGCCCGGATAAGCGAATCCGGGGCCGGGTGATTAAGACCCCGGGTGTCGCGGTGCTCACCCGGGCTACCCGCCGTAGCCATAATCCGTCATCCAGAGATGCATCGCCCCGGCTTCAGCCGGGCGTTCTTTGAAAGCCGCAAGTCGGGCAAACGCGACTCGCGGTGCGAAGCATGGCCCTCGAAGGACGACGGCCTGAACAGCAGTTTAGTGACGGGTCGGCGACGGCGCGACGACAGCTGACGCCATCCGCTTCAGCCGGCTGGTGAGAACGTCCATCGAGAACGGCTTCGCCAGGATTTCCATGCCGGGCTCGAGGAAACCGTCGCGCATCGTGGCATCCTCGGCATAGCCGGTGATGAACAGCACGCGCAGGTTCTTGCGCTGCAGGCGGGCGAAATCCGCGATCTGACGGCCATTGAGGCCGGGCAAACCGACATCGGTGACCAGCAGATCGATCTGCTGCTCCGACTCCAGCACCGGCAGCGCCGCCCTGTCGTCGGCGGCCTCGATGGTGGTGTAGCCGAGTTCGCGCAGCGCCTCGATCACCATCAGCCGCACCGCCGGATCGTCCTCGACCACCAGCACGGTCTCCTGCACCGGCAATGGCACATCGACATCCGCCGGCACGATGATCGGCCCGTCGCCACTGTAGCGCGGCACATAGAGCGCCACCGTCGTGCCCTCGCCCTCGGTGCTGTCGAGCTGGACATGGCCGCGCGCCTGCTTGGCGTAGCCATAGACCATCGACAGGCCGAGGCCGGTGCCCTGCCCCATCGGCTTGGTGGTGAAGAACGGATCGAACGCGCGCGTCACCACGTCCGGCGTCATGCCGACGCCGGTATCACGGACCCGCATCACGACATAGTCGCCGGGCGCCAGCCCGCCCTCCGGCCGCGCGGCGAGCGGATCGACGGTGACATTCGCCATCTCGACCGTCAGCAGGCCGCCTTCCGGCATGGCGTCGCGTGCGTTGATGGCGAGGTTGAACAGCGCCGTCTCGATCTGGTTGGCGTCGCCCTCGGCGATCCACAGATCGTCGGCGATCCGGAGATTGATCGCGATACGCTCGCCCATGGTGCGCGTCAGCTGATCCTGCAGCGCGCCGAGCAGCCGCCCGAGATCGAGCGGCTTGAGATCGAGCGTCTGGCGCCGCGAGAACGCCAGCAGGCGATTGGTCAATCCGGCGGCGCGATTGGCCGAGGCTACCGCGGCGTCGATGAAGCGGCCGACGTCGCCATTGCGGCCGACGGCGAGCCGCCGCTTGACGATGTCGAGGCCGCCGATGATGCCGGTGAGCAGGTTGTTGAAGTCATGGGCGATGCCGCCGGTGAGCTGCCCCACGGCTTCCATCTTCTGCGACTGCCGCAGCTGATTTTCGGTGGCTTGCAGCGCCTCCTGCGCCTGCTTCTCCGCGGTGACGTCGCGGCCGACGGCATAGATCAATCCCTGGTCACGCACCGCGGTCCAGGAGATCCAGCGATAGGATCCATCCTTGTGGCGCAGCCGGTTCTCGAACCGCGGCGTCACGCCGATATCGACCAGCCGCGCCAGCTCCGCACGGGTCCGCACGCCGTCATCGGGGTGCTCCAGCCATTCCGGCCCGTGGCCAACCAGTTCGCGTTCCAGCCAGCCGAGCGTCGCGGTCCAGGCCGGATTGACGCTGAGGCAGATGCCGCTCTGATCGGCCACGAGCATCAGATCCTGCGACACGTTCCAGAGATGATCGCGTTCGCGGGTCCGCGCCTCGACCTTGAGCGTCAGCTTGGAGTTGCGCCGGGCCAGCTCTTCCTCGCGCGAGCGCAGGTCACGCGTCGCCTGCACCTGGCGCGTGGTGTCGCCGACGACCGCGAGCACGCCGAACGGCCGGCCATCCTCGTCGCGCACCGGGTTGTAGTCGAGATTGAGCCAGACATCTTCCGGCCGGCCGTTGCGATGGAGCACGAGATGCTGGTCGCGAAACGAGATCGCCCGCCCTTCGAAGCCCGCATCCATCACCCGCCGGTTGAAGTCGGCGACCTCGGGCCACGTCTCGAACACCGAGCGGCCGAGAATTACGGGATGGCGGCTGCCAGCGACCGGAATGTAGGCATCGTTGTAGAGCATCACGCCGGTCCGGCCCCACAGCAGGCACATCGGCACCGGCGAGTGCACCACGATGTCGACCGCGGTCCGCAGGCTCTGCGGCCACAGCGCGACGGCGCCGAGCGGGGTCTTGGACCACGCAAAGGTCCGAATCGCCGCGCCCATGCGGCCACCGCCGATGGGGAACAGGTCCTGGTTGAAGCGCAGCGACTGCTCCGCCGGGTTCATGATGCCCGTCATGATGTTGGAGATCTGGGAATGCAGGATCCTGACATCGGCAGGCCCGATGAAAGGCCCGGAAGGGTATTTAGGAATGAAAACGAGAAGACGTCTGCGACTTTCGTCGAAGGAGCGTCGGCGCGGGACAATCCGCGCTCCATCGCCTGTCGCGTCCCCCGGAGCGACGCAACGCCGCCCCGGCAAATAAATTCACGCCAATTCAACACGTTACCGAAGTCCCCGCCGCTTCGGCGCGCATTAATACTGGTCAGTATCGCTTCAGGCGCGCCAACTGATCAGCATGAAAGTTTGAATCGCCAAAAAGTTCCTGACAAACGCGCATCCGCTTCATAAAAAATCCGATGTCGAACTGGTCGGTCATGCCCATGCCGCCATGCATCTGGACCGCCTCCTGCACGGCCAGCGTGCCGGTGGTTCCAGCCTTGGCCTTGGCGACCGCGACCGCGGCCGCGGCGGTGTCGACATCAGCGTCCAGCAATTGCAGCGCCTTGAGCACGGTGGCACGGGTGAGCTCGATCTCGCAGTAAAGATGCGCCGCACGGTGCTGCAGCGCCTGGAACTCGCCGATCAGCTTGCCGAACTGTTTGCGCTCCTTGAGATACCCGACCGTGCGGCCGAACGCCTCCTCGGCCGCTCCCAGCATCTCCGACGCCACCGCGCCGCGGCCGACATTGAGCACGCCCTCGAGCAGCGTGCCGCCCTGATCGACCTCGCCGAGCACCCCGTCCGCCGTGACATCGACATTATCGAACGTGATGCGCGCGGCGTTGTGCGCGTCCACCATCACCGTGCGCTCGACCGCGATGCCCTTGCTCTTGGGATCGACCAGGAACAGCGTCAGGCCACCGGCCTCGCCCGGCGCACCCGCCGTGCGCCCCGCGACGATCAGAAGATCGGCGACATGGCCGTCGACCACGAAACCCTTGGCGCCGTTGAGGCGGAAACCGTTGCCCGAGCGCGTCGCCTGCAGCGCGGTGTGCCGCGGACGATGCTTGACGCCTTCATCGACCGCGAGCGAGGCAACGAGTTCGCCCCGGGCGATGCGGCCGAGATGTTCGGACTTTTGCGCCGCCGAGCCGGCGCGCTTGAGCGCCGATGCCGCGAGCACCGCGGTCGACAGGAACGGCGACGGCGCCAGCGTGCGCCCGATCTCCTCCATGATGATGCCGGCCTCGACACAGCCGAGCCCGGAGCCGCCGAACTCCTCCGGCACCAGCAGGCCGGAAAAGCCCATCTCGGCAAAGGTGCGCCAGAGGTCGCGCGAGAAGCCGACCGCGTCGCGGCTGTCGCGCAGCTGGCGGAGATGGGACACTGGTGCATTTTCACCGATCAGACCGCGCGCGCTGTCACGCAGCATGGTTTGTTCTTCGTTGAGGACGAGGGCCATGGCAGGAATTCCGTGTTGAAAGAGGTCAGCTGAAGGACGACGGCATGAGGACGGCGAACCGCCTCACGCCCCCGGCAGGTCGAGGATGCGCTTGGCGACGATGCCGAGCATCACCTCGCTGGTGCCGCCCTCGATCGAGTTGGCCTTGGTGCGCAGCCACGCCCGCGCCTTGGCGCCGTCCTGGGAGCGCTCGCTCTCCCACTCCAGTGCGTCGCTGCCGCCGGCGGCCATCAGCAGCTCATGGCGGCGTTTGTTGAGCTCGGTGCCGTAGTATTTCATCGCCGACGAGAACGCCGGATGCGCCTGCCCGGCCTTGGCGAGATCGACCGCACGCTCGGCGGCGCAGGCGAGCGCCGCCTCGTCGATCTCGAAGGTCGCGATCTGGCCGCGCAGCACCGCGTCCTCCAGGCGGCCCTGGTCGTCGGCGCCGAGCGAATCCGCCGCCACCTGGCCGAGCGGCCGGCCGCCACCGCGCTCGCCCATGCCGCTGATCATGGCACGCTCGTGCTGCAGCAGGTATTTCGCGACATCCCAGCCGCGGTTGATGGTGCCGAGCACATTGGCCTGCGGCACCCGCACATTGTCGAAGAAGGTCTCGCAGAACGGCGACTTGCCGGAGATCAGCAGGATCGGCTTGGTCGACACGCCCGCTGAGCGCATGTCGAACAGGATGAAGCTGATGCCGTCATGCTTCTTCGCCGTCGGGTCGGTGCGCACCAGGCAGAAGATCCAGTCGGCGAAATTGGCGTACGACGTCCAGATCTTCTGGCCGTTGATGATGAAATCGCTGCCGTCGGCCTCGGCGCGGGTCTGCAGCGAGGCGAGGTCGGAACCGGCATTCGGTTCGGAATAGCCCTGGCACCAGCGGATCAGGCCGGCTGCGATCTTGGGCAGATGCTCGCGCTTCTGCGCCTCGGTGCCGTACTTCAGCAGCGCCGGCCCGAGCATCGAGATGCCGAACGACACCAGCGGCAACCGCGCCGAGATCGCCGCCATCTCCTGGCGCAGGATCTTGGTCTCCTCGCCGTCGAGCCCGCCGCCGCCATATTCCTTCGGCCAGTGCGGCACGGTCCAGCCCTTGTCGCGCATGCGTTCGAACCACACGCGCTGCGGCTCCGACGAGAACGTGGCATTGCGACCGCCCCAGAAGGTATCCTCCTCCTTGGTCATCGGCTTGCGCATCTCCGGCGGACAATTGGCCGCGAGCCAGGCGCGGGTTTCCTGCCGGAAGTGATCGAGATCTGTCATGACGACGCCCTCTGCGTTTCCTGTTGCAATGAACGTCGCGTGGATCGCGCCGCCAAAATTGAGGCGAACTTTACCCGCCGGCTTGCGGAATACAACATCGCGGCGACAATCGGCCCCAACATGGCTGCCGCGCGCGTCCCCTGCGCACACCACGACGCGCAGCGAAACAGGAGGAAATTCACATGCGCTTCAAGCCGATTCCGCCTGGCGAAATGAACGCCGCCCAGCGGGCCGTGCACGATGAGGCCGTCGCGGGCAAACGCGGCAGTGCACCTGCACCGTTGCTGGCCTGGCTGCACAGCCCGGACATGGCACGGCATGCGGGACGGCTCGGCGCCTTCCTGCGTTTCGACACCAGCCTCGGCGCGCAGCTGTCCGAACTCGCCATTCTCGTCACCGCACGGCACTGGAGCGCGGCCTACGAATGGTACGCCCACAAGAAGCTCGCCCTGCAGGCCGGCCTCGCGCCCGACATCATCGAGGCCATCAACCGGCGGCACGTGCCGGATCTCGACGATCCCAAAGCGCAGATCGTGTACGAGGTCAGCGAGGCACTGCACGAGAGCCGCGTCCTGCCCGAAGCGCTCTACGCCCGGGCGCGAGCGCTGCTGGGAGAACGTGGCCTCGTCGAACTGATCGGCCTGCTCGGTTACTACACGCTGGTGTCGATGACGCTGAATGCCTACGAGGTCGGCTTGCCGGAGGGCGAGGTCTCCGACCTTGCGCCGTAGTCTTCCGCGCCCCACATAGCGGTATCCATCGCCGCCGAGGCCGCCATGACCGCCGAACCGCAGAGCACGTCACGTCCGATCATCGCCGGCACGCGCATCGGCCACGTCCATCTCAAGGTCGCCGACCTCGATCGCGCGCTCGGCTTCTACTGCGGCGTGCTGGGCTTCGAGCTGACGCAGCGCTATGGCGCCCAGGCCGCGTTCATCTCCGCCGGCGGCTATCACCACCACATCGGCCTCAACACCTGGGAGAGCAAGGGCGGCCATCCGCCGCCACCCGGCAGCACCGGGCTGTTCCACACCGCGATCCTCTACCCGACCCGCGCAGCGCTGGCGGATGCGCTGGTGCGCGTGGTCGAGGCCGGCATCCCGCTCGACGGCGCCAGCGACCACGGCGTCAGCGAGGCGCTCTACCTGCGCGATCCCGACGAGAACGGCGTCGAGCTGTACTGGGACCGCGAGCAGGACAAGTGGCCGCGCAATGCGGACGGCTCGCTCGCCATGTACACCCGCCGGCTCGACCTCGACGACCTGCTGCGGGCGCGCGACGCCGCCTGACCGTGGTGCACCCTCACGCCAGAGCTTCGTCGCGCCGGCCGCGCAGCAGCACGCCCGCGGCCGCTACGAGCTCGAGCGCCATGCAGACATAGAGCGGCAGTGCATAGCTGCCGGACCAGTCGCGGAGCACGCCGACCAGCGCCGGGCCGCAGGCCGAGATCGCGCTGCTGATGGCGGTGCTCAAGCTCACCACGACGCCGAAGGCATGGGCATCGAACTCGCGGTGCACGATCATCGACGGCAGCGTGATGGCGTTGCCGACGGTGAAGCCGAACACCACGCAGCCGGCGTACAGCGCGGTCGCGCCGGGCACGTTGACCATGGCGAGCAGCGCCAGGGCCTGGCTTGCGAACAGCACCGCCGACGCGGCGCGCTGGTGGAGCCGCCCCATCAGGAAGCCTAACACCACCCGGCCCACCACCGCCATGGCCGTCATCAGCGCCATGGCGAGGCCGGCCTGCTCGCGACCGATCATCGGCTCCATGAATGAGAACTGGTGGACGATGAAGCCGATCTGCGCCAGCAGCACCAGCGCGAACGGCAGGGCGATGCTCCAGAACGACAGGTCGCGCAGCGCTGCGCGGCGGATCTCCGCGGAGGACGTGGCCGCCCTCGCCACCGCTGCATCCGGCGCACGCGGCGGCGGCGTGCCGACGCCGAGCAGGATGACCGGCAGCAGCACCACCACCATGGCGAGCGCCATCGCCACCACCGCCGGCGTAAAGCCAACGGCCGCGATCGCCGTCACCAGCACCGGCACGCCGACCACACCACCGAGGCTGGCGCCATTCAGCGCCAGGCTGATGGCGAGGCCACGCCGCTCATGGAACCAGAGCCCGAGGGTGTTGGAGATCGCCGCCATGGTCAGGCCGGCCCAGCCGACCGCCATCAGCGTGTAGACGCCGTAGAGCTGCCAGGGCGCGTTGACGAAGCCGAACAGTACCGTCGCCAGCGCCATGCACAGCACGGCGCCGACAAGGCATGTCCGGACGCCAAGCACACGGATCGCATCGCTGACGAACACCACGAGCACGGCGCTGAACAGGTAGAAGAACGTCGTGGCGGCGGAGATGGTCGCCGCCGGCCAGCCATGGGCGCGCCGCAACTCGGCGAGGTAGACGCTCTGGCCATAGAAGCCGAGCGCCCAGGCGAAGGTCGCGGCGAGAAAGCACACCCCCACCACCCGCCAGCCCGGAAAGCGGAGCGAACGCTCGTCGATGTGGGGCAAGGTCGGGGAGGCATCCATCGGCAGCGCCTCCAGGCACGCGGGGCAAGGGAAGAGATGGAGAACGTAGCATCCCTTCCCTGCCGTTTTGAAGGGGCTCGTGCGAGGCACTGACCGGCGCCGACGGCGCGTCAGCGCACTGCGCATTGACACCCCGGAGCGGCTGGATACACCGCCATGTAGCGTGTGTCGGCAGCCATTATTGACATGTCGTCACGAGTGATATGCCCAGAAGCCGATTAATAGACAAGAATGAATGCCAGTAGTCTTACACGGAGAAAACCGATCGGGGTAAACAGCATGCTGAAGCATCTCAACGGATTGTTTGCGGGTCTTTTCTGCGTGACGGCCGCGCTCGCCGAGCCGGCTCTTCCAACGCTTCGCGGCGATCTGGACGACGCAATCGATAAAGCGATCGTCGATCAGCGCCTCGTTGGCGCTGTTGTCTTGGTGATGCACGACGGCAAGTTTGTTTATCGTCGTGCCGCGGGTTACGCTGATCGGGAATCGAAGACAAAAATGCAAGAGGACACGATATTCCGGTTGTCTTCTGTTTCCAAGCCGATCGTCGTTGCCGCGGCCATGGCGCTCGTGGACCAGGGCAAGTTGAGGCTCGATCAACCGGTGACGGACTGGCTGCCTGACTTTCGTCCCGCTTTGCCGAATGGCGAGACCCCAGCCATAACCATCCGTCAGCTCCTGAATCACACGGCCGGGCTCAGCTATGGATTTCTGGAAAACCCGAATGGTCCCTATCACCAGTTCGGCGTCTCCGACGGGATGGATGAATCACGTGTCAGCCTCGAGGAGGAGACGCGCCGCGTGTCGGCTGCCGGCTTGGCCTACGAACCAGGAAAAGGTTGGGGCTACTCGGTCGCGATCGATGTGCTGGGCAACGTTATTTCTTCCGCAGCAGGCAAGCCTCTCCCGGACGTGGTCCACGACCTGGTGACGAAGCCGCTGCGGATGACGGATACGGGTTTCAGTATTAGATCCAAGGCTCGGCTTGCGACGCCGTATGTCGATGGCAACCCCGCACCTGGTGTGATGAAGGACCCCCAAGTGGTTCCTTTCGCGGAGTTCGCTGGTATTCGCTTCTCACCCAGCCGCACACTTGGGAAGGATTTTTTCCCCTCGGGCGGCGCCGGCATGGTCGGTACAGCGGGTGATGTGGCGCGGTTTCTCGACAATGTGAGGCAAGGCGGGCAGCCTGTTCTGCGGCAGGCGACCGCACGCTCGATGATGGCCAATCAGACGGCAGACTTCCCGATCAACCTGTATGGGCCGGGGTGGGGTTTTGGCTTCGGAGGCGCCGTGCTGCGTGATCCAGCGCTGGCAAAGACACCGCAGTCTGCCGGCACATGGGCATGGGGCGGCGTGTATGGTCATAGCTGGTTTGTCGATCCCGCAAGAAAGCTGACGGTGGTTGTCATGACCAACACCGCTTTTGAAGGCATGGCGGGCAAGCTTCCAACAGACGTGCGTAACGCCGTTTACAAGAACATTCGCGAATGACATGTTCTAGCAGCGCGCGGCCTCTGTCTTATCAAGCCGCCCTGCATGCCCCCCGATCCGTGTTGCCGTGAACAATTTGGGCAGGTTGTGTCGCTATACATTGGATATTAGACGTCAGACTTCGATGACCTGCCCGGGGCTTGGACAGTTTTCATGGCGATCGAAACGCTAGAACTCGCCATATTTGTCAGTGTGACCAAACACTCCAGCTTCGCGCGCGCTGCGGAAGAGTTTGAATTGACCCCGTCGGCTGTCAGCCGGATCGTGTCACGTCTGGAAGATCGCCTGGGGACGCGGCTACTACAGCGCACCACGCGCCGGTTGTCGCTGACGGAAGCTGGGTTGTTATTCCATCGCCGAGCTCTGCGCCTGCTCGCGGATATATCCGAAATCGAATCGGAGATGTCCAGCATGACCCAACAGCCGCGCGGATTACTGCGACTCAATGCGCCGGTCGTTTTTGGCAGGCTTCATGTCGTGCCATTCTTGGGTGAGCTGCGACGACGTTATCCAGACATCGCGGTTGAACTCACGCTCACCGATCAATTTGTCGATGTCGTCGATGCTGGTGTCGATCTCGCGATCAGGATCGGCGGGCTCGCGGACTCGCGCCTGATCGCCCGCAGACTTTGCACGAACAGGCGCCTGATCGTTGCAAGTCCGGATTATCTCGCCCGCAAAGGCACGCCGCGACAGCTTTCTGATCTCACGAGCCATGATTGCCTG
Organism: Bradyrhizobium sp. 2TAF24; assembly: GCF_052115025.1. Lineage (NCBI taxonomy): Bacteria > Pseudomonadati > Pseudomonadota > Alphaproteobacteria > Hyphomicrobiales > Nitrobacteraceae > Bradyrhizobium > Bradyrhizobium sp. 2TAF24. The sequence goes on along the minus strand of NZ_JBFRFW010000005.1, from coordinate 164,639 downwards.
GTCTACACAGGCATCTCTCGTCCCCACGACTGGCGCCTCTCCGGGCCAAATGGTTCTGTGAGTGTCGCTGTTCAGGGAACCATTACATCCAACAATGTCGAGGCATTACTGGAAGCCGCGAAAAATGGGCACGGAATTGCACTGGGAGCGACCTTCTCAGCTCACGAGGCGCTAAGGTCTGGATCTCTTGTACGCGTACTCCCGGAATTCGAGTTTGAGCCGACCGCGATCTTTGCGGTTTATGCGTCAAATCGGCAATTGTCCCGGAAAGTGCGGGCGGTGATTGATCTGCTCGCGTCGGCCTTCAATGATCCGCCGCCATGGGATCGCCTGCTCCCCTGAAATTCAGGTCAGGGTGCAATGACCGCTTTTCTGCATGGCAGCCTGTCTCTCCGCTCCACGACATGGATGCCAATTGTCCGCGACGAACGCATCGGAGCGGGAGACTGGCTGACGCAACTGAGCCAGCTCCCGCAGGCCGGTTCTAACGCGAGACGGACAGGACGATTTTGCCAGTCGCTTTGCGAGCTTCGATGAGCTCATGGGCCTGTCGCGCTTCGGAGAGCGGCAGAATACTGGACGGCTGCAGGTGAACAGCGCCACTCTCAACGAGACGGATCGCAGCTTCGGCCGCCTGATACCAGCGATCTGGATGCTTGGCGGCGAGGCCACTGATTGTGTAGCCGAGAACGCCCTTTGCGCCGAACCACAGATCGAATGCCGAGATTTTGGCGGCCTCAGAAGCAGATGCATTGCCGAAATAGGCCACGCGCCCCATGGGCTTCAGAACGCTGAGCGAGCGAATGAGCGTTTCCCCGCCGAGGCTTTCAAGCACGATGTCGACGCCCGCTCGGTCGGTATGGTCACCAACGACATTGTCGAACTCTTGATGAAGCAGGACCACGTCACAACCTGCGTTCAAGGCAGCCTCGCGTTTGGCGGCAGATCCAACCACGCCGATGACCTTGGCAGCACCCAGGGCTTTCGCATACTGCGCGGCAAGTGTTCCAACGCCGCCGGCTGCAGCCTGAATAAGGACGGTGTCGCCTCGTCGGATTCGCGCGACATCAGCAAGGAGCTGGTAAGCGGTCACGGCCGCGCAGGGGAAGCCGGCGCCTTCTTCGAACGACAGGACCCGCTCCGGGCGCCGTAGTGAGATGGCAAGCCTTGCATCGACCACCACGCGTTCCGCATAGCCGTTCAAGGATCGCCCCGGAGACCAGGAAAAGGCCGCAACGGGCTCCCCCAACGCAAACCTCCCCACATTCGCACCAAGCTCGGCGACGACACCAGCAACTTCAAGTCCCGGAACAGCAATGGGATCCCCGCCAAGCGCGCCTCTGCGATGCATGATTTCGGCGAAATTGACGCCAGCGGCGCGCACATCGATGGCGATTTGTCCCGGTTGAGGCCGGGGTTCATCCACATCGACGAGAGATAATTGTTCGGGGCCGCCAAAGGCACGAAACTGGATAGCTTTCATCATTCACCTCATGTGTTTTCCACGCGACGAGGTTAGATGAGGTCGTCAGATCGATAACTCGGTGTCGCGACATGACATCGGTGACGCGGGTTCATGAATCACCTGGGCTTGGTTGCGGGAGACCCGTAACAGGCACGAATCCCCGGGCGACCTGATTGTTGATTCTCGATCATGAGACAGATGTTCGTCGTCGCAATAGTCACTTGCCAATCTGGACCTCATATTCGGGCAGGCAAGATGCATGAAGATCTTGATCCAGTTGCGGAGATGAACGGATGACTACGAGGAGACCCCTTCGGCGCTGTGCCGTGATCGCTGTTCTGATGTCGATCAATCTCATGGGAATACAAAAAGCGATTGCGGCCTATCAGGCCCCTATCAATGACACCGGCGTTCGGGTCGTCGCTGTTTTGAAAGCCAAGCCAGGCCTGGAAGACGATACAAAGAAAGCGCTTCTATCCGTAGCGCAGGAATCACGCAGGGAAGACGGCTGTATACACTACGAAATCAACCAGCCCGCGGATGACCCGAGCGTGTTTGTCTTTTATGAGGTCTGGCGCTCCCGCGGAGACCTGAACGCTCATTTTGAGAAGCCCTACTTCAAGGCGGTTGCGGATCGGCTTGGCGCGCTCCTGATTCAGCCAGCCGATCTGAAAATACTTGAGCCGATCAAGCCTTGATCTGGCGCGCAGAAGAACGTATCAGGTCTGGCGTCCTGTCGTCTCGATCCTGACCATACCAGGCAAGCATCAGTTGCGTGGTCGCGCAATTGATGCTGCCGCGCTGTTAGAAAAATGTGAGAAGCAGCGCTGCTTGCCGCAATCGCGGAGGCAAGGCACTTCTGATCCTGCAGCAACCGACCCTTGCAGGCGACCGCGCAAAATAGACAGGCACAGCACCACCGCAAAGCGCCTCTTGCCATCGCTGACGAGGAGCACGGCCTTTTCGGGGCCGCCCGATTGCGGCCCCGGCCAGAGTATGTCCCCTATGGAGGAAAGCGACGGACGGGAAGCCGTGAAAAGCGAGCAGCTGTGATTTCGCACCTCACTTAGGGCGTGAACCCATAAATTCGCCCGAGTGGAGAATTTACGAGAGTCCGCTTTCATCCGAAAGCCGCCGTCAGTGGCTGCAGTTCAATCTGTCGCGATGGGCCAGAAGCTAACATCACGCGTTAAGGCAGCGAATCGACGGGATGGTTGCCAAGTGTCCTTAAAGACGCCCGCAGGGAACGAGATTATCGATGATAGCCCGCGCCAAGCGCGCAGTGCCCCTGGCGCTCTCCAGCGCTCCGCGAGCTTTTCTCTCTTTTTCCTGAAGCTGCCTCTGCACACTCAGCAAAGCTTCGATGCTGCTCTTTTCAGTTAAGTCTCTGCGGGCTGCCTGAAGCTGGTTGTTAAGGTCGGTCAGCGCGTCCGCGACAGTCTTCGCCTTGGCTTGCAGGTCAGCGATTTTTCTGCCCAGATCATCGATAAGTGGATTGGCTGCGTCGGGAACCCAGACTGGCCCCCCGATCGGGATGTCTTGGCATTTTCCGAAAATTGGATCGCACACTCTTTTTTTCGGGATTATAAAGTGGCCGCCCGGAGTTGGAATCTGATTCAGTTGGATCGTGAGGTCGTTGATCTGCGCAGACAACTGGGCGTGTTGTGTCGCGAGATCTGTGACGCCTTTGTCAAGGTTGGAGACTTTCTCGGCCGCCTTCCGCATCTCGGCGGGCTGATTGGCGATCACGCTGTCGTGCAGCTCCAGTGCCCGGGACGCCTCGTTCAGCAGCCTCTCTGAAGTCGTCTCCCCGAGCGTAAACGGCGCCAGGAAATTCGTCGGCGAGAGGTCGCTAAATTTGAGACAGCTCGGATTTCCCGGCCCGCAGTCGCTGGTGAAAAGGGTCTTGATCTGATCGAGCAGGTCTTTCGTGTTATTGCTTGAGTCCGTCATACTGACGTCGGGGTGGCGCGCATTCTCGAAATTGTCGATGTACTTGGCGAGCGGGTGCGTTGGCGCCTCGCCCGCAAGATGGTCTTTCATCGCCTGCTTGATGCCGCCCTCGGGGTATCGCGCGTGCAGCATCTTCCACCAGTCGGCGACCGCAGAGTCCGCAGCGGCAGAGTGGTTGCGGGACATTTGATACGTGAGCACTTGGATCCAGCCCAGCAGCCAGGGATCGCTTCCTGCCTCCTTACCTTTTATCGTTGCTTTTGTTGCGTCGATCAGGAGTGTCGCGGCCCATACCGCGAATTCGTCTGGCGTAGGAGGCGTCTGTCCGTCGGCGATTTTCCAATGCGTGATCAGCGCCGGATACCGGCCCATCCAGGAGGCGTTGGTATAAGTGCCGGGGTGCGTATTATTGTAATTATATAGAATGCTCGTGCATTGCCGCACCTTGTCGGCGAACGGCCCGAAATTTTCAAGATTCAGGCCAACAACCGTTGCACCCGATGGTTGGTCGGGACCTTTTCCATAGACCAGAATATCGTGCGCGACGTTGTGATATTCGCAAATCCCGGCCAGCGCTCCAAGACCCCAGTAGTCGTCGTGAGCAGTCATAACTCCAGACTGCGAGGGGCTGCGATTGAACAGACCCGGCTTTACGCTGCTTTTCTTGAGCGCCCCGGCGATCTTATCTTTGTGGTAGCTCATTCCTCTCAGTTGCATCGTAACGCAGGCATAAGCGGTATAGAGCAGCGGGTTGTTGGTGCCGCCGTCTTTCATCTTCTTGCTGTGAATGAGCCCATCGGGATCCGTATACCAGTCCCAATGGTCTTCGTCTGGAGGCGTTGGGGGAGGCTCACTGCTGGCCCAGCTTTTTCTCAGTGTCGCGGTGCGCACCTGCGGAGCATTGCCCGGAACAAAGAAGCCGAAACTACCGGCCTTGTCGTCGCAAGGCTGTCCTACCTCAAGGGGCGATATGAGCTGTCTCCAGTCCTCGGTCTCGCCTTTGCGCGTCCCCGACGTATAGGTGCAGATCGTGGTGTGGCCCGGCGTGACGGGGCGCACGCCGAAGTCATCCTTGTTCTTCATCAGGTACGCGGAGCGTGCCTGCGGGGCACTGGGCGAAATGAAAAACCCGAGGCTTCCGTACCCGTCGCCGCACACCGATCCGACCGGGACCTGCGCCATCCACCCTGCCCGGTCTTCAGCCTGGCCTGTGCGCGGCCCCGATACGTACAGGCAGACGCTGGTCAGGCCTGGTGTCCACAGAGGACCCGATCTGACCAGACCGTGGTTCAGCGGGTCGAGTTGTCGAACCGCCGTGCTTGCCTGGGGGGCGCTTTGCGGAATGAAGAGCCCGACGTTTCCCGCCCCATCGCTGCACGGCCAACCGATCTCAACCGGCCTCATCTCATCTTTCCAGTTTTCGGTCTGACCGAGGCGCGGCCCCGACGTGAAGTGGCATATGGTGGTTTGTTCTTGACTGGAGGCTGCGTCAGAAATCGCAAAGACGAAACAGATACTTGCCAGGATTCTGAGAAACACGGCAACGCTCCATCTTTCGCATCGGCACTGCATACCAATGCAACAATATGACCAGCAAAAAGCCCTCAAGCAGGTTCATGAGCGCGCCTTAACGACCGAACTTCTCCTGCGCGCGCAATGCAAACGGAAGTGAAGCGAAAGCCCCCCCCTCAAAGAGGTTGAGAAACTTCCGACAGTTCATGCGAGTGCTAGAAATGAAATCGATGAGCGTTCGGATGCTACAAACTGAAATAAAAGTTACGACAACAGGACGATTGGAAAACGCAATTTTGCGAGAATGACTCTATTTCATACAGCTTGCAACAATGTTGAAGCAAAATAGCTCGCCGCTGACTGTTCGCGTCATTCTCGACTGTATCTCCTAACATCGGCGCAAAGGCGGACACGGCGAGAGATCCAAGAAGCGCGGCTAAACTTCTCTATCTTTGGTCCTCACGCGGGTCGCCGGACGTCAACGATACGAAGCAGGTGACTGGCAAGCATCACTTGCTCGCGCGCTTCGACCGGGTCATTGAGGTTCACCGTCCGGTGTGAATGGGGATTCCTGCACGGGCCTATCGCACCAGCAAGCAGGTGCGCCAGGGCCTCGCGCTCACCTGGCCGCCATCGCTGGCGGAGCTCCTTTGTATTTCGGGTAGGCGACCTCCTCCCGATTGGGGAACATTCTTGTAGGGAGCCAACTATGCCCGCGGCTGCTCCCTACGAAAGACGGGGACGTATTAGCAGCGGACATACTATGGTCGGTGCCGCACTCAGTCCCAGCTCAGCGCGCCGCCGTTCTGGTACTCGATCACGCGGGTCTCGAAGAAGTTCTTCTCCTTCTTGAGATCCATCGCCTCGGACATCCACGGGAACGGATTATCGGCTTGCGCGAACACCGGCGCGAGGCCGAGCTGGGCGCAGCGGCGGTTGGCGATGAAGTGCATGTACTGCTCGCACAGCGCCGCGTTGAGGCCGAGGAAGCCGCGCGGCATGGTGTCCCGGCCATAGGCAGCTTCGAGCTGGGCAGCGTCATGCAGCATCTGGCGCGCCTCCTCCTGGAACGCCTTGGTCCACAGCTGCGGATTCTCGATCTTGATCTGGTTGATGACGTCGATGCCGAAGTTCAGGTGGATCGATTCGTCGCGCAGGATGTACTGGTACTGCTCGGCGATGCCGACCATCTTGTTGCGCCGGCCCAGCGACAGGATCTGGGCGAAACCGGTGTAGAACCACATGCCCTCGAACACCACGTAGAATGCGATGAGGTCGCGCAGGAACGCCTGGTCCCTCTCCAGCGTACCCGTGGTGAACGACGGATTGTCGACGTTCTGTGTGTGCTTGAGCGCCCACGCCGCCTTGTCGGTGATCGAGGGCACCTCGCGGTACATGTTGAACAGCTCGCCCTCGTCGAGGCCGAGGCTCTCCACGATATATTGGAAGGTGTGGGTGTGCACCGCCTCCTCGAACGCCTGGCGCAGCAGATACTGCCGGCACTCCGGATTGGTGAGATGACGGTAGATCGCGAGCACGATGTTGTTGGCGACCAGCGACTCGGACGCAGCGAAGAAGCCGAGGTTGCGCTTGATCATGCGCCGCTCGTCCTCGGTGAGGCCGTCGCGCGACTTCCACAGCGCGATGTCGGCCTGCATCGAGACTTCGGTCGGCATCCAGTGGTTGTTGCAGCCGGCGAGATATTTCTCCCACGCCCACTTGTACTTCAGCGGCAGCAGCTGGTTGACGTCGGCACGCGAGTTGATCATCGCCTTGTCGTCGACGCGCACGCGACCGCCGCTGCGGTCGATGACGCGGTCAGACGGCGCGGCAGCGGCCTCCGCCGGCGCGGTGCGCCCGGCGAACGCCGGATGGATGGGCGCCGCAGGCGGCGGCGAAGCGGGATCGGACCAGTCGAGCATGGTGAAGTGTCCTGAGAATTCGGGTACGGAGGCGCGGCCATCTCTGCGTCATGCGCGGGCTTGACCCGTGCATCCATCCTGAGAGCCGCCGCCTGGCAATGAGCTGGATGGCCGGGTCAAGCCCGGCCATGACGAAAGAGAAACGTCCTTACTGACATGCCTCGCAGTCCGGATCGTTGATCGAGCAGGCCAGCGGCTGCGGCAGCAGGATCGGCTCCGCCGCCTCCACCACCCGGGCGGTGACGGCGTTGAGCTTGCCGTCGGTGCCCTTCAGCGTCGACTTCTCGACATGGGTGGCGCTGCGCGAACGCAGGTAATAGGTGGTCTTCAGGCCGCGCTCCCAGGCAAGACGATAGAGCTGGTCGAGTTTCCGGCCCGACGGATTGGCGATGTAGAGATTGAGCGACTGCGCCTGGTCGATCCACTTCTGGCGCCGCGCCGCGGCCTCGATCAGCCAGGAGGTGTCGATCTCGAACGCCGTGGCATAGAGCGCCTTGAGATCGTCGGGCACGCGATCGATCTGACCGACGCTGCCGTCGAAGTATTTGAGGTCGGAGATCATCACCTCGTCCCACAGCCCGCGCGCCTTGAGGTCGTGCACCAGCGCGGCGTTCACCACCGTGAAGTCGCCGGACATGTTCGACTTGACGTAGAGGTTCTGGTAGGCGGGCTCGATCGACTGCGCCACGCCGCAGATGTTGGAGATCGTCGCCGTCGGCGCGATCGCCATCACGTTGGAGTTACGCATGCCGACCTTCTGCACACGGGCGCGCAGCGGCTCCCAGTCGAGGGTCGTCGACTGGTCGAGGGCGACGCCGCCGCGCGCCGCCGACAGATGCGAGATCGAATCGACCGGCAGGATGCCGCGGCTCCAAAGCGAGCCGTCGAACGAAGCGTAGCGGCCACGCTCGGCAGCAAGATCGGCCGATGCCGAGATGGCATGGAAGCTCAGCGCCTCCATGCTGGTGTCGGCGAACGCCACGGCCTCGTCGGAGGCGTAGGCCAGCCGCAGGGTCTGCAGCGCGTCATGGAAGCCCATCAGGCCGAGGCCGACCGGGCGGTGCTGCAGGTTGGAGCGGCGCGCTTCCGGGATGGTGTAGAAATTGACGTCGATGACGTTGTCGAGCATGCGCACCGCGGTCTTCACCGTGCGGGCGAGCTTGGCCTGGTCGAGGCCCTGCGCGGTGACGTGAGCGGCGAGGTTGACCGAGCCAAGGTTGCACACCGCGACCTCGGTATCCGAGGTGTTGAGGGTGATCTCGGTGCACAGGTTCGAGGAATGCACGACGCCGATGTGGTTCTGCGGCGAGCGGATGTTGCAGGGATCCTTGAAGGTGATCCAGGGATGGCCGGTCTCGAACAGCATGGTCAGCATGCGCCGCCACAGGTCGACCGCGCGCAGGGTCTTGGACACGCGCATCTCGCCGCGCGCGGCCTTGGCCTCATAAGCCTCGTAAGCCACGGCGAACGCCGGGCCATAGAGATCGTGCAGGTCTGGCGTTTCGTCGGGCGAGAACAGTGTCCACGGACCATCGCTCGCGACACGCTGCATGAACAGATCAGGCACCCAGTTGGCGGTGTTCATGTCATGGGTGCGGCGGCGGTCGTCGCCGGTGTTCTTGCGCAGGTCGAGGAATTCCTCGATGTCGACATGCCAGGTTTCGAGATAGGCGCACACCGCGCCCTTGCGCTTGCCGCCCTGGTTGACCGCGATCGCGGTGTCGTTAGCGACCTTCAAGAATGGCACCACGCCCTGGCTCTCGCCATTGGTGCCCTTGATGTGGGCGCCGAGGCCGCGCACCCGCGTCCAGTCGTTGCCGAGGCCGCCGGAATATTTCGCCAGCAGCGCATTGTCCTTGATCGACTTGAAGATGCCGTCGAGGTCATCAGCCACCGTGGTGAGGAAGCACGACGACAGCTGCGGCCGCAGCGTGCCGGCATTGAACAGCGTCGGGGTCGAGGCCATGAAGTCGAACGACGACAACAGATCGTAGAATTCGATGGCGCGCGCCTCGCGGTCGATCTCGCGCACCGCGACGCCCATGGCGACGCGCATGAAGAACGCCTGCGGCAGCTCGAAGCGGGTGCCGCCGGCATGCAGAAAGTAGCGGTCGTACAGCGTCTGAAGGCCCAGGAACTGGAACTGGTGGTCACGCTCGGGCCTCAGCGCCGCCGCAAGGCGGCCGAGATCGAAGCGGCGCAGCTCGGGGTCGAGCAGCTCGTGGCTGATGCCGGTGTCGATGTAGGCCTTGAAATAGTCGGCGTAGAGGCCGGCCATGTCGGCCTGGCTCGCCTGCTGGTCGCGCTTGAACACGAAGCTCAGCGCCTCGCGGCGCAGCGCGTCCAGCAGCAGCCGCGCGCTGACATAGGCGTAGTTCGGCTCCTGCTCGATCAGGGTGCGCGCGGCCATCACCTGGGCCTGCGCCAGCTCCTCCGCGGTCATGCCGTCATAGAGGTTGCGGCGCGCCTCGCTCAGCACCGGCACTGTCGCGACGCCGTCGAGGCCGTCGCAAGCCTCCGTCAGCACGCGCTCCAGCCGCGCCTCGTCGAGCGGACGCAGCGCGCCGTCACGGCCCTTGACGCGCAGCGCCGGCGCGGCGGGCGCGGTCTCGGTCACGCCGGCGTCGCGGCGCGCCTTCGCGCGCTCCTCGCGATAGAGCACATAGGCGCGCGCCGCCTTGTGGTGGCCGCCGCGCATCAGCGACAGCTCAACCTGGTCCTGGATGTCCTCGATGTGGAGCGCGCGCTGCGAATCGACGCGGCGCGTCAGCGCGGAGACGACCTGCGCGGTCAGCTCCTCGACGATCTCATGCACCCGGCGCGACGCCGCGGCGGCATGGCCCTCGACCGCGAGGAACGCCTTGGTCATGGCCACGGCGATCTTGCCGGCCTCGAACGGGCTGACACTGCCGTTGCGGCGGATGACATGGAAGGCCGGCGCGGACGGCGACACGCCGGCTGCGCGCGGCACCGGCAGCGACGGCAGATGACCATTGGTAATGGCTTCGGCAGACAAGGACATTCGGCAACCCCTTTTTCGATCTTGTTTCGATCTTGGGGCTTGGGCCGAGGGGACGCTGCGTCAGGGCGGCGGACCTTGCGGCCAGCCGTCAGCGAGCGGCCACCGGGACACCCCGCCCGTGGACGTTGTTCACTGTCACAGGCAGGTCTCCTGGCTTCGGGTCATCGCTTCGGTCCGCCTTCCCGGAACTCCCTCGCGGAAGCATCCAGTGGCTGGTGGGACCGAGACTCGCCGTTACAGTTGCGGGGGCAGCACCGGCCTTGCGCCGACCAGATCCCTGATCGGCGCGCACCGGTTTCCCTCTTAGCTTCCGAAGATTGTGATCCCGAAAGAACCGTGACCACTACATCTGGTATGAAGACTCGATTCGGGTCAATAGAGCTGGGAGGTTTTTTGCAAACCGCAGAATAGCGGGGATGGTCCGTGCCCCGCCGGCCCCGCAACCCGCGCCGAGCGGGCGGGCGATCGCCGCGCCTTACGCTTTCGGCGGCTCCGGGTTGTAGAAGAAACGTTCGCGGAAGATGCGATCGCCGCGCCATTCCTGCAGGGCGACTTCGTCCACCCGGCGGACATGGCCGTCATGGTCGGTCAGCTCGAACACCCAGTGGATCGCCACGCGGTCGCCCTCGACCACGGACGCCATCGCCTTCGAATCAATATGGCGCATGCGCGCCAGCACCCCGCGCTCGCGTTCGACCAGGACATCGCGCCCGACACGCGGCGGAGCGGCATTCTCCTGCATGCTGGCATCTTCGGTATAGTAGCGCTCGATGGCGCCGGCGTGATCGCCGCTTTCGACCACTGCAATGAACTCATCGACGCGCGCACGTGACGGCATGATATTTCCCCAACTGAAAAACGGTTCCCCGCATGCAAGATAGGCGGCGCTGGCATGTTCTCAAGAACCGACCGCTTCAAAAGCCGCGCGGCATGCGATAAAGCGCTCTTCCACGCCGCTCGCGGACCACAATCACCACCGCTTCGACCATGCCGAACAATCTTCGCTACGACTATGTCGGTCATCGCTGGCTGCTCGAAGGCGCCGACTGGATCGGCCGCCGGCCCGACGGGCTGGAGCTGCATTATCACGACGAGGTGCAGGTGTCGGTGGTGTGGAACGGGCATCGCGACTTCCGCGTCGGCCGTCATCCGTTGCAGCTCGCCCCTGGGCAGATGCTGCTGGTGCCGCAGCGGCGCGCGCACCGCGCGCTGCCATCGCTGCGCGGCGAGCTGCGCTCCACCGAGTTTTTCCTCAAGGCCGAAAGCCTGCCCGACGCCACGCGGCAGCTGTTGCTCGCGAGCGACTACCTCGTCGCCGACGAGCCGAGCCTGTTGCAGGCGCAACCCGACGACGTCGGCGACATGATCGTGGGATGGGTGCGCGACGGCGCGCCGCCGCCGCGCTGGCACGGGCCGCGCGCCCGCACCGGCGTCGATTCCGAACTGCTGGATGCCGCCACGCGCTACGCCAGCATCACCGAGGCGGCCCGCGCGCTGTCGTGCAGCCGCGAGGGCTTCATCCGCGCCTTCGCGCGGCATGCCGGCATGACGCCCCACGCCTACAGGATCAATGAGCGGCTGAATCGCGGACGCGACATGCTGCGCCGGCGCGAAAGCATCTCGGACACCGCCTACGCCACCGGCTTCAGCGACCAGAGCCATTTCGGCCGCCTGTTCCTGCGCTATTTCGGCGCCACGCCGGGCCAGTTCCGCGCCGCGCACGCGCCGAACTGAGCGATCACTTTCGTTCTAGAGCCCTCCTGCCCGCCGTGGTCCAACACCGGCGGAGGCCGACATGACGTTTTCCGAAATCACCCTGCTCACGACCGCGGGATTTGCCGCCGGCGTGCTGAACGCGATCGCCGGCGGCGGCACCATTTTCACGTTCTCCGCCCTGCTTGCGGTCGGCGTCCCGCCGGTAGCAGCGAACGCCACCAGCGCAACCGCGGTGGTGCTCGGCTCGGTGGCCTCGGCCGTCGCGTATCGCCGCGAGATCGCGGCCGCGTTCCGCAAACTACTGCCGCTGTGCGTGATCTCCATGCTCGGCGGCGGCATCGGCGCGGCGCTGCTGCTGTGGTCCGGCGACCGCACCTTCCGCGCGCTGGTGCCCTGGCTGCTGCTGTTCGCGACGCTGCTGTTCGCCGGCGCACGGCAGCTGCAGAAGGTGGTGCAGGCCCGCGCCGCCTTGAAGGCGAACGCCACACAAACCGACCTCGCCTTGCCGGCGCAGGGCCTGGTCTCGATCTATGGCGGCTATTTCGGCGCGGGCATGGGCGTGATGATGCTGGCCTCGCTGTCGCTGTCGCGCGACAGCGACTATCACGCGGTGAACGCGGCGAAGAACCTGCTGTCGATCGTGCTGCAGGCGGTCGCGGCTGTCGTGTTCCTGATGTCGGGCATCGTCGATCTGAAGCTCAGCCTGCTGATCGCGGTCGCCAGCATCGTCGGCGGCTGGAGCGGGGTCGTGGTCGCCCGCCGCGTGCCCGAAGCCGTGGTGCGCGGCGCCGTCATCGTCAGCGGCCTTACACTGTCGCTCTGGTACTTCGTGACCTGACGGCCGGCCGCGCGCCCCGCCCGGCTTCCCTCCCGATCGTCCAGCCGCTCGCGGATCCGACACCGGTCCGCGGGCGCACTTGCGTGCCTTCTGCGAATTATTCGCAAGTAACTTGCCAAGCTCCCACCGATGTGTTGAATTCAGTTGCAAGTAATTCTTAATTGCATCTCTCAGAGGACATCAGGTGGACGTTTCAATGCGATGGCAGGCCCTGCTGGGCGGTTTGGCTGTGGTGTCGCTGGCCGGCGCAGGACCGGCCCGGGCGGCGGACTCCGCACAGGCATCCCAGGTCGCGCCACCCCCATTCGACTGGAACGGGGCGTATGTCGGCGCCCATGCCGGCTTCGGCCATGGCAGCGGCCGGGCAGCGATCGAAGACGGCGCGGCGGCGACGCAAGGCTTCGGCGGCATGGTCGGCGGCGTGCAGGCCGGCGCCAACCGTGTGCTGCCGTCAGGCCTCCTGCTCGGCATCGAGATCGATGCGATGCAGCCGAACGCCTATCCCTCCAACGGCGCGGTGTGGTCGGGCACGACCGCGGATCACAGCTTCAGCGAGCAGATCGACACCATCGCCACAGTGCGCGGCCGGCTCGGCTATGTGGCCGGCGACTGGATGATCTACGGCACCGGCGGACTTGCGCTGTCGTCGAGCCAGGTGACGCGCAATTCGCTCGCCGGTGACGGCGACCTCACGCGCGCCCTCACCCGCACCGGATGGGCGGCCGGCGCCGGCATCGAATATGCGCTGTCGCGCGACTGGAGCGCGCGCGTCGAATACCTCTACACCCGGTTCGGCAGTCGCAGCATCACGTTCGAGCCCGGCAGCACCTATGCCTCGGCGATGGATTTCTCCGCGCTGCGGATCGGTCTCAACCGCAAGTTCGGCTGGTCCGACGTCACGGCCTGGGACAGCGCGGCGATCGCCGCGCCGGAAGGCAGCAACTGGGAGATCCACGGCCAGACCACCTACATCCACCAGGGCTATCCGTCGTTCCGCTCGCCCTATGCCGGCGCCAGCAGCCTGAACGGCCCGTCGCAGGACAAGGAGACCTGGAGCACCAGCCTCTACATGACCTTCGGCCTGTGGGAGGGGGCGGAACTGCACTTCAATCCCGAGCTGCTGCAGGGCTTCGGCTTCAACAACACCGCCGGGCTCGGCGGCTTCTCCAACGGCGAGGCGCAGAAGTCGGACTTCCTCTACCCGCACTACAACACCTCGCGGCTGTTCGTGCGCCAGACCTTCGGCTTCGGGGGCGAACAGGAAACCGTCGAGAGCGACTACGGCCAGATGTCCGGCAAGCGCGACATCTCGCGCCTGACCGTCCAGGTCGGCAAGTTCGCGGTGCATGACGTGTTCGACAACAACGCCTATGCCCAGGATCCACGCGTCGATTTCCTCAACTGGTCAATCTGGGCGGCCGGCGCGTTCGATTATCCCGCCGACAAGGTCGGCCTGACCTACGGCGCCGTCGCCGAATGGAACGAGAAGCGCTGGGCGCTCCGCGCCGGCTACTTCCTGACCGGCAGCGAGCCGAATTCCAACACCTTCGACGGCGCGGTCTTCCGCCGCGGCGCCTATGTCGCGGAAGCCGAGGCGCGCACTTCGCTCGGCTCACTGCCCGGCAAGATCCGCGCCACCGCCTGGCTCAACAACGCCAACTCCGGCAGCTACCGCGGCGCCATCGACCTTAGCGCCGCCATTCCAGGCCTCGACATCAATGATGCCATCGGGCTGACCCGCGAAGGCCGCATCAAGTATGGCTACGTCATCGGCCTCGAGCAGGCGCTGAGCGACAGCGTCGGCCTGTTCGGACGCTGGAGCTGGAACAGCGGCACCAACGAGATCTCCGCGTTCACCGACATCGATGCGTCGCTATCCGGCGGTCTGTCGATCAAGGGCGCGTCATGGGGACGGCCGACGGATACCATCGGCCTCGCCGGCGCCGTCAACATGCTGTCGCGCGATCACCGCGATTATCTCGCACTCGGCGGCCGCGGCATCCTGATCGGCGACGGCGCGCTGAACTACCGTCCGGAGCAGATCGTCGAGGCGTACTACGCCATGACCGTCAGCAACGGCCTCGTCGCCACCATCGACTACCAGTACATCGCCAACCCCGCCTACAACGCCGACCGCGGACCGGTGTCGATCTTTTCGGGGCGCGTGCGTGGGTCGTTCTGATACTGACGCGTTACCTGCGAGGTAATCGATTCACTTTTGCCAGAGGTCATGATGGCCACACCCGCAAGGGCTTCCGATGACGACAAAGGAGACCATCATGACCGATGCCGTGAATGCACTGAAAATCGCCGAGACCTACATCACGCTGTGGAACGAACGCAACGAAGCGCGTCGCCGCGACCTCCTGGCGTCGAACTGGACGGGCGATGCCCGCTATATCGATCCACTCGCGACGAGCGAGGGCCATGGCGCCATCGACACCATGATCGCCGGGGTGCAGCAGCGCTTTCCCGATTTCGTGTTCGCGCTGATCGGCAAGCCCGACAGCCACGGCCCCTACGTTCGCTTCCAGTGGGGCCTCGGCCCGCGCGGCGGCGACAACCCGATCAAGGGCACCGACTTCGTGGTGACCGAAGGCGGCCGTATCCGCAGCGTCACCGGCTTTCTCGACCAGGTCCCCGGCTGATCAGCCTGGTCGATCGGCGCGGCCGCAGGCGGCTTGTCCTGCGGCCGCGCCTGCCACTGCAATCCATCGATGCACGGCGCGGCGCTTTCTTTTGGCAAAAGCGTCGGGATAGATTGCCGTTCCGCCATCGGAGCCTGAGCGCAATCATGGACAGCAAGCCACCGTCTTCTTCCGTGTCACAGCTTCATCCGCTGGAGGCTGCGACACGCCTGACGCCGGATGGCGACCACCTCGTCGGCCACACCAGCAAGGATTACTGGGCCTTCATCGGCCCGTTCGGCGGCGCCACCGCGGCGACGCTGCTGCGTACCGCGCTTGATCATCCCGAACGGATCGGCGATCCCCTGGCGCTGACGGTGAACTATTGCGCACCGATCGCCGAAGGCCCGATCCGGATCGCCGTCCGGCCGGCCAAGACCAACCGTTCGACCCAGCACTGGACCATGGAGCTGTTCCAGAGTGAGGGCGACATCCTCGCCACCGCGACCGCCGTGTTCGCCAGGCGCCGGTCCGGCTGGAGCCATACGGTGGCGCAGATGCCCGCTGTGCCGCAGCCGCAGGACCTCGCCGCCTATCCGGCGGGACTGACCACGCCGTGGGTCGATCAGTACGACTTGCGCTTCGTCGGCGGCCCGCCGCGCTTCCGCAAGACACCGCATCCCGAGCCGCAACCGGCGCAGACGCTGCTATGGCTGCGCGACGCCGTGCCACGGCCGCTCGACTTCCTGTCGCTGGCGTCGATGTCGGACGCGTTCTTCGGGCGCGTCTTCCATATCCTCGGCGTGCTGGTGCCGTTCGGTACGGTGTCGCTCACCACCTATTTCCACTGCGCGGCAGACGACCTGCCCGCCGGCGATGGCTGGGTGCTCGGCAATGCCGGCGCCAATGTCTACCGTGCCGGTTTCGGCGACCAGACCGCCGAGCTGTGGTCCCGCGACGGCCGCCTGCTCGCGACCTCGGTGCAGGCGACGTACTTTCGCGACTGGACGCCGCCGGCGACCTGAAGCCGGCTGACCGCGCGACATCATCTGCGGCGACTGTGCGCGGCGCGAAACGGTTGCCACAACATCCCGTTCGCGCCGCGCGCGACAGCTTGTTGCGCGCTCGCAACACTCGCTGGAGTCGTTGTCAGCGAATGACATGGATCAATTTCTCCGGGAGACCGCTTGCGTCTTATGCGCAGCACCATCGAAACGCAGTATGGCTCGCTGACTCCAGGAGACTTGAAAATGAAGACATCCACCGTGGCGCAGCTCGCATTCGCAGCCGCCCTGACCATCGGCGCTGCCGGCAGCCCCGCCTTCGCCGCCGATCTCAGCACCAAGGCGCCGGCCTACGCGCCGGCGGTGGAGCCCTGGAGTCCCTGGCAAATCCGCGTCCGTGCGCTGGCCGTCGTCCCTGACAGCGGCAACAGCACCGTCAACGTCGCCGCCGTGCCCAACCTGTCGTCGCCATTCTCCGGGCTCGACATGAACAACCAGGTCATTCCCGAGCTCGACATCAGCTACTTCTTCACGCCCAACATCGCCGCCGAACTGATTCTCGGCGTCACGCGGCATCACATCACCGGCAGCGGCGCGCTCGGCGGGCTCGATATCGGCAAGTCCTGGCTGCTGCCGCCGACCCTGACGCTGCAGTATCACTTCACCAACTTCGGCGCGTTCCAGCCTTATGTCGGCGTCGGCGTGAACTACACGGTGTTCTTCAGCCAGTCGGCGACCAATGCCGTCACGCCCGTGGGCAATCCGGCGGCGGGCCTCGCCGTGACCTCTCTCAACATCAAGAATGCGCCGGGCCTCGCACTCCAGGCCGGCTTCGACTACATGATCGACCGCCACTGGGGCATCAACTTCGACGTCAAGAAGCTGTTCCTGCGGGCCGACTACAACGCCATCGTCAACAACACCATCGCGGTCAACGGCCGCGCCAACATCGATCCCTGGCTGATCGGCGGCGGCGTCACCTACCGCTTCTAAGATGCTCTGACGATTTCATCGTCACACCAGCCGCGGGTCCACGGGCCCGCGGCTTTTGCCTTGGCCGTCACCTGCTCTCGGTTGCCTGACGATTGTCGCGCTACTGCATCGCCCGTCGTGCGAGGCCGGTGATCTTGTCCCAGTTGCCGGCACGGATGTCCGCCGTGGGGCATAGCCACGAGCCGCCGACCGCGATCACGTTGGGCTCGGCGAGCCATTCCGCCGCATTGGCCTCGCCGATGCCGCCGGTGGGACAGAACCGCGCCTGCGGAAACGGCCCGCCGAGCGCGCGCAGTGCCGGGATTCCACCAGCCTGCTGCGCCGGAAAGAACTTGTAGATGCTGAAGCCGCGGGCGAGCGCCGCCATCAGCTCCGACGCGGTGGCAATGCCCGGCACGAACGGCAGATCGCCCTCCGCCGCGGCGTCCAGCAGATCTGGCGTCGCACCGGGACTGAGCGCGAACTTCGCACCGAGCGCTTTCGCCCGGGCCAAATCCATCGGCGTCAGCACGGTGCCGATGCCGACGATAGCCTCCGGCACCTGCGCGATGATCGCTTCAGCTGCCGCCACCGCAGCCGCCGTGCGCAGGGTGATCTCCAGCGTGCGCACGCCGCCGGCAACCAGCGCGCGTGCCAGCGGCACGGCATCCTCGACACGCTCGATGGTGATCACGGGGACGACCCGCGCGGCCGTGAGCAGCGCAATCATGGCTTCGTCGCGGAATGCAGAAGGTGCTGGGGTCATGCCGTGGTGATCCGCCGCTGAATAACGGGAGTTTGAGCCGGCATCGCCGCACGCGGAATGAGCGCACCGGGATAGCCGACGACGATGCCGGCGAGATCATGCCCCGCCCGCGCCGCCGCGACCGGATCCGCTCCACCGATCCGCGCGGCAAGATAGGCCGCCGAATAGCTGTCGCCGGCGGCGGTGGTGTCGACGACCCGCGTGACCGGCGCGGCCCGCACCATCTGGTCGATCCCGGCCGTGCGCACCCGGCTGGCCGGCTCGGCGAGTTTCAGCACCAGCTCCGGCACCTGCAGACCGTCGGCCACCGCGGCGCCCCGCCCGGCGCCGAACAGCAGGTCGAGGTCCTCGACCGAAGCCAGCACGATGTCGGAGCCTTCGAACATCTCATGATAGGTGCGCTGAGCCAGCGCGCGATCGGGCCAGCCACGCGGCCGGAAATTGGTGTCGAACGCAACGCGGCGCCCGGCCTTGCGGACGTCGTCGAGCGCCCGCATCAGCCGCGTGCGGCCGGCGACGTCGTACAGCGACAGCGTCACGCCGGAGAGATAGACGACATCGTAGCCGGCCAGCGCCGCAAGGATCGCCCCGGTCTGCGGCAGGTCGAGCAGCGATCGTGCCGCCGAGCTGTCGCGCCAGTAGTGAAAGCGGCGTTCCCCCGCCGCGTTGGTCTCGATGACATAGAGCCCGGGCAGCTTGCCGGCGAGCCGCGCCACATGGCTGGTGCCGATGCCCTCGGTGCGCCAGCCCGCGACCATCTCGTCGCTCCAGGGATCGTCGCCGAGCGCCGTGACATAGTCGACGGTGACACCGAGCCGCGCGAGATAGGTCGCAGTGTTCAGCGTATCGCCGCCATAGCCGCGGGCGAGATGCCCACCCGCGGCCTCGGTCAGCTCGATCATGCATTCGCCGATGCAGGCGATCTTCATTGAGAGGCCTCGATGGGCCGGCAGGCGCCGGCCACGTCAGGCGACGAACTTGCCGCCGAGTTCATCCTCGATATGGATGCGGATGATGTCGTCGAAAGTCGTTTCCGCCGTCGTGAACCCGACCTCGCGTGCGCGCGCGGTGGAGAAGTCGCGCGGCCAGCTCGCCACCATGTTGACGATCACCGGATCGGGCGTACGGCGGATGCGGGCCGTGACCTTGGGGCCGGCGACACGCGCCAGCGCGGCGATCTGCTCACCCACCGTCGCCGACAGGCCAGGCATGCTGAGGCTGCGGCGCCATCCCAGCACCTTGAGATCCATGGTGCCGGCATGCAGCAGGAAGCCGACCGTCGAGCGCGGCGACGCATGCCAGTGCCGCACGTCCTCGGACACCGGCAGCACCGCTTCCTCGCCGTTGAGCGGCTCGCGGATGATATTGGAGAAGAAGCCGGACGCCGCCTTGTTGGGCCGGCCCGGCCGCACGCACACCGTCGGCAGGCGGATGCCGATGCCGTCGAGGAAACCGCGGCGCGAATAGTCGGCGAGCAGCAGCTCACCGATCGCCTTCTGGGTGCCGTAACTGGTCTGCGGTGTCAGGACGAACTCGTCGTCGATCTTGTCATGGAACGGCGCGCCGAACACTGCGATCGACGACGTGAACACCACGCGCGGCTTGTAGCCGTCGCCGACGGCGCGGATCGCCTCCAGCAGATAGCGCGTGCCGTCGAGATTGATGCGGTAGCCCTTGTCGAAATCGGCCTCGGCCTCGCCGGACACGATCGCCGCGAGATGGAAGATGACATCCGGACGGCTCGCGACCAGCGGCGCCACCGCGCCGGGCACCGCGAAGTCGCAGGTCACGGTGTCGACCGCGATGCGCGTATCCGCCGGCTTCGTCGGTGCGACCACGTCCTGCAATGTGAGTTTCGAGATCGCATTGGCGCCGAGCCGACCATCGTGCAGCAGTCGTTCGGTGAACTTGCGGCCGACCATGCCGGCGGCCCCGAGAATCAGGATGTGCAAGGACGTGCTCCTTCGTGGCAGAACTCATCATGTGGGAGCGCGATCGCCGAGCGATCGCCATGACCCGGTCGTCGCGCGCGGCCGACTGCGGCACGCGTCATGCGACACAGTCGATCATGCCCGTTTCCGTGCGCGAAGCCAATCGCAATTCGCGCGCGGCTGACCGCGCTATTCCTTCACCGCGCCGGTCATCGCCGACACATAATGCTCGACGAAGAAGGCATAGAGGATGACGAGCGGCAGCGAGCCGACCAGCGCGCCGGCCATCAGCGCGCCCCAGCGATAGATGTCACCGTCGACGAACTCGTTGACGATCGCCACCGGCACGGTCTTGTTCGGCGTCGACGACAGCAGCGTCAGTGCATAGATGAACTCGTTCCAGCACAGCGTGAACGAAAAGATGAACGCCGAGATCAACCCCGGCACCGCCAGCGGCAGGATGATCTTGATCAGGATCTGCCAGCGGCTGGCGCCGTCGATCAGCGCGCATTCCTCGAGCTCGAACGGAATGGTCTTGAAGTAGCCCATCAGCAGCCAGGTCGAGAACGGGATCAGCAGCGTCGGATAGACCAGGATCAGCGCCACCGGAGAATCGAACAGCCCGTAGGCATGGATGACGCTCGCCATCGGGATGAACAGGATCGACGGCGGCACCAGATAGGCGAAGAAGATCAGCGCGCCGACCACCTGGGCACCCCTGAACTGCAGGCGGACGATGGAATAGGCGGCGAGCACGCTGGCGGCGATCGACAGCACCGTGGCGCCGGCGGCGACATACATCGTGTTCCACAGCCAGCGCGGATATTCGGTCTCGAACAGCAGCTTCTGGATATGCTTGAACGTCGGATGGACCACCCAGAACGGGTTGTAGGTCTCCATGTCGATCAGCTGGGCGTCCGGCTTGATCGCAGTCAGCGCCATCCAATAGAACGGGAACAGCAGCACGATCAGGATGAGGCCGAGCGGCAGATAGAGCGTAACGAGGCGCTGCGGCAGCGTCTCGAGATAGCTCATGCCCTCGCTGGTATCGGCACGGGGCGCGGTCACGGCGGCATCAGTCATTGTTGGTCCCACCCTGCTGCCATTTGCGCTGCTGCAGGCCGAACCACGACAGCGTGATCGCGGCCAGCAGGAACGGAATCATCGCGGTGGCAATCGCCGCGCCTTCACCAAGGCGGCCGCTGAGGATCGCGCGCTGGTAGCTCAGCGTCGCCATCAGGTGCGTGGCGTTCACCGGCCCGCCGCGGGTCATCGCCCAGATCAGCTGGAAGTCGGTGAAGGTGAACAGCACCGAGAATGTCATCACCACCGCGATGATCGGGGTCAGCAGCGGATAGGTAATGTAGCGGAAACGCTGCCACGGCGTCGCGCCATCGAGGGTCGCGGCCTCGTAGAGCGACGGCGACACTGTCTGCAGGCCGGCCAGCAGCGTGATGGCGACGAACGGCACGCCGCGCCAGATGTTGGCGAAGATCACGCTGCCGCGCGCCCAGTTGCCGTCGCCGAGGAAATTGATGTTCTCGGTGATCAGATGCATCTTGCGCAGCGACCACGAGATGATCGAGAACTGCGCGTCGTAGATCCACCAGAACGCGATCGCCGACAGCACCGTCGGCACGATGAACGGGATCAGCACCGCGGCGCGGATCAGCGCCTTGAACGGCATGTGGCGGTTGAGCAGCAGCGCGAGATAGAGCCCGACCGCGAATTTGATGATGCTGGCGACGATGGTGTAGAGCAGCGTGTTGAACACCGACAGCCAGAACACGCCGTCGTCCCACAGCCACTCGTAGTTCTCCAGCCCGACGAACTCGCCGCCGCGCCCGATGCGGGCGTCCGTCAGGCTCATCCACAGCCCGAGCCCGAGCGGATAGGCCAGGAACAGCAGCAGGAACGCCGCCGCCGGCAGCATGAACCAGATCGCCAGCCAGTTGCGGTTGAACCGCAGGCGGCGCCACGCCTGGGCGAGGCCCGAGGGCTTCGGACGTGAGACCGGGGACGCTTCCAAGACCGCCATTCTGCCGCTGCTCCGAACACGAACCGGGACGATGTGCAGACCGGCCGGCGCGGAGGTCCGCGCCGGCCGGATGATGGGCTCAGGACCGATAGATCCGTTTCGCCTGCCGCTCGGCGCTGGCGATCGCGCCTTTGAGATCCTCGCGGCCGGTGCAGTAGTTGGCGAACATGTCCACCACCACGAAGTCGGCGATTGCCGCCGCCGCCTTCTCACCGAGCTTGCCGATACCCGCCGGCGTCAAGGTGCGCTTGGCGACGTCGCGATACGGCGTGACCTTCGGATCCGAGGTCCAGATCGGATTGGCATCGTAGGCCAGCAGGAACGGCGACAGGTAACCCTGCGCCGCCGCGATCCAGGGATTGAACTGGTCGGCCTCCTGCATGAAGGCGGACAGCGCCTTGCAGGCCTGCGGATACTTGGTGAACTGGAAGGTCAGGATCGGGAACGAGAGATGCAGCTCGGTCGGCTTTCCAACCGGACCGACCGGCATATAGGAGTGGTTCATGTCGTCCGCGATCGCCTTGTTCTCCTTCTTCGCGGTGACATAGATCGAGATGCCGTTGTTGGTCAGGTACAGCTCGCCTGCGAGGAACGCCTTGTTGTTGGAGCTGTCGTTCCACGACGCGGTGCCGGGAATGAAGGTGTCGTAGAGCTGCTTGACGTATTCCAGCGCCTTGGCGGTCTCCGGGGAATTGATGACGACCTTGTCGTCCTTGTCGACGAGGTAGCCGCCGTGGGACCACAACGCCCAGTGCACCCAGCCATTGGCGTCGCCCGAGGCGTGGCCAAGCGCGAAGCCGGCCGGGGTGTTGTTCTTCTTCAGGGCCCGGCACAACTCCAGGAAGCCCGCCGTGTCCTTCGGAAACTCCTTGAAACCGGCCTTCTCGCAAGCCGAGATCCGGTAATTGATCAGCGAACCGGTGGTCGCCACCGGAATGCCGACCCATTTGGCGCCGGTCTTGGCGTAGGCTTCCGCCGACGGCGTCCAGCCACCATACTTGCCACCGAGATAGGCGGCGACATCAGCCATATCCAGGCACTTCTCYGGGAACAGGTGCGGCAGCGAGTACAGGCCCCACACCATGTCGAGGCCCTGCCCGGTGTTGGCCGCCACCGACGCCTTCGGCTGGATATCGTCATAGGACTCGTTGGAGACGTTGACCTCGACCCCGGTGGCCTTGGTGAAGGCCTGGATCATGGCCATGAAGGCCTGGTCCTCGGCTTCGACGAAACGTTTCCAGCGCAGCAGGTTGATCTTGGCACCGGCCTCCGGCTTCCACGGCACGGTCTGCGCCCACGCCCTGGCGAAGCCGAACAGCTGGTCGGCCGACATCGCCGACAGGCCGGCGGCCGCAGCCGCGCCCCCCAGCAGCAGCGACCGTCTGCTCGGATTGAACTCCGTCATCCTCGTCTCCTCCTTGTAGGCGCCGGCTTGTTGATGGTGCCGGCTGCTTGCACTGACTTGAAACGTTAGGTCACAGGCGTTTTCCGGTCTCCTTGTCGAACAGGTGCACCACGCTGGTGCGAGGCCGCAGGCGGATGTTCTCGCCCGGACGCACCGTCTGGCGGTCCCGGAACACGGCGATGATGTCCTGGGCGCCGACCCGTGCCACAATCTGGGTTTCCGAGCCGGTCGGCTCGACCACCACGACCTCGGCCAGCACGCCGTCGTCGGCGAGCTCGAGGTGCTCGGGGCGCACGCCATAGACCACCGGCCGGCCGTCGGAGCCCGCGGGGGCCGACGCCAGCGGGAGCTTCGCGCCGCTCGCGGTCTCAACATGTGGGGTGCTGCCTGCCACCAGCTTGCCGTCGATGAAGTTCATGGCCGGCGAGCCGATGAAGCCGGCGACGAACTGGTTGGCCGGACGGTCGTAGAGGTCGAGCGGCGCGCCCATCTGCTCGATGATGCCGTCGTGCATCACCACGATCTTGTCGGCCATGGTCATGGCTTCGATCTGGTCGTGGGTGACGTAGACCGTGGTGGTCTTGAGCCGCTGGTGCAGCTCCTTGATCTCGGTGCGCATGGCGACACGCAACTTGGCGTCGAGATTCGACAGCGGTTCGTCGAACAGGAACACCTGTGGGTCACGCACGATGGCGCGGCCCATCGCCACGCGCTGGCGCTGGCCGCCGGAGAGCTGGCGCGGATAACGCGTCAGCAGCGGCTTGAGCCCGAGAATATCGGCAGCCTTGCTGACCCGTGTCTCGATCTCAGATTTTGGGGCGCCGCGCAGCTTCATCGAGAACGCCATGTTGTCCGCCACCGTCATGTGCGGATAGAGCGCGTAGTTCTGGAACACCATGGCGATGTCCCGCTCTTTGGGATGCACGTTGTTCACCACGCGCTCGCCGATCGAGATCGTGCCGGCCGTGATGCTTTCGAGGCCCGCCAGCATCCGCAGCAGCGTCGACTTGCCACAGCCGGACGGCCCGACCAGCACGACGAATTCGCCGTCCTCGATCGGGATCGTCACCCCGTGCAGCACCTCGAACCCGGCGAACGACTTGCGTACGTCATGAATCTGCACCGACGCCATGCTTTCCCCTCCTCAGGATTTTCGAGCGACATATGACGGAAGGCCACTTTCGCTTTTCTTGTTTTTGTCTCTCGTCTGCCGTGGCGTGGACCGGATGCTGGCGCAGCCCCGATCCGAAAACCATCATAGCCCAAGTTTGCGTTTGCGCTGCCCGATAAAAGTCTAAGAGACGCGCATTGGCAAGCGTCACGATGCAGCATCGTCAACGTTGCGGAGACAACATCGAAATGCGAGAGTCGCGGGCAATGATCGGCACGCAGACGCGCCGGTCACACGAATGTGCACTGCGGGAGAGACAATGAAAAAGCCGGAACCTGCCTCAAAAAAACGCAATCTCCGCTCGTCGCGCTGGTTCAACGATCCGAGCAATCCGGGAATGACTGCGCTCTATCTCGAGCGCTACCTAAATTATGGGTTGACCCGCGACGAACTGCAGTCCGGCAAACCGATCATCGGCATCGCGCAGACCGGCAACGATCTGTCGCCATGCAACCGTCATCACCTCGAACTTGCGCATCGTGTTCGTGAAGGCATCCGCGAGGCCGGCGGCATCGCGATGGAATTCCCGACCCATCCGATCCAGGAGACCGGCAAGCGCCCGACCGCGGCGCTCGACCGCAACCTCGCCTATCTCGGCCTCGTCGAAATCCTGTTCGGTTATCCGCTCGACGGCGTGGTGCTGACCACCGGCTGCGACAAGACGACACCGGCCTGCCTGATGGCGGCGGCGACCGTCAACCTGCCGGCCATCGTGCTGTCGGGCGGGCCGATGCTCAACGGCTGGTTCAACGGCGAGCGCACCGGCTCCGGCACCGTGGTGTGGAAGTCGCGCGAGCGCCTCGCCGCCGGCGAGATCGACTATGAGGAGTTCATGGAGATCGTGGCCTCGTCGGCGCCGTCGGTCGGCCACTGCAATACCATGGGCACCGCCTCGACCATGAACTCGCTGGCGGAAGCGCTCGGCATGTCGCTGCCGGGCTGCGCCGCCATTCCCGCGCCGTATCGCGAGCGCGGCCAGATCGCCTACGAGACCGGCAAGCGCATCGTCGAGATGGTGTGGGAAGATCTCAAGCCGTCGGACATCCTCACCCGCAAGGCGTTCGAGAACGCCATCGTCGTCAACTCGGCGATCGGTGGCTCGACCAACGCGCCGATCCACATCAATGCGCTGGCGCGCCATATCGGCGTCGAGCTCAAGGTCGAGGACTGGCAGACGGTCGGCCATGACGTGCCGCTCTTGGTCAACCTGCAGCCAGCCGGCTTCTATCTCGGCGAAGAATATCACCGCGCCGGCGGCGTGCCCGCGGTGGTGCGCGAGCTGATGACGCACAAGCGCATCCACGAGGACGCGATCACCGCCAACGGCCGCACCATGGGCGAGAACTGCAAGGACGCGCCGAAGGCCGACGGCGACGTGATCTGGAGCTACGACAAGCCGCTGGTGAAGGACGCCGGCTTCCTGGTGCTGCACGGCAACCTGTTCGATTCCGCGATCATGAAGACCAGCGTGATCTCCAAGGAGTTTCGCGAGCGCTATCTCTCGGACCCGCAGAGCCCGAACGCCTTCGAGGGCCGCGCCATCGTGTTCGAGGGACCGGAGGACTACCACCACCGCATCGACGATCCCGCGCTTGCCATCGACGAGCACTGCATGCTGTTCGTGCGCGGCGTCGGGCCGATCGGCTATCCCGGCGGCGCCGAGGTCGTGAACATGCAGCCGCCGGCAGCGCTGATCAAGCGCGGCATCCACGCGCTGCCGTGCATCGGTGACGGCCGCCAGTCCGGCACGTCGGGATCGCCGTCGATCCTCAACGCCTCCCCGGAAGCCGCCGCCGACGGCGGCCTCGCGCTGCTCAAGACCGGCGACCGGGTGCGCATCGACCTCAACAAGGGCGAGGCCAACATCCTGATCTCCGACGCCGAGCTTGCCGAGCGCCGCGCGGCGCTGAAAGCCCGCGGCGGCTTCGGCCATCCGGAGAACCAGACGCCGTGGCAGGAGATCTACCGCAACACCGTCGGCCAGCAGTCGACCGGCGCCTGCATGGAGCTCGCCACGCGCTACCAGAACATCGCCGGCCGCGTCGGCGTCGCCCGCGACAACCATTGAGCGGAATTGCCGTAGCCCGGGTGAGCGAAGCGACACCCGGGACAGCCAAGTTCCCGGATATCGCGCTCTCGCCCTCATCCGGGCTACGGCCGACGACTTACCACCTCATCCTGAGGAGCCCGCGCCGCGGGCGTCTCGACGGATGAGGCCCCCCGATGGTTCGAGACGGCGCACCGCGCCTCCTGACCATGAGGAGCAATCGCAGCACTTGATTGCAGCCATCATCGACTGAAAGACCCAGAGAGGACCTATGACTGATCGACTGAAGGGAAAGCGCGCCCTTGTCACCGCCGCCGCGGCGGGAATCGGCCGCGCCAGCGCACTTGCGTTCGCGCGTGAGGGCGCCACCGTGATCGCCACCGACATCGATGACAAGGGGCTGGCGTCGCTGAAGCAGGAAGGCATCGCCGAGGTGGCGCGGCTCGACGCCCGCAACACCGCCGATGTCAATGCGCTGGCCGAGCGCGTCGGCAAGGTCGACGTGCTGCTCAACGCCGCCGGCTTCGTGCACAACGGCACCATTCTCGACTGCAGCGAGGACGACTGGGATTTCTCCTTCGACCTCAACG
Organism: Bradyrhizobium sp. 2TAF24; assembly: GCF_052115025.1. NCBI lineage: Bacteria > Pseudomonadati > Pseudomonadota > Alphaproteobacteria > Hyphomicrobiales > Nitrobacteraceae > Bradyrhizobium > Bradyrhizobium sp. 2TAF24. Next base: position 137,660 of record NZ_JBFRFW010000005.1, on the reverse strand, counting down.
TCAAGTCGATGCACCGCACCATCAAGGCGTTCCTGCCCGCGATGCTGGCAGGCGGCGGCGGCAGCATTGTCAACATCGCCTCCGCGGCCGGCGTGTTCAAGGCCGCGCCCAACCGCTACGTCTACAGCGCCACCAAGTCCGCGGTCGCGGCGCTGACCCGCGCCGTCGCCGTCGACTTCATCGGCAAGGGCGTCCGCTGCAACTGCATCTGCCCCGGCACCATCGAGACGCCGTCGATGCTCGGACGTGCCGCAGCCGCCGGCCCCGGCGGCCGCGAGATGTTCGTCAGCCGCCAGCCCATGGGCCGGCTCGGCACCGCCGAGGAGATCGCGTCCCTCGCGCTCTATCTCGCCAGCGACGAAAGCGCCTTCACCACCGGTGTCGCCCACATCATCGACGGCGGCTGGACGCTCTGAACCCGCATCACGGGACGCCCGGCATCGCCGACGCTCCGACGGAGGACTGCAATGAACGATATCGACCTGAAGGGGCGCTGCGCGGTGGTCACCGGTGGCGCGCAGGGCTTTGGCCGCGCCATCACCGAACGCTTCGTGGCGTCCGGCGCCAAGGTGGCGATCTGGGACGTCGACCAGTCGCTGATGGACAAGACGGCGAAGGAGATCGGGCCGGCGGTGACCGCGATCAAGGTCGACATCACCGAGCTTGCCGCGGTGGAAGCCGCCCGCGACAAGACCATCGCCGCGCTCGGCGGCATTGACATCCTCGTCAACAATGCCGGCATCGCCGGCATCAACCGCACGGTGTGGGAGACCGATCTCGAGGAATGGCGCAAGGTGATGCGCATCAACCTCGACGGCCCTTTCATCTGCTGCAAGGCGATCGTGCCGACCATGGTCAAGCAGGACTATGGCCGCATCATCAACATCGCCTCGATCGCCGGCAAGGAAGGCAATCCCAACGCCGCGCACTACTCCGCGTCCAAGGCGGGCGTGATCGCGCTGACCAAGTCGCTCGGCAAGGAGCTTGCCAACACAAAAATTGCCGTCAACGCGGTGACGCCGGCAGCGGCGCGCACCGCGATCTTCGACCAGATGACCCAGCAGCACATCGATTTCATGCTGTCCAAGATCCCGCGCGGCCGCTTCGTGCTGGTCGAGGAGCTGGCGGCGATGGTGGCCTGGATGGCATCGGAAGAGTGCGCCTTCACCACCGGCGCGGTGTTCGACATCTCCGGCGGCCGCGCGACGTATTGAGGGCGCCGACCGCCCCATCGCCGCCGCGACAGGGGCTGCCAGCGATCACGACCGCGGCTTCTATTCGTCGTCATGCCCGGGCTCGTCCCGGGCATCCACGTCTTGAAGGCACGCCCGCAAGGAAGACCTGGATGCCGCGACAAGCGCGGGCATGACGGAGTGAATAGAGACATACTGTTCTCGGAGGGCACCCTTCCCCCTCATCCTGAGGAGCCCGCGCAGCGGGCGTCTCGAAGGATGAGGCCGGGCATCAGCGGCACCTTGGCCTCATGGTTCGAGACGCGCAGCTGCGCTGCGCTCCTCGCCATGAGGGGTAAATCCGAGGTCCGAACATCGGCCGGAAACGGCGCCGCTCGTCGACACGGCCCCCATCGGTCGGCGGTCGACTGACATCCGTGACTTCGTCCCTACACCGGCGCCGGGCTGAACCGCGCGACGAGCTGATAGCTGCTGCCGGGGTAGGACAGCGTCACATGGGTGATGATATGCCCGCCATAGCGGGTGCGGCGTTCGACGACGAGGCAGGCGTCGCCCTTGGCGATGTCGAGGTGCCGCGCCACCTCCTCGGAGGCGTTGACGGCGCGAATGTGATGCTCGGCCTCGCTCCACGGCACCTTCTTCAAGAGCCAGTTGCCCGGCGAGGTCTCGGTGAAGTCGACCCCGGCAGCGGACGGCACCGCCTCGAGGTTGATCAGGCGATCCTCCACCACCACCGCCTTGTCGTCGGCGAAATGGATGCTGGTCAGCGCCAGGATGCGCGTGCCGGCCTCGACGTCGAGACGGGCGGCATCGCGCTTGGTCGCCTTGCGCTCGCTGCGGCCGACCAGGGCAATGCGATAGGCCTTGCCCTCGCGCTGGATCTCGGCCTCGGTGTCATGGATCTGCAGCACGTTCTTTTCGGCGCTGGGCTGCGCGACAAAGCTGCCGGAGCGGCGGCGGCGCACGATCAGGCCGGAGGCGGCGAGTGCGCTGAGCGCCTTGTTAACCGTCATCCGCGAGCAGTGATAGCGCTTGAGCAGTTCCTGCTCAGAGGGCACGCGCGCCCCCGGCGGCCAGTCGCCGGAGACGATTGCGGTCTCGAGCGCGCGCTGGATCTCGGCATAGCGCGCCACGCCGGTCTGTCGCGGCCGTGGCGTGCGCACGTCAGGCATCGATCAGCCTCCCGAGGGTCGCGCGGTAGCGTGCCGCGATGGCATCGCGCTGCAGGTGACGCCCGCCGTCCACCACCTTGACGCCGCCGGCGAATACGCTGTCCACCGCCGGACGCCCCGGCACGAAGATCCAGGAATCCAGCCAGTGCTCGCGGGCGACCGTCGAAAAGCTGGTGTGCTCGGCGTCCAGCACCACGATGTCCGCGCGCTGGCCGACGGCGAGCGAGCCGATCGGCCGGCCCAGCGCCTGCGCGCCGCCGGCGAGCGCCGCGGTGAACAGGCGATGCCCGGTGGATTCGCCGGCCTCGGTGGTCATGATGTTGCGGCCGCGGCGGCCGAGCCGCTGGCTGTATTCGAGCAGGCGCAGCTCGCCGGCCGCATCGATCTCGATATTGGAATCCGAGCCGACGCCGAACCGGCCGCCGGCGGCAAGGAATTCGGGGCCGTTGAAGATGCCGTCGCCGAGCGACGCCTCGGTGATCGGGCACAGGCCCGCCACCGCCCCCGACGCCGCCATCCGCTGTGTCTCGTCCGCCGTCATATGGGTGGCATGGATCAGGCACCAGCGCGCGTCAACCGGCATGTGGTCGTAGAGCCAGGCGACCGGCCGCGCGCCGGACCAGGCGAGGCAGTCGTCGACCTCCTTGACCTGCTCGGCGATGTGGATGTGGATCGGCCCCTGCGGCGTCGCCTTCACCACCTCGGCGAGGGTCTCCGGCGTCACCGCGCGCAGCGAGTGCGGCGCGATGCCGACCGCGGTCGACGGCAGGTTCGCCGCCGCGGCGCGGGTCGCCTCGACCAGCCTGAGGAAACGCTGGGGATCGTTGAGGAAGCGACGCTGGCCGGCCACGGCCGGCGCGGCGCCGAAGCCGCCATAGGCATAGAACGCCGGCAGCAGCGTGAGGCCGATGCCGGTCGCGCCGGCGGCCGCGGTGACCCGCGATGCCATCTCCGCGAGATCGGCATAGGGCGTGCCGTCGGCGCCGTGATGGATGTAGTGGAATTCGCCGACCGCGGTGAAGCCGCGCTCCAGCATCTCGGCATAGGCATAGGCGGCGATGGCCTCGACATCCTCGGGCGTGAGGCGGCCGAGAAAGCGGTACATCACGTCGCGCCACGTCCAGAAGCTGTCGTCGCCGGGGCCGCGCCGTTCGGCGAGCCCAGCCATGCCGCGCTGGAAGGTGTGGCAGTGCAGGTTGGGCAGTCCGGGAACCGCGATGCCCTTGACGCGCTCGCTGCCCGCGGCGTCAGCGTCCGTCACAACCTGCGATATTGCCCCGTCGGCCACCGCAATCCGCACGTTGCGGGCCCAGCCGCCAGGCAGAAAAGCGTGATCGAAGAACAGCGTGCGGGCCGCCCCGGAATCCTTTGCGCTCGTCGCGGCGAGGGTCTGAGATCGTGTCATCCGGTCGGCCTCCATGCTCGTGGACATCTTATGTATAGACAATTGGGCCGCGGTCGGCAATTATGTATAGACAATTAAGCGCCCATGGCCGAGCCAGACGGCGAAACATCCTGCGAGGGAGACATGCGGTACGACAAGATTTGGCTGGATGCACGGCTGGTCACCGTCAACCCGGCTGCCGCCGGGCTCGGCATCATCGAGCGTGGCGCGATCGCTGCCAAGGACGGCCGCATCGCCTATGTCGGCCCGCAGGCCGACCTGCCCTCCGGCTGGAGCGCGACAGAAACCATCAAGCTCGACGGCCGCTGGGTCACCCCCGGTCTCGTCGACTGCCACACCCATCTGGTCTATGGCGGCAACCGCGCCCACGAGTTCGAGCTGCGCCTTGCGGGTGCGAGCTATGAAGAGATCGCCCGCGCCGGCGGCGGCATCGTCTCCACCGTCAAGGCAACCCGCGCCGCCAGCGAGGACGATCTCGTCCGGACGGCGCTGCCGCGGCTCGACCATCTGCTCGCCGAAGGCGTCACGACCATCGAAGTCAAGTCGGGCTACGGCCTCGACCAGGCCAGCGAAATCCATCTGCTGCGCGCCGCGCGCCGGCTCGGTCGCGAGCGCAAGGTCGACGTGGTGACGACGTTCCTCGGCGCCCATGCGATGCCGCCAGAGGCGACCGACAAGGATAAGTTCATCGCCGACATCTGTGCCATGATCCCGGCGATCGCACGCGACAAGCTGGCGGATGCCGTCGACGCCTTCTGCGAAGGCATCGCGTTCTCCCCCGAGCAGACCGCGCGGGTGTTCGATGCCGCGAAAGCCGCCGGCCTGCCGGTCAAGCTGCATGCCGACCAGCTCTCCAACCTGCATGGCGCGCGGCTCGCCGCCGAGCATGGCGCGCTGTCGGCGGACCACCTCGAATACACCGACGAGGACGGCGCCGCGGCGATGGCCAAGGCCGGCACCGTGGCCGTGCTGCTGCCCGGCGCGTTCTATGTGCTGCGCGAGAAGCAACTGCCGCCGGTCGAGGCGTTCCGCAAGCATGGCGTCAGGATTGCCATCGCCACCGACAGCAATCCCGGCACCTCGCCGATCACCTCGTTGCTGCTGACCATGAACATGGGCGCGACGCTGTTCCGCCTGACCATCGACGAACTCGTCGCCGGCGTCACCCGCGAGGCCGCCCGCGCCCTCGGCCGTCTCCCCGACATCGGCACGCTCGAGACCGGCAAATGGTGCGACCTCGCGATCTGGGACATCGAGCGCCCGGCAGAGCTCGTCTACCGCATTGGTTTCAACCCGCTGCATCAGCGAATCTGGAGGGGAGCATGACGTCCTGGCTGACCGTGCACCGCGGCGACGCGCCGCTGATCGTGTCATTCCCACACACCGGCACCGAAATCCCGGCCGAGTACGAGAGCCGGCTGGTGTCGCCATGGCTCGCGCGCAAGGACGCCGACTGGTGGATCGACAAGCTCTATGATTTCGCCGCTGGCCTCGGCGCGACCACGATCCACACCGCGATCTCGCGCACCGTGATCGACGTCAACCGCAATCCGACCGGCGTTTCGCTGTATCCGGGTCAGGCGACCACCGAGCTGTGCCCGACCACGACGTTCGACGGCGAGCCGCTGTACAAGGCCGGCGCCGGGCTCGATCCGGCGGAATTGCCGGAGCGCCGTGCCCGCTACTTCGACCCCTACCATGCGGCAATCGAGCAGGAGATCGCACGGCTGCGCCTGATCCACCCAACCGTCGTGCTCTATGACTGCCACTCGATCCGCTCGGTGATTCCACGCCTGTTCGAGGGCGAGCTGCCCAATTTCAACATCGGCACCAACTCCGGGGCGAGCTGCGACCCGGCGCTGACGCTCGCAGTCGAGGCCGAGTGCACCGGCTCCGGTTTCAGCCGCGTCACCAACGGCCGCTTCACCGGCGGCTGGATCACCCGCCGTCACGGCGATCCGAAGAACGGCGTCCACACCATCCAGATGGAACTCGCCTGCCGCGGCTACATGCCGGAGACGCTCGGCCCGGTCGGCGAAGGCGAATGGCCCTCCGCCTACGATCCAACCTATGCGCAGCCGATGCGCGACGTGCTCACCGCCATCCTGAATTCCTGCCTGACGTTCGCGCAACAGGCGACCTGACCGTTCTGACTGAGGAGATCTTCATGACCCGTATCGACAACACCCGCATCATCCGTGCCGCGCACGGCACCGAGCGGACGGCCAAGAGCTGGCTGACCGAAGCGCCGCTGCGCATGCTGATGAACAACCTCGATCCCGACGTCGCCGAGAAGCCGGGCGAGCTCGTGGTGTATGGCGGCATCGGCCGCGCCGCCCGCACCTGGGAGAGCTTCGACCGCATCGTCGCCTCGCTGCGCGATCTCGAGGACGACGAGACGCTGATCGTGCAGTCGGGCAAGCCGGTCGCCGTGTTCCGTACCCACCGCGACGCGCCGCGTGTGCTGATCGCCAACTCCAACCTGGTGCCGCACTGGGGCAACTGGGACCACTTCCATGAGCTCGATCGCAAGGGCCTGATGATGTACGGCCAGATGACGGCCGGCTCGTGGATCTACATCGGCTCACAGGGCATCGTGCAGGGCACCTACGAGACCTTCGTCGAGGTCGGCCGCCAGCACTATGGCGGCAGCCTCGCCGGCAAGTGGATCCTGACCGCGGGCCTCGGCGGCATGGGCGGCGCGCAGCCGCTGGCCGCGACCATGGCCGGCGCGTCCTGCCTCGCCGTCGAATGTCAGCCGAGCCGCATCGAGATGCGCCTGCGCACCGGCTATCTCGACGTCCAGGCCAAGGACCTCAAGGACGCCCTCGCGATCATCGAGAAGGCCTGCAAGGACAACAAGCCGGTGTCGGTCGGCCTGCTCGGCAACGCCGCGGAGATCTTCCCGGAGCTGGTGCGCCTCGGCATCAAGCCCGACGTCGTCACCGACCAGACCTCGGCGCACGACCCGATCAACGGCTACCTGCCGAAGGGCTGGACACTCGCCGAGTGGGAAGCCAAGCGCGAGACCGATCCGAAGGCGGTGAACGCGGCCTCGCGGCGCTCGATGGTCGAGCATGTCCAGGCGATGCTCGACTTCCACAAGATGGGCGTGCCGACCCTCGACTACGGCAACAACATCCGCCAGATGGCCAAGGAAGAGGGCCTCGAGAACGCCTTCGACTTCCCGGGCTTCGTGCCGGCCTACATCCGCCCGCTGTTCTGCCGCGGCGTCGGCCCGTTCCGCTGGGCCGCCCTGTCCGGTGATCCGGAGGACATCTACAAGACCGACGCCAAGGTGAAGGAGCTGCTGCCCGACAACAAGCACCTGCACAACTGGCTCGACATGGCGCGCGAGCGCATCAAGTTCCAGGGCCTGCCGGCGCGCATCTGCTGGGTCGGCCTCGGCGACCGCCACCGCATCGGCATGGCGTTCAACGAGATGGTCGCCCGCGGCGAGCTCAAGGCGCCGATCGTGATCGGCCGCGACCACCTCGACTCCGGCTCGGTGGCCAGCCCCAACCGCGAGACCGAAGCGATGAAGGACGGCTCGGACGCGGTGTCCGACTGGCCGCTGCTCAACGCCCTGATCAACTGCGCCAGCGGCGCCACCTGGGTGTCGCTGCACCATGGCGGCGGCGTCGGCATCGGCTACTCGCAGCATGCCGGCATGGTGATCGTCGCCGACGGCACGCCGGAAGCCGGCAAGCGCCTCGAGCGCGTGCTGTGGAACGACCCGGCCTCGGGCGTGATGCGCCATGCCGACGCCGGCTACGACATCGCGATCGACTGCGCGAGGGAGCACGGCCTCAAGCTGCCGAGCATCGGCTGATGCGGACCCTGCGCGCCGCCAGCTATCGGCGGATGCCCTGGAAGAACGGCGGCGGCGAGACCATCGAAATGGTGGTGTCGCCCGCCGGCGCGTCGTTCGACAGCTTCGACTGGCGCCTCAGCATGGCCCATGTCGGCGCACCCGGGCCGTTCTCGCTGTTCCCCGACATCGATCGCACGCTGAGCGTGATCAACGGCGACGGCCTGACGCTGACCCTGCCAGACCGCACCGTCACCCTTGACCGCTGCGCGGCGCCGTTTGCCTTCCCCGGCGACGTCGCCGTCGACAGCACGCTGACGGACGGGGCGATCGACGACCTCAACGTCATGACCCGCCGCAGCCGCTGTCGCCATCGCGTCACCCGGCATGGCCTCACCGCGCCGACTCGCCTCGCCCTCAGCGGCGAGATCGCGGTTCTCATCGCCATCGGCGGCGGTGTCGAGATCGCGGCCGGCTCGCACCTTGTCATGCTTGGCCCCAAGGACACCCTGGTGCTGGATGCCGACGACGCCACCACCCTCACCGCCACGCCGCAAGGCACGGCGGACCTGTTCGTGGTCGAAATCGCGTTCGGGTGAGCATCCCTGCTAACGTGACGATAGGCATTCGGCATTCTCTGTGTCATGCCCGGCCTCGTGCCGGGCATCCACGTCTTGAGAGCGTTTCAGCAAGGAAGACGTGGATGGCCGGGACGAGCCCGGCCATGACGAGGAAGGCCAAGCAAGAGCAGCGCTGCTCGCAGCGTTCGCACTTCACGCCATCTCCTCATGGTGAGGAGCGCGGCTCCGCCGCGCGTCTCGAACCATGAGGCCGAGACACATCGTCGGGCGCATCAGGGGCCTCATCCTTCGGGACGCAGGCTGCGCCTGCTCCTCAGGATGAGGAGGGAGGGCGTCGTGCCGGAGGAGCGAATTGCGTAGCCGCGAACGATCAGCGCCTACAAGATCTTCCCGGGGTTCAACATTCCCTGCGGATCGAACGCGTCCTTGAGCCGCTGCATCGCGTCGATCTCCGTTTCCGACCGCATGCGGCGGAGCGCTGTACGCTTGATGGCGCCGATGCCGTGCTCGGCGCTGACGGTGCCGCCGAGGCCGAGCGCGACAGCCTCGATCGCTTCCGTCACCTCGCCCCAGCGTGCCTTGAAAGCTTCGCCAGCCATGCCGACCGGCGGCAGCACGTTGAAGTGGATGTTGCCGTCACCGACATGGCCGAACGGCACGGGACGGCAGCCCGGCACGACAGCCTCGACGGCCAGCGTCGCGCCGGCAACGAATGCGCCGATCGCCGCCACCGGCACCGCTGAATCGCTCTTCAGGCTGCCCGGCGTCTCGATCATCGCATGCGCGATGCCCTCGCGCAGCGTCCACAGCGTCTGGCGCTGGGCTTCCGATGCCGCAACGGTGCCGTCGACCACGATGCCGTCCTCGATCGCCGCGGTGAACAGCTCCTCGACCGCGCGCGGCAGGTCGAAATAGGGGCTGGCGCTGTCGGCCTCCAGCAGCACGGCCCACGGCGTCACCGTGGAGAACGGTTCTCGCGCACGACCGACATGGCCGAAATGCAGATCGAGCCCGGCGCGCGGCAGCACCTCGAAGGCGCTGATCGCCTCGCCGAGCGCAGCGCGGGCCCGCACGAACAGGTCGAGCACCGCATCGAGCGTCTGCAGGCCGAGACAGGCGGTGGCGCGCACCGCCGGCGCCGGCCGCAGCTTCAGCGCGGCGGCGGTGATCAAGCCGAGCGTGCCTTCGCTGCCGAGAAAGATCTGGCGCAGGTCGTAGCCGGCATTGTTCTTGCGCAGCGGCGACAGCTGGCTGAGCACATCGCCATTGGCCAGCACGACCTCGAGCCCGAGCACCTGCTCGCGCGCCATGCCATAGCGCAGCACGTTGTTGCCGCCGGCATTGGTGGCGAGGTTGCCGCCGATCTGGCTGGACAGGCCGCCATGGTCGAGGCCGAGCAGCCGGCCCACATGCGCAGCCGCCTCGCGCGCCTCGTGCAGCGAGCAGCCCGCTTCCACGATCATGACATCACCGACGGTGTCGACAGCGCGGATCGCGCGCATGCGTTCGAACGACATGACAACGCTCGGCTGATCCATCGCCGGCGCGGCGCCGCCGGCGAGGCCAGTGCCGCCGCCGCGCGGCGTCAGCGCCACGCCGGCATCGGCGCACGCCCGCACCACCGCCGTGACCTCCGCCGTGGAGCGTGGCCGCACCACGGCGAGCAACGGGCCATCGCTCTGCAGCGCGAAGTCGCCGCGATAACCCGCGAGGTCGCCCGGCTGATCGAGCACGCCGTCGTCTCCGACCAGCGCCCGCAGCGTGGCCGGGAGCGCCGTCATCACGCGCCCATCACATCGCGGATCGCGGCGAGGAACGCATCCGTGTCCTGCCGTGTGCCGACGGTGATGCGCAGCGCGCCCGGCGTCTGCGGCCAGGGGAACGGCAGCACGAAGATGTTCTTCGCCCGCAAGCCCAGCGCGATCTCCGCCGCCGGACGCGGCGTCACCACCGTGACGAAGTTCGCCGCGCTCGGCAGCGGCTGGAAGCCGAGAGCTGTCAGCCCCTCGGCGAGGCGCAAGCGCTCCGCCGCCGTGTGGTCGAGCAAATCGGCGAGATGGCCTGTCTGATCGAGCGCCGCGCGTGCGGCGGCGAGCGCCACCGCATTGACGCTGAAGTTGATGCGGATCTTGCGGTAGGCGTCCGCAAGCTCACGCGAGCTGGTGATGCCGTAGCCGACACGCGCTCCCGCAAGGCCATAGGCCTTGGAGAAGCTGCGGGTCGCGATCCACGGACCGCGCCGCTTCGCCAGGATCGGCAGGCTCTCCGGCCCGCCGGCATGGCGGCCGAACTCGTAATAGGCTTCGTCGAAATGCAGCAGCAGGTGATCGGGTAGCTCGCGCACGAGCAATTCGACCTCCGCGGCACCGAGCAGGCCGCCGGTCGGATTGTGCGGCGTGGCGACGAACACCAGCCGCGTCTTCGGCGTCACCGCCTTCAGCGTCGCATCGATATCGACCACGCCATCCTTGCGCACGGCGACGCCGACATGGCTGGCGCCGCGCATGGCGATGGTCTTGGCGTAGGTCGGGAAGCCCGGCACCGGCGCCACCGCTTCATCGCCCTGGTCGAGCGAGATGTCGGCGCTGGCATAGAGCAGTTCGTTGGTGCCCGAGCCGATGACGATGTGGTCGGTCGCGGCGCCGGTGCGGCGCGCCAGCTCGGCGATCAGCTCGCTGCCGTCATGGTCGGGGTAGCGGTTCAGCCCGGCGGCGGCGCGCTGCATCGCCTCGACAACCGCCGGCGCCGGCGGAAATGGCGATTCGTTGAGATGCAGGCTGCGCACCGGCAGCGCCTCGCCGAGATCCGGCGGCGTCACCTGCGGCGGCACGGTCTCCAGCCGCTGGATCCGCGGCGTGACGACGGTTTCGATCTTTGCCATGTCAGCCATGGGACCAGTCGTCCGGATTGTTGGAGTTGCCCGGCGACAGGCCGAGGATATCGCCGTCGGTGGTGACGCCGAGGCCGAGCACGGTGCGGTTGGCATAGTTGAAGTAGGCCACCACCTGATTGACCTCCAGGATGCGGCCGTCGTCGAAGCCCGCCGCGCGCGTCGCCTCGATACGGCTGCGCAGCTCGTCCGCGGCTTGCGGCTTCAGTGTCAGCGCTTCGGCATAACGCAGCGCCGCGGCTTCCGCCGGCGTGAACACGTCGGTGAAGACCCCGGCCTGCAGCGCCCGGCGGATCGCGCCGGCACGGTCGTCGTTGTTCAGCAGTCGCCGGAGGCCGGCGAAGTGATGGTCGACGCAGTAGGCGCAGGCGTTGAGCGAGCTGACATAGACGCCGATCGTCTCCAGGAACCACTTCGGGATCGCATTGGAGGCGTGATGCAGCACGTATTTGTAGAGGGCCATATGACCCTCCATGCTGTGCGGGCGCAGGCTGTGCGCCAGCATGATATTGTCGACGTTGTCGTCCGGACCCTTGATCCGGTCGTACAGCGACCGCAGGCGGCCCTCCGACTGCGGATAGGGAATGTGCGAGATCCACATCGCGTGCGTGTCCTTGTGCTTCTCGATCAGGCGACGTCGTCGAACAGCGGCACGCCGGCGATATCGCCGAGGCTGCCGGCGCCGAGCATGCGCTTGGCGGCGGCGATGTCCGGGGCGAGATAGCGGTCCTGGTCGAGATGGGCGACCTCGATGCGCAGGCGTTTGACGGCTTCCGCGAGCGGCGCCGCGGGAGCCAGCGGCCGGTGGAATTCGACGCCCTGCGCCGCGGCAAGCCATTCCAGCGCCAGGATGGCGACGAGGTTGTCGGTCATCTGCGCCAGGCGATAGGCGCCATGGCAGGCCATCGAGACATGGTCTTCCTGGTTGGCCGAGGTCGGGATCGAATCGACCGACGCCGGATGCGCCAGCATCTTGTTCTCGCTGGTCAGCGCTGCGGCGGTGACCTGCGCGATCATGAAGCCGGAGTTGAGGCCCGAGTTCTCGATCAGGAATGCCGGAAGGCCCGACAGCGAGGCATCGACCAGCATCGCCTGGCGGCGCTCCGACAGCGAACCGATCTCGCAGATCGCGAGCGCGATGATGTCGGCGGCGAACGCCACCGGCTCGGCATGAAAGTTGCCGCCGGACAGCACGTCGCGCTCGGCCGGGAACACCAGCGGATTGTCGCTGACCGCATTGGCTTCGATCGCCAGCACGCTGGCGGCATAACGCAGGTTGTCGAGGCAGGCGCCCATCACCTGCGGCTGGCAGCGCATGCAGTAGGGATCCTGCACCTTGAGCGTGGCACGATGCGCCTCGCGGATCGGGCTGGCATTGATCAGGCGACGATAGATCGCCGCGACGTCCTGCTGGCCGCGATGGCGGCGCACCGCCTGGATGCGGGCGTCGAACGGGGTGTCGTTGCCGCGGCAGGCCTCCAGTGCCAGGGCGCCGGTGACGAGGCCGGCGCGGAGCGCGTCCTCCGCGGCGAACAGGCCGGACAGCGCCAGCGCGGTCGACACCTGAGTGCCATTGATCAGCGCAACGCCTTCCTTGGGCCCGAAGGTCATCGGCGACAGGCCGGCGTGGCGCAGGCCCTCGGCCGCGGGCAACACCTTGCCCTGGTAGCGCACCTCGCCCATGCCCATCAGCGCCGAGGCCATGTGCGACAGCGGCGCGAGGTCTCCCGACGCACCGACCGAACCCTTGGCGGGAATGCAGGGATAGACGCCGGCATTGGCCAGCGCCAGCAGCGCCTCGACCACCTGCCAGCGCACGCCGGAATGGCCTTGCGCCAGCGCGGTGGCCTTCATGACGAGAATGAGCCGCACGAGATCGTCGTTCAGCAATTCGCCGGTGCCGGCGCTGTGCGAGAAGATCAGGTTCTGCTGCAGCTTCTCGAGCTGGTCGTTCTCGATGCGCACCGCGGCGAGCTTGCCGAAGCCGGTGTTGACCGCATAGATCGGCCGCCCGGTGCCGATGAGGTCGAGGATCGCCGCGTGGCAGGCATCCACCACGGCGCGGGCGCCCTCGGTGAGACGCACGGTCGGCGCGTCGCGCAGGATACGCCGCCACATCGAGAGCGGCACATGTCCCGGTTCGATCGTTACGTCATTTGCGACGTTCGTCTGCTTGGCCATTGTCTTCTTCCCATCAACCCAACAACAGCGCGTCGTCCGAGAGCTCCTCGCCCTGGTCGCGCTTGAACAGCGCCAGCAGGTCGGAGACCTGCATGGCAGCCCGCTTTTCGCCCTCGGCGTCGAAGATGATCCGGCCGCGGTGGAACATGACGGTACGGTCGCCATAGTGCAGTGCCTGCGCCATGGAGTGGGTGACCATCACCGACGTCAGCTTGAGCTGGGCGACGATGTCGCGCGTCAGCTCCATCACGAACTCCGCCGTCTTGGGGTCGAGCGCGGCGGTGTGCTCGTCGAGCAGCAGCACCCGCGTCTCGCCGGTCGTCGCCATCAGCAGGCTGACTGCCTGGCGCTGGCCGCCGGACAGCAGGCCGACCTTGTCGTTGAGACGGTTCTCCAGGCCGAGCTTGAGCAGCTTGAGCCGTTCCGCCGCCTGCTCGCGGATGCCCTTGTCGATGGCAAAGCGGAAGCCGCGCGGCTGGGTGCGGCCGTGGGCCAGCGCGAAGTTCTCGAGGATCGTGAGATCCTCGCAGGTGCCCATCTTGGGATCCTGGAACACGCGCGAGATCAGCCGCGAGCGCTGATGGATCGGCCAGTTGGTGACATTCTGGCCATCGACCATCACCTTGCCGCAGTCGGGCTTGACGAGGCCGGCGATGACATTGAGCGCGGTCGACTTGCCGGCGCCGTTGGTGCCGATGATGGTGAGGAACTGGCTCTGCGGCACGGCGAGGTCGAGCTGGCGGATCGCCGGAGCTTCGAGCGGCGTGCCCTTGTTGAAGGTGACGCGGACGTCGCTGATCTCGATCATGACGACTTCCTCTTCAACAGCTTGCCCATGCCCGAGCGAGACGACTGGCTGACCAGGGTGACGACGACGAGGAGCGCGGTGACAAGCTGGACGTCGGAGGCCTTGAGGCCGAGAAAATCGGCGTTGAGCGAGAACGCCACGGCGAAGCGGTACAGCATGGCGCCGAACAGGCACGCCAGCGTCGCCTGGGCGATGGTGCGCACCGGCAGGATCGACATGCCGACGATCACCGAGGCGAGGCCGATGATGATGACGCCGATGCCCATATAGGCGTCGGCGGCGCCGAAGCTCTGGGCGAACATCGCGCCCGCGAGCGCGGTCAGCGCGTTGGCCATGCCGAGGCCGAGCAGCTTCATGCGGCCGACATTGACGCCGTTGGCGGCGGCCATCGCCGGATTGGCGCCGGCGGCGCGCATGTTCATGCCAAGCCCCGTGTGCAGGAACAGGTCAAGCAGCAGCTTGATCACGACGATGATGACGACCAGCAGCAGCGGACTGAGGATATAGGCCGGGACGCCCCAGCCCTGCACCGCCGAGAAGATGGTGTGGGCGCCGAGCAGCGGCTTGTTCGGGCCGCTCATGATGCGCAGGTTGATCGAGTACAGCGAGATCGAGACCAGGATGCCGGAGAGGATGTGCAGGATGTTGAACCGCACATTGAGGAAGGCGGTCACGAAGCCGGCGCCGAAGCCGGCAACCGCGGCGGCGAGGGTGGCCGGCCAGGGATTCCAGCCGAAATTGACGATCAGGATCGCCGCCACCGCGGCGCCGAGCGGAAAGCTGCCTTCGACAGTGAGATCGGGGAAATCGAGGATGCGGAAGGTGATGAATGCTCCGAGGGCGACCAGGCCGAAGATCAGTCCGACCTCGACAGTCCCGAGAAGTTCATAGAGCGACATAAGCTGGATCTTTCTGGCGATATCCGCCGACAACGATGACCGGCACGGCAACGGCGGCGGCCGGGCGATGCCGGCCGCCGCACGTCGCGGTCAGTTCACGGTGCGGGT
Organism: Bradyrhizobium sp. 2TAF24; assembly: GCF_052115025.1. Classification (NCBI taxonomy): domain Bacteria; kingdom Pseudomonadati; phylum Pseudomonadota; class Alphaproteobacteria; order Hyphomicrobiales; family Nitrobacteraceae; genus Bradyrhizobium; species Bradyrhizobium sp. 2TAF24. The sequence continues at coordinate 122,612 of NZ_JBFRFW010000005.1, read as the reverse complement.
CGCACGCTTCAGCACGGCCTCGGGCAGCGTCACGCCCATTGCGGCGGCGGCACTCTTGTTCACGACCACCACGAAGTTCGGCATCTTCTGGTAGGCGACCACGGCATCGACATCGCCGGCCTTGGCGCCTTCCAGGATCACAGCGGCCATGTGGCCCGCCATGCGGCCGACCTCGATGTAATCGAGGCCGACGGAGGCGATCGCGCCGCGATCGACGCCGCGGGTCTCGCCAGTGAACACCGGAATCCTGGTCTCCTGGCCGACCTTCACCACGGTCTCCAGCGCCGCCACCACAGTGGTGTCGTTGGGCACGTAGATCGCATCGACATTGCCGACGAGCTTCTTGGTGGCCGGGATCACTTCGTTGGTGGTCGGCGCGGCCGCTTCCACGATGGTGATGCCGAGCTTGGTGCCTTCCTCGCGCAGCCGCTCCAGCGTCGCATTCGAGCTGTCGAGCCCCGGATTGTAGATGAAGCCGAGCTTCTTCAGGTTCGGCGCGATCTCGCGAAAGAGATTGAGCTGCGCGGCCAGCGGCGGCGCGTCGGACACGCCGGTGATGTTGCCGCCGGGCGCCTTGAACTGCGCGATGAGCTTCGCCTTGATCGGATCGGTCACGGTGGCGAACACGATCGGCACCGAGTTGGTGACGCTGGCCATGGCCTGCGCGGTCGGCGTGGTAATGGCGATGATCAGATCGGCGCCATCGCCGACGAACTTCTTGGCGATCTGCTGCTGGGTCGAGGCGTTGCCGTTGGCGGTCTGGTACTCGACCTTGATGTTGCGGCCGTCTTCAAAACCGCTTTCGGCGAGGCCCTTGAGCACGCCGTCCTTGGTTTCCACCAGCTGCGGCACCTCGACGATGGTCGAAATCATCACCTTCTTCTGTCCGGCGGCCGCGGCCACGCCGCACATCAACGCCGTTGCTGCGCACGCCAACAGAGCGACCCGCGCCTGCAGCCAAACTCCCCTCATCCTTCTCTCTCCCATCTCGCTTGACGCTCGAAACACGGTCTGTCGGTTCGGCGATCAACTTATCTCTTGCCAATATGTGGCAATATGTTCCACAATATGAGCAATGAATGAGACATCTGTCAACATCACGCCCGAGGAAGCGCCGGCCACCACCGCAAACACCGCGGGTGTCGGTCTTCTGAAGAAGGCCTTTCAAATCCTCGACCTTTTCACCGACGAGCGCGCCAGCTGGACGCAGTCGGAACTGGCGCGGGATACGCAATTGGCGCGCTCGACCCTGAGCCGCCTGGTCCGCTTCCTGTGCGCGACCGGCTACCTAATGGAGCAGCGCGGCCGCTACACGCTGGGCTTCGCCGCCATCGATCTTGGCCGCCGCGCCCAGCTGCAGTTCGACCTGGTCGGGCTGTGCCAGAGCATTCTCGAGGAGCTGTCGCAGGCGACCGCCGAGACTGTCATCCTTACCGGCTACGACGACATCCACGCGAGCGTGGTGTGCCTGGCGCAGATTCCGAGCCGCCAGGGCGGCCTGCGCGTGTTCGAGCAGATCGGCACCGCCTATCCGCTGCATTCGGGCGCGACGTCGAAGGCGGTGCTGGCGTTTCTGCCGCAGCGACAGATCGACACGGTGCTCGCCGGCGACCTGACCGGGGTCAATCCCAGCTCGACCATGCCCGCGGATGCGCTGCGCATGCAGCTCACAGGCGTGCGCGACAGCGGCTTCGTGGTGACTCACGAGGAAACCTATCCCGGCGTGGTCGGCATCGCGGTGCCGGTGCTCACCCCGCGCCACCAGCCGCTCGGCTCGATCGCCATCGCCGCGCCGACACAGCGCATGAACCAGACCGAGATCGACGCCTACGCCAAACTGCTGGTCGATGCCGGCCGCCGCGTTGCGGCCCGCATCACCGGCACCCCCAATGGTGATTGAGAGATGACGCCATCCACCATGCACGCCTGGCGCTCGGGCACCCCCGGCGTCGACCAGCTCGAACAGATCGATGCTGCCGTGCCCACCCCGACCGCGGAAGAGGCTCTGGTGCGGGTCGAGACCGCGGCGCTGAACTTCTCCGACCTGCTGATGATCGACGACCGCTATCAGGTGCGGCCGCCGCGGCCGTTCATTCCCGGCCAGGAAGTGGCCGGCACCGTGGTCGCCGCCGGCGAGCGCTGCGGCCTGAAGGTCGGCGAGCGCGTTGCCAGCAAGGTGCTGTGGGGCGGCTTTGCCGATTACGTCGCGGTGCGCGGCGACATGGCGATCCCTGTGCCGCACGGGATATCGCTCGCGGCGGCAAGCGCACTGCCGGTCGTCTACACCACCTCGATGGTCGCGCTCACCGAGAGCACGACGGTCAAGCCCGGCGAGACCGTGCTGGTGCTGGCCGCGGCCGGCGGCGTCGGCCTCGCCGCGGTGGAGATCGCGCGCCATCTCGGCGCGCGGGTGATCGCTGCCGCCGGCGGCAGCGACAAATGCGCACTGGCGAAAGCCCACGGCGCCCATGAAGCGATCGATTATCGCAACGATGGCTGGAGCGAACAGGTCAAGACACTCACCGGCGGCCGTGGCGCCGATATCATCGTCGACCCGGTCGGCGGTGCCGCGGCCAAGGAAGCGATGCGGGTGATGGCCTGGGAAGGCCGCTTTCTTGTCGTCGGCTTCACCTCCGGTGAAGTTCCACAGATCCCGGCCAACCGCCTGCTGCTGAAACGTGCCGCCGCGATCGGCGTCTACTGGAACCACGACCGCGACGCCGCGATGCTCGCCCGCGTCTCGGCACGCCTCACCGAGTACCTGCAGGCTGGCGCGGTCCGTCCGCATATCGGCGCAACCTTCGCCTTCGATCAGCTGCCCGACGCGCTACGCGCGCTCGGCGACCGCAAGACCACAGGCAAAGTCACCATCAGCCTGACGCACGAGGCCGCGCGATGAACCAGCCGCTTCCCGCCCACCTGTTCGCCGGCCTGCGCGTGCTCGACCTGACGCGGGTGATGTCCGGTCCGTTCTGCACCGCGATGCTCGCCGACCTCGGCGCCGAGATCATCAAGGTGGAGCTGCCTGGCTCTGGCGACGACAGCCGTTACTTCGCCCCCCACGTCAACGGCGAGAGCACCTATTTCGCGATGCTCAACCGCGGCAAGCGCAGCATCACCATCAACATGAAGTCGCCGGAGGGCATCGGCCTGATCCGCGACCTCGCCAGGAAGGCCGATGTGCTGGTCGAGAACTTCCGCCCCGGCGTGATGGAGCGGCTCGGCCTCGGCTATGACGTGCTCAAGGCCGACAATCCCCGCCTGATCTATGCCTCGATCTCCGGCTTCGGCCAAAAGGGCCCGCTGGCCGACCTGCCGGCCTTCGACCTCGTGATCCAGGCCATGAGCGGCCTGATGAGCGTGACAGGCGAAGCCGGCGGCCGCGCCACCGCGGTCGGCGAGAGCGTCGCTGATGTCACCACCGGCATGTTCGCCGCCTGGGGCATCGCCGCGGCGCTGTACGACCGCGAGCGCACCGGCGTCGGCCGGCAGCTCGAAGTCGCCATGCTCGATTCGGTATTCTCGATGCTGCTGACCAACCTGTCGCGACGGCTGTTCACCGACCAGCCGACACGCCGCGTCGGCAACCGCCACCCCGAGACCTACCCTGTCGACAGCTTCGCCACCAAAACTGGCGACATCGTGCTGGTCGGATTCTCCGAAGCCATCGTCAAGCGCATCTTCGAGGCGATCGGGCAGCCCGAGCTGTCCGCCGACCCGCGCTTCAAGAACAACCGCGAGCGCAACGCCCATGAGGCGGAGCTGCGCGCCATTCTCGCCGACTGGGCGGGCGCCCTGACGCAGGACGAAGCGCTGGCGCGGCTGCGCGCCGCGGACGTGCCGGCCGCGCCAGTGTGGTCGCTCGACGACGTGCTCGCCAGCGAGCAGGTCGCCGCGCGCCAGTTGCTGGTGCCCGGCCACAACGCCAAGCTCGGCGACATCCAGTTTGCCCCGCAGCCGGTCCGGTTCGCGGGAACTCCGGCGCCCGCAACCATGCGCGCGCCGACCCTCGGCGAAGACACCGAAGCCGTCCTGCGTGACGAGCTCGGCCTCGACGACGCCAGGATTGCCGCCCTGCGGGCCGCAAAGACCGTCTGAAGGAAACACCATGCTGCGCAAGAACGACCGCATCATCCGCGCCCCGCGCGGAGCCGAGCTCACGACGAAGAGCTGGCACACCGAGGGGCCGCTGCGCCTCCTGATGAACAACCTCGATCCCGACGTCGCCGAGCGCCCCGAGGAGCTCGTGGTCTATGGCGGCATCGGCCGCGCGGCGCGCAGCTGGCAGGCGTTCGACCAGATCGTCGATGTGCTCAAGCGCCTCGACGACAACCAGACGCTGCTGGTGCAGTCGGGCAAGCCGGTCGGCGTGTTCCCGACTCATCCCGGCGCACCACGCGTGATCATCGCCAACGGCAACCTCGTGCCGAAGTGGTCGACCTGGGAGCATTTCAACGAGCTCGATCGCAAGGGCCTGACCATGTACGGCCAGATGACGGCCGGCTCATGGATCTACATCGGCTCGCAGGGCATCGTGCAGGGCACGTTCGAGACCTTCTCCGAGATCGGCCGCCGCCACTTCGGCGGCAGCCTCGCCGGCCGCTGGTTCCTCACCGCGGGCCTCGGCGGCATGGGCGGCGCGCAGCCGCTGGCCGCCACCATGGCCGGCGCCTCGATCATCGTCGTCGAGTGCCAGCCGAGCCGCATCGAATTCCGCAAGCGCACCGGCTATCTCGACCGCTCCGCCACCACCCTCGACGAGGCGCTGGCAATGATCGATGAAGCGAAAAAGACCGGCAAGCCGGTGTCGGTCGGCCTTGTCGGCAACGCCGCCGAGGTGTTCCAGGAGATCCTGCAGCGCGGCCTCGTGCCCGATGTCGTCACTGACCAGACCTCGGCGCACGATCCGGCGCACGGCTACATCCCGATCGGCTGGACGCTGGAGCAGTGGCTCGATCGCCAGGAGCGCGATCCCGAAGGCACCGCCGACGCCGCCAAGGAAGCGATGGCCCAGCAGGTGCGCTGCATCCTCGACTTCAAGGCCAAGGGCTCGATCGCCATCGACTACGGCAACAACATCCGCGCCATGGCCAAGGAGAAGGGCGTCGCCAACGCCTTCGACTATCCCGGCTTCGTCGAGGCCTATGTCCGGCCGCTGTTCTGCGAGGGCAAAGGCCCGTTCCGCTGGGTGGCGCTGTCGGGCGATCCCGAGGACATCTACAAGACCGACGCCAAGGTGCGCGAGCTGATGCCGCACGACGCCTTCCTCAATCAGTGGCTCGACAAGGCGCGCGCGCACATCAAGTTCCAGGGACTGCCGGCGCGCATCTGCTGGCTCGGCCTCGGCGATCGCCACCGCGTCGGCCTCGCCTTCAACGAGATGGTCGCGCGCGGCGAGCTCAAGGCGCCGATCGTGATCGGCCGCGACCACATGGATTCCGGCTCGGTCGCCTCGCCGATGCGCGAGACCGAAGGCATGCTCGACGGCTCGGACGCCGTATCCGACTGGCCGATCCTCAACGCCCTGCTCAACTCCGCCTGCGGCGCCACCTGGGTGTCGTTCCATCACGGCGGCGGCGTCGGCATGGGCTATTCGCAGCACTCCGGCATCGCGCTGATCGCCGACGGCACGCCGGAAGCCAGCGAGAAGATCGGCCGCATTCTCTGGAACGACCCCGCCACCGGCGTGATGCGCCACGCCGACGCGGGTTATCAGATCGCGATCGACTGCGCCGCGCGCAACGGGCTCGACATGCCGAGCCTGCGCGCCAAGGCCTCGTGAAGCCGTCGGTCCACCGCGTTCGTCACGGCCGGTCCCTCCCCCGGCCGTCCATGTCGTCCTGCTCCCATGCCGCGACGACATGGACGCCCGGCCCAGCGCCGGGCGTGACGAGACCCAACTGGTGGTGACGGCGCGCGCCGGCTTTCCACCCGGCACGACGGATACCCCGCAGCGCCCCGCGACCTCCTCGCGGGGCGCTTTTTTGTGCGCCAGGCATGTGTTGAAGAGACGTCCTCAGCCCACCAGCATGATGCTGGCCTTGGCCGCCTCCCAGCGCGCGTCGCGCAGCGGGCGATAGTCCTGCGAATGGTACCAGGCGAGCGCCTGCTCGCGGGTCGGAAATTCCAGCACCACCACGCGGTCGCAGCGCTGGTCGCCCTCGACCACCTCGATGTTGCCGCTGCGCACGATGTAGGTGCCGCCGAACGCGGCGACCGTCGCAGGCGCCGCCTGCATGTAGGCCGCCATCCGCTCTGGATCCTCGATATCGACGCGCGACACAATGAAAACTGRCATGGACGTCCTCCGGGTTTAATTGTCTATACAATTAGACTAGGCCGAAAAACGCCTTGCTGGCAAGCGGCCAGCGATGACAACAGCGCTGTCAGAAGCTGCCGGAAAAGCGGTAGCGCGAGCCCGGATGCCACAGTGCGGTGGCTGAGGCGACCTGGCCGAACGACCAGGTCCGGCGGTTGAGCACGAGGCACGGCTCGCCGGGCGCCATCGCCAGGCGCGTGGCGTTCTCGCTGTCCGGCATCAGCGCCTCGATGCGGAATTCCACCCGCTCGATCGGCGCGACACGGGTGAGATACTCGTTCGGCGTCAGCTGGGTGAAATCCTGATCGAGATAGTGCGGAAACAGCTCGGGATTGACGAAGCGGTCTTCGAGCTGGATCGGCGTGCCGTTCTCGTAGTGCACCAGCACCGAGTGAAACAGCGATGCGTGCTTGCGCTCGAACAGCCCGTGCACGGTGTCGGCCGGGCGCTCCTTGCGATGCACGACCACCGCGGCGCGGTGGGCGTGGCCGCGCTCGGCGATATCCTGCGACAGGCTGCGGATCTCGACCACGGTGGATTCGTACTTGCGCAGCGCCACGAAAGTGCCGGTGCCCTGCACGCGGTGCAGGATCTGGTCGGCGGTCAGTTCGCGCAGCGCGCGATTGACCGTCATCCGCGACAGGCCGAACTGCTCAGCGAGCTGATGCTCGGACGGGATCATCTCGCCTTCGAGCCAGGCACCGCTCTGGATCTGCTTGAGCACATACTCCTTCACCTGCGCATAGGGCGGCCCTTGAAGGAACGCACGCGCGGGTTTCGGGAGACTCGCCATCAATGGGCTCCGCCCATATAGGCGTCGAGAATCTCGGGATTACCGCGCGCCTCGCTGGCGCTGCCGCTCCACGCCAGCGTGCCGGAATCCAGCACGCAGACCCGGTCGGCGATCGACAACACCCGCGACAGGCTCTGTTCCACCAGGATCAGCGTCAGCCCGGTGCTGCGCAGCTTGTCGAGCGCCTCGTAGCAGATGTCGACGTTCTTCGGCATCAATCCCAGCGACACCTCGTCGATCAGCAGCAGCTTGGGCTCGGCCATCATGGCGCGGCCGATCGACACCATCTGCTGCTCGCCGCCCGACAGGCCGCCGGCACGGTTGTGCAGCCGCTCCTTGAGGCGCGGGAACAGCTCGAGCACATGCTCCATGTTGGCCTTGGTGCGCGCACCGGCGCGGGAATAGCCGCCGACGATCAGGTTCTCGCGCACCGTCATGTCGCTGAACAGGCGGCGGCCTTCCGGCGTGATGGCGATGCCGCGGCCGCAGCGCTGCATCGGGCTCGCGCGGGTGACGTCCTCGTCGGCGAAGGTGATGCTGCCGCCCTTGACCTCGACATGGCCGGCGAGCGCCATCAGCGTCGAGGTCTTGCCGGCGCCGTTGGCGCCGAGGATCGCCAGCGCCTCGCCCTTGGCGACCGAGAAGCTGACACCGTGCACGGCGACGAGGTGGCCGTAGCCACAGACCAGATCCTTGACCTCAAGCATCGACCACCTCCTTGCCGACATAGGCGGCGATCACCGCGGGATCCGACAGCATGTCGCGGGTCGGCCCCTCGCCGATCTTGTGGCCATTGTCGAGCACCACCACCCGCGGGCAGATGCGCGCGACCTGGCCGAGATTGTGCTCGATCAGCACCATGGTGACGCCGCCGGCATTGAGCCGCTGGAAGGTATCGGCGAGGCGCTCGGCCTCGATGTGGTTGAGGCCGGCGAGCGGCTCGTCGAGCAGCAGGATCTTGGGGTCGGTGGCGAGCGCGCGCGCGACCTCGAGCCGCTTCAGCGCGCCGAGCGGCAACGCGTTGGGCGACGACTGCGCATAGGCCTCGATGCCGACCAGCGCGAGCAATTCGCGGGCCCGCGCGGTCTCGGCGGCGCGCGAGTGGCTGGTGAGCGCGCGCAGCACGCTGCCGGTCTTGGCATGGCCGGCGGCGAACACGACATTGTCGAGCACGCTCATGCCGCGGAACGGCTTGACGATCTGGTGGGTCAGCGCGATGCCCTGACGGGCGCGGCGATCGACGCCGAGCGGGGTGACGTCGCGGCCCTGCAGGAAGACGCGGCCTTCGGTCGGCCGCACCACGCCGATCACGGTGCGCAGCAGCGTGGTCTTGCCGGCGCCGTTGGGGCCGATCAGGCCGAGCAGCTCACCCTGGTTGAGCGCGAAGTCGACGCCGCTGAGCGCCGCGATGCCGCCGAACCGGACCGAGATCGCCTCGAGCTTGAGAACAGGAACAGCGCCGGTCATGCCGCACCTCCTCCCTTGCGCCGCAAGCTGTCGACGAGGCCGGCGAGGCCGCCCGGTGCGAACCGCATGGTCAGCACCAGCAGCACGCCATAGATGAAGATCTTGTAGTCGTTGGCGACGCGGACGAACTCGGGCAGCATGGTCAGCACCACGGCAGCCACGATCACACCCCAGACCGAGCCGACGCCACCGACGATCACCATGGCGAGGATGCTGATCGAGATGGTGAAGCCGAACGCGCCGGGGACCAGGAAGCGAGTGAAATAGGCATAGGTCGCGCCCGCGACGGCGGCGAGGAAGGTGCCGACCACGAAGGCGGTGAGCTTGTAGGCGGCGGAATCGACGCCGAGCGTGCGGCTGGTGTCTTCATCGTCGGCAACCGCGGCAAAGCCGAAGCCAAGCCAGCTGCGCTTGATGTAGACCGACAGCAGCACGATGGCGGCGACGATGGCGAGGCTGACCAGCACGAAGCCGACGTCGCCGAGCCCGTGATCGGGAATGTCCGACAGCCCCATCTCGGCACCGAGCCAGTTCTGCTTGCGCACGAAACCGACGAACACGAAGCCTACGCCCATGGTGGTGATCGCGAGGAAGTCGGCGCGCACCCGCAGCGAGGCGAGGCCGACCAGCAGCCCCACCGCGCAGCCGACGAGGCCGGCGAGCGGCAGCACCGCGGCGAACGGCACGCCGTTGCGCGCCAGCACCGCGGCGGCATAGGCGCCGACGCCGAAGAACGCGGCATGGCCCAGCGACACCTGGCCGCACAGGCCGGTGATGATGTTCAGGCTCAGTGCGAGCATGACATTGATCGCCACGATGACGATCAGCGAGACTTCATAAGCGCCAAGCGTCATGCCCTTGCTCCGAACAGGCCCTGCGGGCGGACCATCAGCACCGCGATCAGGAACACGAAGGCGATGGCATCACGATCGAGATAGGCGCCGGAATAGATCGTGCCGTAGGCCTCGATGACGCCGAGCAGCAGCGCCGCGATCAGCGTGCCGCCGATGTTGCCGAGGCCGCCGAGCACGATGATGGCCAGCGACTTGTAGCTCGGCACGCTGCCCATGGTCGGCTCGACCAGGTTGTTGAGCACCGACACCAGCGAACCGGCGGCGGCGGCGAACACCGAGGCGAGGAAGAAGATGCCGTAGCGCACCTTGATGGTGTCGACGCCGAACGAACGCGCCATCGCCGGATCGGTGACGGTGGCGCGCCACGACATGCCGAGCCGGGTTCGGCCCATCAGCAGCGCCAGGAAGGTCAGCAGCACGATGGCGCCGAGCAGCATGGCGAGATCGGCGGCCGCGAGGCTGATCGGCCCGAGCGACACGCGCTCGGTCAACCAGGTGGTGGTGAAGGAGTTGCCGTAGGGCCCGAACAGGATGCGGTAGCCCTCCTCCATCGCGATGAACAACCCGATCGAGGCGATCAGCGCGACGTAGGGAGGCTGCTTGAGCAGCGGCTCATAGAGCAGGCGGTACACCACCATGCCGACGATGCCGACCACCACCATCGACACCAGCGTGCCGAGCACGAGGTTACCGGTGGCGTTGGTGATCAGCACGGTGATGTAGGCGCCGAGCGTGAACAGGCCGGCATGGGCGACATGCAGGACGCGCAGCAACCCGTAGATCAGGGTGAGGCCGACGGCAACGACAGCATACATGCTGCCGTTGACGAGGCCCTGGAGCACCAGTTCGATGTGAAGCATACGCGGTTATCTTCGCTCGCCGCCGACCGGGCAGGCTTATTTTTCGGGCGGGGTGAGGTACTGCAGGTCGTCGATCACGCCATAGCGGTGGAAGTTGCCGTCCTTGACGACCTGCACCTGCACGGCCTTCTTGACCTCGCCGAGGCTGTTGAACGACAGCTTGCCGATCGCGGTGTCGAAGCTGTTGCCGCGGATGGTATCGCGAACCGCCTTGCCGTCCTGCGTACCGGCCTTTTTCAGCGCCTCGATCGCCACCGACATCGCCGTGTAGCCGGAGGCCGCAACCATGTCGACGCGATCCTTGAACTCCTTCTCGTAGTTGTCGATGAAGGCGCGGGTCGCCGGCGACTGCGAGTCGCGGTCGAGCGAGGTGGTGACGATCACGCCCTCGGAGGCCTTGCCGGCGATCTCGATGAAGCGCTGGCTGTCGTAGCCTTCCTGGCCGATGATGTCGGCGGTGACGCCCGCGGCGCGCAGCTGCGCCACGAGGGGGCCGGCATTGAAGAAGTAGCCCGGCGCGTAGATCACATCGGGATTGTCGGCCTTGATCTGGGTCACCAGCGGGCCGAACTGGCGGTCGGGCATGCCGAAGGTGCGCTCGCCGACGATCTCCAGGCCGAACTTCGGCGCCGCTTCCTTGAAGCCGGCGGTCAGCGCCTGGCCGAAGTCGTTGTTGACGGCGACGATCTCGACCTTCTTTTTCTTCAGCGTCTCGCCGACCAGCTTGGCGCCGGCGCGGCCCTGCACCTCACCCATGGTGCCGGTGCGGAACACGAAGTCGCCGGCGCGGGTGATGTCCGGATGGATCGCGTAGGCCGACAGATAGGGCATGCCGGCGCGCTGGAACACAGCGGCGGCGGCGCGGGTCGGGCCGGAATAGCTGCCCGACACGGTGGCCACCACCTTGTCCTGGCCGATCAGCTTGTTGGCCACCGGAATGGCGTTTTCCGGCTTGCCCTCGTCGTCATAGCTGACGAGCTCGATCTTCTTGCCGCCGATGCCGCCGGCCGCATTGGCCTGCTGCACCGCGAGTTCGGCGCCCTGCTTCGCCGACTTGCCGTCCGCCGCGGCGAAGCCGGTGAGCGGAGCATGGAAACCGATCTTGATCGCGTCCTGCGCGTGAGCCGCTGTACCGAGCGACGCCGCAACAATGACCGCACTGACGAGTTGAACCGGACTGCGCACTGAACCCTCCCAGGTTGTATAGACATGCTTAGACTAGCGGGGCCGCCACGGCAGTCAAGCGGCGAATCCTTGAGGCCTCAAACGCCGATCGCCGGCCAGTCGGCGATGAAACCGTTGCGCTTGTAAGGCTCGATCTTCGCCCATTCCGCGAGCACCAGCGCGCGCAGCACCGGATGGTCGGGCCAGGACGCCATTGGAACTCCGAAGCTGTTGACGGTCAAAAGCATTTTCTCGACGGCCGGCCAGTGGCGGTGAAGCGTCATCGGGTAGCGCCGCGCGGTCCAGGCATTGCCGAGGCAGATGACGCTGTGGATCCGGTCGAGCCCGACCTCGGCGTCGAGCACCGGCAGCGACAAAATGACGTTCTCGCCGGTGTTGGTCGCCGCAAGCTCCTCGAGGATCAGTTCGCCCGGCACGCCCGCTTCCACCATCGCCGCCTTGATCACCGCGCATTCCGACAGCGCGCCACCGGGCGTGACACCGCCGCTGACGATCGCCCGGCGGAAGAATCCCGCGCGCCACAGCCGCGCGGCGGAGGCCACGCGCAGCGCCACGCCCTCGCGCGAGCCGAACACGAACAGCAGGTCGGCCGGCTTCAGCGGCGTGACCGCGAGATGCCGCGCATTGATCGTCGCGATCTCGGCGTCGCTCGGCCTGTCGTCGGACGGGATCATCGGCCGATCATGGCGAGACGCCACGGGCCCTGCCAATCACTTCACATTGCGGCCGATGTCACGCGGCGTTACGCCGCCATCGCACGAAAGCTCGCCGATAGCAGCCGCATCGCGGCGCGCGCGGGCGCATCGGCTGCGGTGGTGTACAGCATCACCTCGCGTGACGGCAGGCGCGGCAGGCCGAGCTGCGGCCCGACATCGATGGTGCCCGCCGGCGCCACCCGCCGCGCCAGCGCCGCCACCGCAAGACCCGCAGACACCGCCGCGCCGATGGTGGCGGTGCCGCCGCCGACGAAAACTTCTGTCCAGGAAATGCCGGCATCGTCGAGCGCCTTGACCGCCATGGCGCGCACGCTGCACGGCTCCGCCTGGGTGGCAAGACGCAGCCGCTCGCCCGCCGCGTAGCTGAAGTCCGGCGCCGAGATCCAGCCGAAGCCCTCGGTGAACAGCACCTCGCCCTGGCGGCCGGTGCGGTCATGGCGGAGCACGATCGCCGCATCCAGCCGGCCGTCGTCGAACTCCGCCAGCACCTCGCGCGAGGCGGCGACGCGCAGCTCCACCACCAGCGTCGGGTCGGAGCTGTTCAGCCGCTTCAGCAGGTGCGGCAGCTCGGCGCCGACGATGTGATGGCTGATGCCGACGGTGAGCCGCCGCCGCTCGGTGGTGAAGGCGGTAAGCGCGGATTCATGGGCGGCGACGAGCTGGCGCGCGGCACACAGAAAGGTCTCGCCGTCCGACGACAGGCGCACCAGCCGTGGCGTGCGCTCGATCAGATGGCGGCCGATGCCGCTCTCCAGCCGCTTGATCTTGAGGCTGACCGCGGACTGCGTCGACCCCATCGCTTCTGCCGCGCGGGTGAAGCTCTTCAGCTCCGCCACCAGCACGAATGCCTGAACCGCTTCGAGATCGAGTGCCCTGCCAACCATTACATTTCTCAATGACTGAAATATCCAATCATATCGTTTTTAAATGCCGGGTGGAAGGCTACCTTCAGCATGGCCAGCAACAAGGAACCTGCCATGCCGCTCACCCGCGTCTTCCTGCGCCGGGGCAAGCCTGCCGCCTATCGCGCGGCCCTGCTCGACAGCCTCCATCGCGCCTTGCGCGAGGCCTTCGGGTACCCCGAAGATGATCGCTTCATGGTCCTGACCGAGCACGACGCCACCGACTTTTCCTACGGTGGCTATCTCGGCATCGATCGCAGCGACGACCTCGTCATCATCCAGATCACCGTCAGCAACACCCGCACCGTGGCGCAGAAGCAGGCGCTGTACCGCCGCATCGCCGAGCGGCTGACCGACAGCCCCGGGCTGCGCCCCGAAGACATCTTCATCAGCCTCGTCGAGGTGCTGCCGGAGAACTGGTCGTTCGGGCACGGCCTCGCGCAATACGTCCGGGATTGACCGCCATGACCATTGCCCTGCATCAGCCGCTGCTGTCTCCGCGCAGCAGCCGCATCGCCCCGGCGCCCGTCGCGGTGCTGCGCCGCCGGATCGCCGCTCTGCGGGCCACAGGCCGCACCGTCATCGACATGTCGTCGGGCGAGCTCGACTTCGCCACGCCCGACCGTGTCATCGCGGCCGCCCATGCCGCCGCACTGCGCGGCGAGACCCACTACACCAGCACTGACGGCTCGCCCGAGATGAAGGATGCGGTGCGTGCAGCCCTCGCGCGCGACCATGGCCTCGCTTTCACCCGCGAGGAGATCGCGGTCTGCAACGGCTCGATCCAGGCGCTGTACAACGCGCTGCTCGCCACCCTCGCGCCCGGCGACGAGGTCATCGTGCCGGCGCCCTACTGGGCGCCCTATCTCGACCAGGTGCGCCTCGCCGACGGCGTGCCGGTGACGGTGGCGTGCCCGCAGAACAACGGCTTCCGGCTACGGCCCGAGGACCTTGCCGCCGCGATCACCCCGCGCACCCGCTGGCTGATCCTCAACAATCCGGTCAATCCGACCGGCGCCGTCTATTCCGAGAGCGACCTCGCCGCGCTCGCCGCCCTGCTGCAGGACCATCCGCGGATTTCGATCCTCGCCGACGGTCTCTACGAGCACATTGTCTACGGCGGCCGCCGCGCACCCACTTTCGCCGCCGTCGCGCCGCAGCTGCGCGACCGCATCCTCACCGTCAGTGGCGTTGCCAAGGCCTATGCCATGACAGGCTGGCGCATCGGCTACGCCGCCGGCCCGGCCACGCTGATCGCTGAGATCGCCAAGATCCAGTCGCTGACGACATCATGCGCCTCCTCGATCAGCCAGGCAGCGGCGATCGCCGCGCTGACGGGGCCGCAGGACCTGCTGCGCGCGCGGGTCGCGGAGCTCGAAGGGCGGCGCGACGCGGTCATTGCATTGATCAACCGGTGCGAAGGGCTGTCCTGTACCGCGCCCGAAGGCGCGCTCTACCTCTTCGCCTCCTGCGCCGACCTGATCGGCCGCACCACGCCGGACGGGATGCGGCTTGCCACCGACCGTGATGTCGCCGTCTACCTGCTCGACGCCGCCGGCGTCGCCGTGCATCCGGGCAGCGACAACGGCCTGTCGCCCTATATTCGCATGAGCTTCGGCTATGCTCTGCCGGTTCTCGCCGCCGCCGGCGCGCAGATCGGTCGCGCCTGCACACAGCTCCGCTGAGGAGGTCGCGATGTCAAAGCGCATGTCATCTCGACAGATCGACGCCGGCGCCGATCTCGCCGCCTGCGTGATGGGCCTCGTCGCCGGCGCAGCCCTGGTGCTCGGCCTCACCGGCGCCGTGCTGCACGTCGCGCGCCTGCTCGGCTTCTAGATCCAGCCGCGGCAGAACACGCCGCGCTCTCATGATCACGTCCGTTTCCGGCGAGCGACCTGGCGCTCGCCGGCTTTACGGTCGCGCCCCTCTGCCCAACCTGGAATGTCAACCGATGCCCCTCTCTCCATCCATCAAGAACGCGCTCGCCCTCGCCGCCATCTGCCTCGCCTCGCTGATGTTCGGCCTGGAAATCTCCAGCGTGCCAACAATCCTGCCGACCCTCGAGCAGGTGCTGCACGGCAGCTTCCGCGACATGCAATGGATCATGAACGCCTACACCATCGCCTGCACCACGGTGCTGATGCCGACCGGCGCGCTCGCGGACCGTTTCGGGCGGCGCCGCCTGCTGGTCGTCACCGTGGTGGCGTTCGGCATCACCTCGCTGCTGTGCGGCTTCGCCCCGAGTGCAGGAGCGCTGATCGCCAGCCGCTTCCTGCAGGGCCTGAGCGGCGGCGCGATGCTGATCTGCCAGATCGCCATCCTGTCGCATCAATTCCGGGAGCCTGCCGCGCGCGGCCGGGCGTTCGGCCTGTGGGGCATCGTGTTCGGCATCGGACTCGGCTTCGGCCCGATCATCGGCGGCCTGATCGTCGCGCTGTCCGGCTGGCCATGGGTGTTCCTGATCCATGCGGTCGTCGCCGTGGTGACGCTGGTGCTGATCGCCGCAGGCGTCGAGGAGTCCCGTGACCCGAACGCGGGCCGCATAGATCTTCCCGGCATCGCCACGCTATCGATCGCGGTGTTCGGGCTGACCTTCTACATCACGCAGGGCCCCGATCTCGGCTTTGCCAGCGTCGCCGGCGTCGCGATCCTTGCGGCTGCAGCCGTCAGCCTCGTCGCCTTCGTGCTGATCGAGCGGGCAAGCCTTCATCCGATGTTCGATGCCTCGGTGTTCCGCATCCGCAGCTTCTCCGGCGCGCTGCTCGGCTCGATGGGTATGAACTTCAGCTTCTGGCCGTTCATGATCTATCTGCCGATCTATTTCCAGAGCGGCCTCGGCTATGACGCGGTGACCGCGGGGCTGTCGCTGCTCGCCTATACGTTGCCGACGCTGGTGTTCCCGCCGCTCGGCGAACGGCTGGCGCTGCGCTACCGGCCTGGCGTCGTCATTCCCGCCGGCCTCATCACCATCGGCGCCGGCTTCCTGCTGATGCGATTCGGTAGTGCGGCCGCGCAGGCCAGCTGGCTGACCATGCTGCCGGGCGCGCTGCTCGCCGGCATTGGCCTTGGCATTACCAACACCCCGGTGACCAACACCACCACCGGATCGGTGTCGCCCGAACGCGCCGGGATGGCGTCCGGCCTCGACATGAGCGCGCGACTGATTTCGCTGGCGATCAACATCGCGGTGATGGGCTTCCTGCTCGAACGCGGCATCCTCGCGACATTGCGCGACGCCCTGCCCGATGGCGCGGCTGGCCTGCCGCTGCACGACCTTGCCGGACGCATCGCCGCCGGGCACGTCGCCGACCTGCCCGGTGCTTCCGCCGATCTCGTCCACGCCGCCCTGGTGAGCGGCTTCGGCACGGTGCTGCTCTATGGCGGGCTCGGCGTCTGGACCCTCGCGGCGGCGAGCTACCTCACCTTCCGCCCGGCGGCGCAGCGCGCCACCTGCAGCGCCTGACCGCGCGCGCCAACAAAAAAAGGCCGTCGCCCGAGGCGACGGCCTTTGGTTGTCCGGCGCCGTGGTGCGGCCTCAGTGCTCCTCGCCGCGCAGGTAGCCGTGGGTGCGCGAGTCAGCCATCACCACCGCGGACAGGAACGCGATCGCGCACATCGCGGTGACGTACCAGTAGAAGTAGGTCTCGACGCCTGCGTTCTTGAACCACAGCGCGACGTACTCCGCCGAGCCGCCGAAGATGGCGTTGGCGATGGCGTAGGCAAGGCCGACGCCGAGGGCGCGCACTTCGGTCGGGAACATCTCGGCTTTCACGAGGCCGCTGATCGAGGTGTAGAACGACACGATCGCCAGCGCCGCGATGATCAGGCCATAAGCTGCATAGGGACTGCTGACGCCGCCGATGGCATACATCAGCGGCACGGTGAAGACCGTCGCCAGGCCGCCGAACAGCAGCATCGCGGTCTTGCGGCCGAACTTGTCGGCGAAGGCGCCAAACGGCGGCTGCAGGATCATGTAGGTGAACAGCACCGCGGTCATGACGAGGTTGGCCGTGCGGTCGTTCATGTGGGCGGTGTTGACCAGGTATTTCTGCATGTAGGTGGTGAAAGTGTAGAAGATCAGCGAGCCGCCGGCGGTGTAGCCGAGCACGATCAGGAAGGCGCGGCTGTGCTTGCCGAACAGCTCGCTGAGCGAACCCGCCTCCTTGCGCGCCCGCGTCTCGGCCGACGAGGTCTCGTGTAGCGCGCGCCGCAACAGGAACGCCACCACTGCGCAGGCGGCGCCGATGAAGAACGGGATACGCCAACCCCAGGCGCGCAGCTCGACGTCGGTCATCGACTGCTGCACGAGCAGGATCACCAGCGACGCCAGCAGCTGGCCTCCGATCAGCGTGACGTACTGGAACGAGGCGAAGAAGCCGCGCCGCCCCGGCAGCGCCACCTCACTCATATAGGTCGCGCTGGTGCCATACTCGCCGCCGACCGACAGGCCCTGCATCAAGCGAGCCAGCAGCAGCAGCACCGGTGCGAGGCCGCCGATGCTGTGGTAGGTCGGCATCACCGCGATGGCGAGCGAGCCGGCGCACATCATCAGCACCGAGATCATCATCGAGGTCTTGCGGCCGAACTTGTCGGCGATGAAGCCGAACAGGTAGCCGCCGATCGGCCGCATCAGGAAGCCGACAGCGAACACCGCTGCGGCATACAGCAATTGTGTGGTCTGGTCGTCCTTGGGGAAGAACGACGGCGCGAAGTACAGCGCGGTGAACGCGTAGGCGTAGAAGTCGTACCATTCCACCAGGTTGCCGGAGGAGGAGCCGAAGATCGCAAAGATACGTCGGCGGCGGTCGGCGCTGTCCCCGATGGCAGGCGTCGCGGTTGCGGTCATCAATCATTCTCCTCATGACTCGGACAGCCGGCATACTGGGTTTAGCGCCCGGAAGCGAGTCGCCCTGCACCGGGTTCCCGTCGGCACTAAGTCGAGGAGCCGTCCACGGCCGCTATCCGCCCCGTCGGGGCGAATGTCGAACCGCTGCGCTAGGCGCCCGCCTTCCGCGCTGCAGCAAGCCCCGCCAGCACCGCGTCCGCGGCATCGACATGGCGCGAGCGCACCCCGATCATGGCCAGTGCCCGGGCGTAGATCCGCGCCAGCGCGGCGCCGCCGATCAGCGGAATCTCGTCATGCCCGAGGTCGGCGCGCTGGCCGCCGACCTCGCTGCCAACCAGCAGCCCGGACAGGAAGCCCGCGCACCATGCCGGCGGCCGGTCCGACAGCAGCGAGGCGGCGCGCACCTTGAACAGGCGGCTCATCAACTGCTCCGGCGCGGTCAACCCGATGGCGAGCCCTTCATCGAGGCCCTGCTCGCGCGCCACAGGATCGTCTGCACCATTCAGCGAATGCCGCAGCACCGAGTGCAGCTGCAACAGTTCGAACAGCTCGCCCGTCATCGCCGAGGTGAAACGCGCGACACGCCGCCCGTCGAGCCGCGCCCATTTGCAGTGGGTGCCGGGCATGCAGACGAGCCCCGAAAAGCCCGGCTGCAGCGCGGCAAGGCCGAGCAGTTGGGTCTCCTCGCCACGCATCACATCCTCATGACCTATCCCGGTCTGGCACAAGCCGGGCAGGATGCGGGCACGAAGACGCGTGGCGCCGGGATCGGGATGCACGGCCTTCGCCGCGAGGTCGTCGAGATCGGCCGGCGTCGGCAGGTACGGCGCTTCCATCCAGCCCTGCCGCGCACCTGCCATGCCGCAGACGATGACGTCGATCGCCGGGCCATCGGGCGCGACACGATCGGCGAGCACCGCCGCCAGCGCCGCCGGATAGCCATCACGGGTCAGGCGGCCCATGCCCCGATCCGAGGCGCCGGAGAACAGCACCGCGCCCGCGGGATCGAGCCCCCACAGACGCAGGTTCGAGGTGCCCCAGTCGACCGCTATCCAGGCAGGTTCGGCCGCCACCCCCGTCTCCGTCTGTCGTCGCGCTGTCATCAGCAAGCACCTGCAGGATTGGCACGGCGCTGATTGATATTTCAAGTGCACAATTGCTCGACGGCGCCTGACTGCGCTGCGTCGGCGCTGGAAAGTTTCATTTTTTACCGTCATCCTGCATTGTGATTTGAAGCCATTGCAAAGCAACGGAGGCATCTCGCGGAGCCGTCGCGGTCCGAACGCGGTTGCAACTGTGCTGCGGACGGACAATGTGGCAGCGGAGCTTGAACCCTTGGTAACGCCCCGCGACTAAGCTGATGACTGACGATCGGGCATCACCCCGGCACTGGATGGATAGCAGGGACCTCATATGACAGCGTTCGGTTCGAAGATGCTCTGGCACGTGATGACGGCGGCCTGTGTCACGGCGGGTCTGCTCGCGGCGTCGCCGAGCCATGCCCAGTCCGGCCCGTTCGCCGGGATGAGCGGCAGCTGGTCGGGCACCGGCACGGTGCAGATCGCCGATGGCGCCAGCGAACGCATCCGCTGCCGCGCCACCTACACGGTCGGCTCCGACGGCAACACCCTGCAGCAGGTGCTGCGCTGTGCCAGCGACAGCTATCGCTTTGACCTGTCGAGCGACGTCACCAACCGCAGCGGCAGCCTGACCGGCACCTGGAGCGAAGCCAGCCGCGGCATCAATGGCGGCGTCGAAGGCCGCGCCAGCGACGGCCAGTTCAACGCGCTGGTCACTGCCAACGGCTTCGCCGCCGAGCTGCGCGTGACCGCTCGCGGCAACAGGCAGACCATCGCCATCAATTCCCAGAACACCCAGTTCAGGGGCGTGCAGATCACGCTGGCGCGCTGACGCCGCCGCCGGATCGACCGAGCCGGATAGCACAACGGCGGCCCTCGGGCCGCCGTTTCGCTTTTCGGATAGCGGACAGCAGGGCGCCTCAGGTCTTCGCCGGCCCCAGCACCGCGGCGCGCACCTTGTGCCCCAGACTGATCAGGAACATCGCGGTCGGCCGCAGGATGAACAGGTCGGCGATCAGCGCCGCGATCATCGAGAAGGCGCTGAGCCAGCCGAACAGCCGCAGCGACGGCAGGTCGGAGAACACCATCACCACGAGGCCGCAGGCCAGCACCACCGTGGTCAGGATCAGCGCCGGGCCGACCAGCACGGTGGCGCGCTCGACCGCGACCGCGGGGTCTGACCCCGGCGCGCTTTCCAGCCGCAGGCGGTTGAGGAAGTGGATGGTGGCGGACAACCCGAGGCCGAACGACACCGTCAGCGCCACCACGCTCGCGAACTGCAGCCCCTCACCGAAGGCCCACAGCACGGTGCCCGACATCACCACCGGGAAGATGCCGGGCAGGATGCTGGAGAACATCACCACCACCGAGCGGAACGCGAGGCCGATGAACACCGCGACGAACGCGAACTCGATGGTGAGGCCGGAATTGAGCTTCTCGATCATGCTGGCGCTGTTGCGCGCCGCAATCGCCGACAGGCCGGTGACCGCAATCTCGAAGCCGGGATGCTTGGCGCGCACCGCATCCATCGCCTTGTCGAGATTCTCCACCACCGGCAGGATCTGGCTGGAGTCCTTGTCGGGCACCCGTGCCGACACCACCACCGCATCCTGCTCCGCCGAGAGGAAGCGGTGCTTGAGGTGGTCGGGGATGACGTCGACATACTCCTTGAGTGTCGCCACATCATGGGAGCCGGCCTTCTCGGCGAGCCAGCGGCGCAGCGTCTCCAGTGACCAGACGTTACCGACCCCAGCCTGCTTCTCCACCAGCGCATGGACGTCGGCGATGGTCTGCAGCGTGTCCGGAGCGTAGAGCGAGGCCCCCTTGGGGAATTCGATCAGCACGTCGATCGGGTTGGCGCCGGTCAGCTTGGCATCGAGCCGGCCCGAGGCAGCGACCGCCTGCTGCTTGTCCGGTACCTGGTCGGCGAGGCGATAGCGCGGCTCGAGCTGGGAGTAGATCAGCGCCAGCCCGCCGACCACGACCACGGCGATCAGGCTGAACAGGCCGGGGCGACTGACCATGCGCACCGCGATCCAGGCGCAGAAGTTGCGCAACGCGGTGACGCCGGCGTCCGCGGACTTGAACTTGGCGGCGAATTTCTGCTCGCCACGGACCAGCAGCACGCCGAACACCGGCACGAACGACAGCACCGCGAGCAGCGCGATGATGGTGGCGGCAAGGCCCGCCTCGCCGAATGCGCGGATCAGGTCGGAGTTGGAGAACTGCAGCGCCAGGAACGAGATGCCGGCGGTGGCGTGGGTCAGCACGCAGGCCGGCCCGACCACCCGCACCGCATTGGCGAACGCGGTGCGCTTGTCCTCGCCGGCGATCAGGCGGTCGCGGGCGGCGAAGGTCAGCTGCATGGAGTCGGAGAAGCTGATCACCATGATCAGCGGCGTCATCACGTTGAGGAACATGTTGAGGCTGAAGCCGGCCCAGCCGAGGCCGCCCAGCGCCAGCAGGATGGCGAGCAGCGGCGGGAACGCTGCGATGACCATGAACGAGATCTTGCGGAAGAACGCGATGGCGATCAGGCAGCCGGCGAGGATGCCGGCGGCATTGTAGATCAGGCCGTCGCGCTCCACCGCGTTACGGATCTCGAGCTGCATCACGGGCACGCCAGACAGCTGCACCGACAACCCGGTGTCGCCGAGGTCCTCCTGCATGAGCTTGCGGATATCGCCGACGGTGGCGCCCAGCCCCTTGCTGGAGACCACCGAGGGCTCGACCGCCAGCACGATCAGCGCCAGCGTGCCGTCATCCGACAGCAGCTTGCCGCGGATGATCTCGTTCGATTTCACCGTCGCGATGAACTTGTCGTAGTCGGCGCCCTCGGGCAGCTTCTGAGGGAACAGCGCCGCCGGGAACTGGCCCGGCGCCGGTGCCTGGCGCGCCGAGAACAGCGAGATGATGCCGCGGGTGCCGTCGACCAGCTGCAGGTCGGTGACGAGGTCGCGCAGCTTCTCGAGGTTCTGCCGCTCCAGCAGGGTCTTGCCTTCGACCACCACGAGCACGTCGAACTCGGTGGAGGGGAAGCGCTTGGTCACCGCCTCGTACTGCTTGTACTCGCGGGTCTCGGAGCGGAACAACTGGCTCAGCGAATCATCGATCTTGATGCGCTGCAGGCCGAAAAAGGCACCGATGCACAGCGCCACCAGGATGATGCAGGACAGGATCGGCGCCCGCATCGGCAACAGGCCGATTCGCTCGATCCCGAACGCAATGCTGAGGGCGCGACGGGCGGCCGTTTCTTCCGCACCGACGTTGATCTGTTTCGGGTCAAGCATGCGAAATCCGTGTCCGTACCGACGAATAACCGATGATCGGGTCTAGCAAACTTTGATGAAAATAGGGACAACCATCATGACCCTCCGGGCATTGGGTTGCCCGCTGTTGTAACGCCGCCTCGCATGACGGGACGGCGCGCGCCCACGCCCGCCCTGGGTGGGGCGGCCGGACGCAGCTTGGCTCTGAAAACGGCGTTTTTGGGCAGGACCCTGGCCAGGGCGGCCAGGGTCGCGACGAAGTGACCGGGCCGCCGGCCGGTCGGGCAGGACGGCCGCCGGTTGTCAGCTCAGCGCGTCGGCGATCGCCTTGCCGCAGGTCACGGTATCGGCGCCGCCGCCGAGGTCGCGGGTGCGCAGCTTGTCTTCCTTGAGTACCGCCTCGATGGCCGCGACCACCGCCTTGCCGGCCTCCGGCTCGCCGAGATGGTCGAGCATCATCGCCGCCGACCAGATCTGGCCGACCGGATTGGCGATGCCCTGGCCGGCGATATCCGGCGCCGAGCCGTGCACCGGCTCGAACAGCGAGGGAAACTTGCGCTCGGGATTGATGTTGCCCGACGGCGCGATGCCGATGGTGCCGGTGCAGGCCGGCCCGAGGTCGGACAGGATGTCGCCGAACAGGTTGGAGGCCACCACCACGTCGAAGCGATCCGGGTTCATGACGAAATGCGCGGTCAGGATATCGATGTGATACTTGTCCCAGCGCACGTCGGGATACGCCCTGGCCATCTCCTCCACCCGCTCGTCCCAGTACGGCATCGAGATCGAGATGCCGTTGGACTTGGTCGCCGAGGTCAGGTGCTTCTTGTCGCGCTTTTGGGCGAGGTCGAAGGCGAACTTCAGGATGCGGTCGACGCCGGTGCGGGTCATGATGGTCTCCTGCACCACGAACTCGCGCTCGGTGCCGGGAAACGCCCGGCCGCCGATCGCCGAATACTCGCCCTCGGTGTTCTCGCGCACCACGAAGAAGTCGATGTCGCCGGGCTTGCGGCCGGCGAGCGGCGAGCGCACCCCCGGCATCAGCCGCACCGGGCGCAGGTTGACGTACTGGTCGAACTCGCGCCGGAACAGGATCAGCGACCCCCACAGCGAAATGTGATCCGGAATCTTTTCCGGCCAGCCGACAGCGCCGAAGAAGATCGCGTCATGGCCGCCGATCTGGGCCTTCCAGTCGTCCGGCATCATCTGGCCGTGCCTGGCGTAGTAGTCGTAGGACGAGAAGTCGAAGGTATCGAGCTCGAGCTCGAACTTGTGCTTCGCCGCCGCCGCCTCCAGCACCCGCAGCCCCTCCGGCACCGTCTCCTTGCCGATGCCATCGCCGGCAATCACGGCGATCCTGTATTTGCGGTTGCTGCCGGTGCTGGCCATCTCACTGATCCTCTCGAAGCTGCAGGGCGCGCGCGATGTGACGCGCTGGTGATCCGATTCTAGCATTCACGCCCGATATCGGTAGGCATGATTGCGCATGTGAGAATCACAGGGATCACCCGCACGCACAGGACGCACCCCACATAGCGGGTCACCCATGTTAGCGCACGCCGCCTTGTCGGCTCATCGCTGATATATTAATTTTTGTGTCCGTGCCCCGTCGCGCCGCGATGGAGGGACCAAACAATCAAATCACCGCCACCCAAGGCGGACCTGAGGGAGGGACCACCGGATGCCTCGTCTGACCACCGGCCGTAACAGCTTCGGACTCACCCGCCGCACGGTGCTGCAGGGCGGCATCGCCGCCGGCGCGCTGGGGCTGACCGGCCTGCCCGCGCTCGGCGATCCGCAATGGAAGAAATACGCCGGCACCATGCTGGAGACCAACCTGATCAAGGGCCCGCGCGGCGAGCTGCTGCAGCGCCATGAGAAGGAGTTCACCGAGCTCACCGGCATCAAGGTGTCGTCCGAGCTGATCCCCGAGCAACAGCAGCGCCAGAAGGCGGTGATCGAGCTGACCTCCGGCAAGCCGAACTTCGACGTCGTGCACCTCAGCTACCACGTGCAGAAGCGCCAGTTCGACAAGGCCGGCTGGCTCGCCGACTTCTCCGGCTTCATCAAGGATCCCAACCTGACGACGGCGGACCTCAAGCCCAGCGACTTCTCCGCCGCCGGGCTGACCTACGCCACCACCGACAAGGGCCAGTTGCGCTCGCTGCCGTGGTCGGTCGACTACTTCATGCTGTATTACAACAAGGAAATCTTCGCGAAGAAGAACGTCCCCTATCCCGAGACCATCGACGACATGATCCGGGCGGCGGAGCTTCTCAACGATCCCAAGGAAGGCATTTCCGGCTTCGTCGGCCGCGGCCTGCGCAACGCCAACCTGCCGATGTGGGCCAGCATCTATCTCGGCTACGGCCTCGACTTCATCGACGACAAGGGCAACCTGCTCACCGACAGCCCCGAGGCGATCGAGGCCACCAAGCAGTATCAATATCTCCTCACCAAGGCCGGCCCGCCCGGCATCGCCGGCTTCAACTGGATGGAATCCCAGGCCGCCTTCATCCAGGGCCGCGCCGCGATGTGGCTCGACGGCATCGGCTGGGCGCCGCCGCTGGAAGACCCGACGCGCTCGCGTGTGGTCGGCAAGGTCGGCTACGGTGTCATGCCCAAAGGCCCCAAGATCCGCGCCTCCGCCACCTATGGCGACGGCATCGGCGTCGCAGAGGCCAGCAAGAACAAGGAGGCCGGCTATCTCTACAGCCAGTGGGCGGTGTCCAAGCTGATGGGCGGGCGCCTCTTGCAGATCGGCGGCGGCGTGCCCTTCCGCAACTCGGTGATCGACGATCCGGACACCCGCAAGGGCGTCAAGATGCCGAGCGAGTGGCTCGACTGCGTCATCGGTTCGGCCAAGATCAGCAAGCTCGGCCTGCCGGTGATCGTGCCCGTCGCCGAATTCCGCGACGTCATCGGCGCCGCGCTGACCGCCACCCTCTCCGGCGCCGACCCGGCCACCGAGATGAAGAAGGCGACCGAGCAGTTCAAGCCGATCCTGGAGCGTAGCGAGAAGGGGTGAGAGCGATCGGCGCAACGCAAACATAGCAGCATGCTGCTGCTCACGTTGTCGCACCGATGCCCCTCCATGTCGTCATGGCCGGGCAGCGCGATCCGTCTTCGACGGATCGCCAGGACTAAGGTCTCCCGGCCATCCACGTCTTCCTGCTGATCGGCTGTTAAGACGTGGATGCCCGGCACAAGGCCGGGCATGACGGAGCAAAAACAATGCATCCCGAACGTTGCCGGGATGACCGAACACCCAACGTTCGCTCGGAAGGTTCTGCTGCAATGGTTGACGCGAACGTCAAGTCCACTCCGCTCTTGACCGGCGCAGCCGCGGACCGCGGCCCGGCCCCATCCGCCGGCACGACGCAATGGCGGCCGCCGACCTACTGGCCGTTCGTCGTGCCCGCCATCCTCGTGGTCGGCGGCGTCATCATCTTCCCCTGGGTGTTCACCGTCTGGATGAGCCTGCAGGGCTGGAAGGTCGGCGAGGCGCCGCGCTTCGTCGGGCTGTCGAACTACACCCGCCTCCTGACCGACGCGCGCTTCATCGATGCCACGGTGCACACCCTCGTCTATACCGTGCTCGCGGTGATCCTGCCGCTGGTGCTCGGCGTGGTCGCGGCGCTGATCTTCCACAGCAAGTTTCCCGCGCGCGGCCTGCTGCGCGGCGTGTTCGTGATGCCGATGATGGCGACCCCGGTCGCCATCGCGCTGGTGTGGACCATGATGTTCCACCCGCAGCTCGGCGTCATGAACTACCTGCTGTCGCTGGTCGGCATCCCGCCGCAGCTGTGGATCTTCCACCCCGCCACCGTGATCCCGTCGCTGGTGCTGGTCGAGACCTGGCAGTGGACGCCGCTGGTGATGCTGATCCTGCTCGGCGGCCTCGCCGCGATCCCGACCGAGCCCTATGAGAGCGCGCTGATGGACGGCGCCAGCCAGTGGCAGATGTTCCGCTACATCACCCTGCCGCTGCTCGCCCCGTTCATGCTGGTCGCCGCCATCATCCGCACCATCGATGCGGTGAAGAGCTTTGACATCATCTTCGCGATGACCCAGGGCGGCCCCGGCACCGCGTCGGAGACCATCAACCTCTACCTCTACTCCGTGGCGTTCGTGTACTACGACGTCGGCTACGGCTCGGCGATCGCGCTGGTGTTCTTCCTCCTGGTGGTGGCGCTGTCGGTACTGCTGCTGTATCTGCGCCGCCGCACCCAGTGGATGGAAGTGGGAGCAGGCGCATGATCCGAACCATCCTGCAGCGCATCGGGCTCGTCTTCGCCGCCGTCGTGCTGGTATCGCCGGCGATCCTGTTCTTCATCTGGATGCTGTCGCTGTCGCTGAAATACGAGGTCGACAACTCGGCCTACCCGCCGATCCTGATCCCGACCACCGTCACCTTCGACAATTATGTCCAGGTGATGCAGTCCAACCGCTTCGTGCAGTATTTCTTCAACAGCCTGATCGTCACGGGATCGGCGACGCTGCTCGGGCTCATCGTCGGCGTTCCCGCGGGTTACGGCATCGCCCGCATGAAGGCGATGAAGTCGGCGTTCGTGGTGCTGATCGCACGCATGACGCCCGGCCTGTCCTACCTGATCCCGCTGTTCCTGCTGTTCCAGTGGCTGGGCCTGATGGGCACGCTGCTGCCGCAGATCCTGATCCATCTCGTCATCACCGTGCCGATCGTGATTTACATCATGATCAACTACTTCGACACCACGCCGATGGAGCTGGAGGAAGCCGCGATCATCGACGGCGCCAGCCGCTGGCAGGTGTTTCGCCATGTCGCGCTGCCGATCGCCAAACCAGGCATCGCGGTGTCATTCATCCTGGCCGTGATCTTCTCCTGGAACAACTTCGCCTTCGGCATCGTGCTCGCCGGCCGCGAGACCCGCACGCTGCCGGTCGCGGTCTACAACATGATCTCGTTCGATCAGCTGAGCTGGGGCCCGCTCGCCGCCGCGGCGCTGGTCGTCACCCTGCCGGTGCTGCTGCTGACACTGGTGGCGCAGCGCCAGATCGTCGCCGGCCTCACCGCCGGCGCGGTGAAGGGCGGGTAGAGGACGATGGCTTGGCGTGTGTTCTATGCAATTCGCCCCCTTCTGGGAGTCCAACTCAAAGGAAACCAAGAAGCAGGGCGCTTCCTCCTGAACTCGTCATGGCCGGGCTTGTCCCGGCCATCCACGTCTTGCTGGTAGCCAGTCCGTAAAGACGTGGATGCCCGGCACAGGGCCGGGCATGACGGGGAGAAACTGACAATCTCCGTACGCCAACCACGGTTTGGAAATACGCAACACGAGACATTCCATGATGGACGCAACCGCCTTCCACGGCATTCACGGCATCGTCTACGCGCTGTTCGACGCCGGCGAGAAGCTCGACCGCGTGGCGATGCGGCGACAGGTGGAATGCTGCCTCGCCTCCGGCGTGCACGGCATGGCCGCGCTCGGCCTTGCCACCGAGGTGTCAAAGCTGACCTTCGACGAGCGCGTCGCAGTGATGGAGTGGACGGCCGAGGATGTCGCAGGGCGCGTGCCGCTCGGCTTCACTATTTTTGGCGGCTCGGTTGCCGAGCAGATCGCGCAGGTGCGCGCGGCCGAGCAGAACCGCGCCGACTGGGTGATCCTGCAGCCGCCGATGGTCGGCAGCTTCGGTGCCGGCGAATACATCTCCTTCTTCGGCCGTATCGCCGAAGCGACGCGCCTGCCGGTCGGCATCCAGAACGCGCCGGCCTATATGGGCCGCGGCCTCACCGCCGACGAGATCGCCGAACTGGTGACGCGCTATCCCAACATCCGCCTGCTCAAGGGCGAGGGCCCGGCCACCGACATCCGCGGCGTCATCGAACGCACGCAAGGACGCGTGCCGGTGTTCAACGGCCGCGGCGGCCTCGAACTGATCGACAACCTGCGGGCCGGCTGCGCCGGCCTCATCCTCGCGCCCGATGTCATCGACCATGCGGTGCGCGCCTATGATGCCTTCCGCGCCGGCGACGAGGCGGAGGCCGAGCGCATCTACCAGACCATCCTGCCGGCCATCGTGTTCGTGATGCAGTCGGTGGAGAGCCTGATCTGCTACGGCAAGCGGCTGTTCGCCGCCCGCGCCGGCCTCACCGTCCACGACCGCGGCCCGGCGCTGCGGCCGACCGCGTTCGGACTGGAACTGGTAGAGCGGTTTGCGCGCGAGCTCGGGCCACTCGGCCGCTGAGCGGCTTGCGCCGGGAGACGCTTCAAGGCAAAAATAGAAACTATTGAAGCTCATCGTTTCGGATCACCCATGTCCAAACTCCCCGACCTGGAAGGCCTCGCGATTTTCGCCAAAGTCGTGGAGATGCGCTCCTTTGTCGGCGCCGCCAGCGAGCTCGGGCTGTCCAAGGCCACGGTGTCCAAGGCGATCAGCCGGGTCGAGGCGCGGCTGGGGACGCGGCTGTTCAACCGCACCTCGCGCCGCTTCGCGCTGACCGATGCCGGCAAGATGCTGGCGGAGCGCGCGGCGCAGCTCCTGGCCGATGGCGAGGCCATCGAGAACGACGCGCTGGCGCAGTCGGCAACGCCGCGCGGCCGCATCCGTCTCGCGGTGCCGATGTCGTTCGGGGTGCGCCATGTCGGCGCGCTGCTGCCGGACTTCCTCGCGATGTATCCGGAGGTGTCGGTCGACCTGCATCTCAGCGACGCGCCGGTCGATCTCGTCGGCGAAGGCTTCGACGCGGCGCTGCGCATCGCGGTGATGCCGGATTCGTCGCTGGTGGCGCGGCGTCTGTGCGCGATCGCTCGCTATGTGCTGGCGGCGCCGAGCTATCTCGAACGCCACGGCCGGCCGCGCCATCCGCTCGACCTCGCGACGCATCAATGTCTCGGCTATGCGTATCTGTCGACCGCCGACACCTGGCACTTCTCCAACAGTGCGGGCGAGCATGCCAGCGTGCGACCGAATGGTCCCCTGCGGGTCAACAACAGCGATGCCTTGATGCCGGCGCTGCTCGCGGGCCTCGGCATCGCCGAGCTGCCGGAGTTCATCGCCGCCGACGCGCTCGCCGAGCGGCGGCTGGAGATCATCCTGGAGGACTGGCAGATCCCGCAGGCAGCGCTGCATTTCGTCACGCCGTCGGCGGGGCCGCGGCCAGCGCGCATCGACGCGCTGGCCGAGTTTCTCGCCAGGCGGCTGTCGAAGCCGTCCTGGGTGACCTGTCAGGAGAAGAAGGCCGAGCTCAAGCGCGTACGCGCCCGATGAACTTGCCGAACGCCTCGAGCTGCTGCGCGACGATCTTGCGGGTCGGCTCGTCGGTCAGCTCCAGCTGCTCGTTGAACTTGGTGTGCGCCGAGCCGACGAAAATTTCCGGCGTATTGAAGGTGAAGGCGTTGAGGAACACCAGGATCGAGCGCAGGTGATACTGCATGCGCGCGCCGCCGAGCGGACCGCCGGTCGCCGACTGGATCGCCACCGGCTTGTCCTTGAACGGCTGGTGCTCGAGGCGCGACACCCAGTCGATGGCGTTCTTCAGCGCGCCGGGCACCGAGTAGTTGTATTCGGGAGTGATGATGATGACGCCGTCGGCGGCGCGCAGCGCGTCACCGAACGCCTTCACCGCCTCGGGGAAGCCGGAGCCGTTCTGGATATCGGCGTTGTACAGCGGGAAGCTGTCATAGGCGGGCGCCTCGGTCAGCGTCATGCCGGCCGGCGCCAGCGCCGGGAGCGCCCGCTGCAGGGCCGAGTTGAACGAGCCCTTGCGCAGGCTGCCGCTGATGGTGACCACGTTGATCGTCATGTCCCAGAACCTCGGATGTCAGGAGAACCGTTTGAAGCAAAAGCCGGCTCGGAGCGTCCCTCGATCGCGCCGTGCCGGCTTGGCGCCGCACCATAGCCCGGCGACGTGACCATAAAATATAGAAACCTTGGAAACTCTTGGTTTCGCCAATCGCGTGTCAGGCCATCCGTGTCATGCGGCAAGCTGAATGCGCGGGTCAAGCCCGCGCAAGACGGAGGGCGTGTCAAACCCGTGCGAAGCACCGAATCCAGCCGCGACTGGACCATCAGGCCGAGCCGCACTAAACTCCCCATCAGATCAGAAAATCTGATGTCATGATCTCGCTGAAACAGCTCCGATATTTCGACGCGGTGGTGAAGACCGGGCACTTCGGCAAGGCCGCCGAGCAGTGCGAGGTGACGCAGCCGGCACTGTCGATGCAGATCCAGGACCTCGAGAAGCTGCTCGGTGCGCAGTTGCTGGAGCGCGGCCGCAAGGGCGTGATCCTCACCGACACCGGCCGCGAGGTCGCCTCCCGTGCCGCCCAGGTGCTGACCGACATCCGCGACATGGTCGATTTCGCCCGCCGCCAGGGCAGCGTGCTGGCCGGGCCGCTGCGCCTCGGCGTCATCCCCTCGATCGCGCCCTATATCCTGCCGCCGCTGCTGCCGGAGATCCGCGACAGGTATCCCGACCTCGACCTGCGCCTGCGCGAGACCCAGACCCAGCACCTGGTGCAGGCGCTGCTGGATGGCCAGCTCGACCTGCTGCTGCTCGGCCTGCCGGTCGACGATCCGAACATCGAGACCGTTCGCCTGTTCGACGACCGCTTCCTGCTCGCGACCTCGACCGAGCGTCCCATCAGCAAGAACGTGCGCGCCACCACCGAGCTGCTGCAGCAGGACCGCCTGCTGCTGCTGGAGGAAGGCCACTGCCTGCGCGACCAGGCGCTGGCGTTCTGCAAGCTGCAGCGGGTCGGCAACATCGACACCTCCGGCGCCTCCAGCCTGTCGACCATCGTGCAGATGGTCGCCAACGGCCTCGGCATCACGCTGCTGCCGGAACTCAGTCTCAACGTCGAGACCCGGCAGGGCGCGATCCGCCTGATCCGCTTCACCGACCCCGAGCCGCGGCGGGTGGTCGGCCTCGCCTTCAGGCGCAGCTCGCCGCGCAAGCGCCACTTCCTGGAGCTCGGCAAGCTGATCGCCGCCGTGGCGGCGGAGCAGCAGCGGCAGGCGCGCCGCAGATGACGCCGTCACATCTCCGCGAGCACCGGCGCGCATCGTCGGGCGTCGTGCAACGCTGTTCCAGGTCATGCTGTTCCCGCAAAAGATTTGCGCTGCAGATCGGCGCACGACAGCGTGGCTTAACTCGCG
This sequence comes from Bradyrhizobium sp. 2TAF24, assembly GCF_052115025.1. Lineage (NCBI taxonomy): Bacteria > Pseudomonadati > Pseudomonadota > Alphaproteobacteria > Hyphomicrobiales > Nitrobacteraceae > Bradyrhizobium > Bradyrhizobium sp. 2TAF24. The sequence goes on along the minus strand of NZ_JBFRFW010000005.1, from coordinate 91,184 downwards.
CGCGACATAGCGCGCTGCCATGCGCGCGCCGGGACGGCGCATGCGATGTCGCCTCTGCTGCAGACGGCGGGTTTGGACTAATTGTCACAGCAACGGCCACGCTGCCGTAACGCCATCCGAGCCCCCTCGCAAACCACCGAATGGACGCCAAAACCCCGCAGCAAGTTGTGACATGCGCCGGCGCGGCCGCCCCTGACGGGCTGCCTCCGGGGCGGCGACGCCTCGCCATTCTCGCCATCTTCACTGCGCTGGCGATGGCCTCGCTCGACAGCGCGATCGCCAATATCGCGCTGCCGGCGATCGCCAGCGACCTGCACGTCACGCCGGCCGATGTGGTCTGGGTGGTCAACATCTACCAGATCGCGATGGTCGCGACGCTGCTGCCGCTCGCCGCGCTTGGCGAGATCGTCGGCCACCAGCGCATCTATCTCGGCGGCCTGATCCTGTTCACCATCGCCTCGCTGCTGTGCGCGTTCGCGTGGTCGCTGCCGTCGCTGCTGGTGGCGCGGCTGCTGCAGGGGCTCGGCGCCAGCGGCATCATGTGTGTCAACACCGCGCTGGTGCGCTTCGTCTATCCCAAGCGCCTGCACGGCCATGGCTTCGGCATGAACGCACTCGTCGTCGCCACCGCGTTCACCGTGGGCCCGACGGTCGCCTCCAGCCTGCTTTCGGTCGGCCCGTGGACCTGGCTGTTCGGCGTCAACGTGCCGTTCGGCATCGCCGCCGTGCTGGTCGGCATGCGCACTCTGCCGCAGACGCCGCGCGCCGATCACGCCTTCGACATTCCCGGCGCGCTGCTCACCGCCGCCTGCCTCGGCCTGTTCATCACCGCGATCGGCAGCGGCGCCCATGACGTCAACCTGCTCTATGTCGGCCTGCAGCTCGCCGGCGCGATCCTGCTCGGCGCACTGCTGATGCGCCGCCAGGCCGGCCACCCGGCCCCGATGCTGCCGATCGACCTGTTCCGCCGGCCGGTGTTCGCGCTGTCCGCGGCCACCGCGATGTGCTCGTTCGCGAGCCAGGGCCTCGCCTTCGTGGCGCTGCCGTTCTATCTCGAGCACAATCTCGGCCTCACCGCCGTCGTCACCGGCTTCCTGATCACGCCGTGGTCGCTGACGGTCGGCATCATGGCGCCGATCGCCGGGCGGCTCTCCAACCACTACCCCGCCGGCGTGCTCGGCGGCATCGGCCTGGTGGTGCTGGCCATCGGCATGGTGCTGCTCGCCACCCTGCCGGAGAATCCGCATATGGCGGATATCGTCTGGCGCATGATGCTGTGCGGCATGGGCTTCGGCCTCTTCCAGTCCCCCAACATGAAGGCGCTGATGTCGAGCGCACCACCCGGGCGCAGCGGCAGCGCCAGCGGCATCGTCGCCACCGCGCGCCTCACCGGCCAGACCACCGGCGCGGCGCTGGCGGCGTTGTGCTTTGGCCTGTTCGCCGCCCACGGGCCGACCATCGCGCTGGCGCTCGGCGCCGGATTTGCCGCGCTCGGCTCGGTGATGAGCTTCCTGCGCCTCGTCGCCGCCAGGCCGGCGTGACGGCCGCCGCGCACGGCGGCAGCCGCTCGCGTCTTCCCGCGCGTCCGGTCAGTAGGTCTGCGACAGGTAGTCGACGATCTTGCCGACGTCGGCGTCGTCGATCGGCGCGCCGAACACCTTGATCATCTTGGTGACCTCCGCCTGCCAGAAGTCCTTCTTGAACTTCAGGCCGCGCGGCTGGGTCTTGATGTAGTCGACCGAATGGCAGGCCGTGCAGTTGTTCTGCACCACCTCGACATTGGGGCCCGGCTTGAGCGTCGCGGTTTCCTCGGGCAGCTTGTAGGACAGTGGTTTGGCGCTGGCCGGCACGAGGCCGAGCATCGCCGTCACCACCGCCGCAACGACTGCGGAACGAATCGTCAGAGCCATGATGATTCCTCCCTCAGGCCGCGGTCACGGACGTGGTTTCGATGACATTGCGCATGTAGCCCGGCGGGTTCCAGGTGGCGGTCGCCGGCTGGGTCTGCCCGGCATTGTTGGTGGCCCGCACCTTGATCTGCTGCGCGCCGGCGGCGAACGTCACCGGCAGCTGCCATTCCCGGAACGAGTACTTGCCGAGGTCCTTGCCGAGCTTCGCCGCGGTCCAGGTCTTGCCGCCGTCGGTCGAAACGCTGACCTCCTTGATGCCCTTGCCGCCGTCGAAGGCGATGCCCTTTACCAGCGTTGGCTTGCCCGCCTTGACCTTGGCGCCGTTGGTCAGGCTGGTGACGAACGAGCGGACATTGAAGCGGTTGATCGGCACAGTGGCCTTCGGCGCCGTGCCCGGCTCGACACAGGCGCAGTCGGTGTCCGGAATGCGATAGGCGCTCTTCATCCAGAAGCCGTCGAAGACGTTGTCGATGACGGTGATGTCGTTGAGATGCTTGACCCAGTAGGTGCCGTAATGGCCGGGCACCACGAGGCGCAGCGGAAAACCGTTGAGCACCGGCAGGTCGTGCCCGTTCATGGCGTAGGCCAGCATCACCTCGCCGTCGCGGGCGTGATCGATGTCCAGCGCCTTGACGAAATCCGGCGTCTTGTCGCTGACCGGCCCGTCCATGCCGTTGAAAGTCACCTGCTTGGCCCCCGCCTGCACGCCGGCCTTGTCGAGCACCGTCTTCAGCGGCACGCCGCGCCAGCGCGCGTTGCCCATGGCGCCGTTGGCGAGCTGGCCGCCGGCGACCCGCGGATCGGAAAAGCCGCGGCTGTTGCCCGAGCACTGGTTGACCGCGACGATCTCCACCGCCGGCAACTTGCGGATCTCGGCCATGGAGAGCTTCAACGGCTTGTCGACCTTGCCCTTGATCTCGATAGTGAACTTGTCGGGGTCGATGTCGAGCGGCACATCGGCGAGGTGATAGCGCACGAAGAACGCGTCGTTCGGCGTGATCACGCCCTCGTTGAACACCGAGAACGGTGTTTCGAGCTGCGGTGGGCGGCTGGTCAGGCCGATCATCGCCCGCTTCTGCGGGTACTTCACCAGCGGCCGCTCGCCATTGTCGAACGGCAGGGTCACGGTGTCGGCGAAGGCAAAGCGTGACCCAAAAGCAGAAGCAGTCCCGAGCGCAGCCAACATGGCTCCGGACCGCACAATGAGGCGGCGTCGATCGATCACGGTGTCCTCCCGTTACCTCGCGTCCATATGACGCTCGGCTGTCGTCGTCCGGATGTCCGCGATCCCATCACGGCCGCCGGGACGGCTCCAAATCAGCCTGAGGATGGCGCGGTGTCCATCATGGCGCAAGAGCAACTCGTCGGCTGCTTTCGCCCTGTTTGAGACCGCGCTTTCCGTCGTTCTCTGTCGTGGCCGGGTCCCGCAAGTCGGATATATCCGACTTGCGCTCTTTTAGAACGCAACTCGGCATAGCCGAGTTGCTATGCACCCCGCCTGGGGACGCAGTGCCCTCCTTATCGGGGTCGCCGGGAGACCTTAGTCCTGGCGATCTGTCAAAGACGGATCGCGCTGCCCGGCGACGACAAAAACTAAGGTCGGTGGGTGCGATTTCTCAGGATGACGGAGCGTGGCTGCCCGCGCGCGCGGCAATCAAACCAGCTCGAAGCGGACCTTCTGGGCGCCCTTCCACAGCACGGTCTTGCCGAGCTCGGGCAGGCGGTCGAGGCCGGAGGTCAGGGTGATGAAGTGGTTGCCGGCGAGCTGGCCCATCTTGCTGGCGAAATGCACCCCGCCATAGGCGAGCAGGATCTCGGTCTCGCTGATGCCGCCGGGATAGAGGATGATCTGGCCCGGCGCCGGATAGCTGGTGTGGTTCTCGTAGCCGACGCCGAAATTGAGGTCGCCGAGCGGTAGCCACACCCCTTCGCCGCTCCAGCGCACATGGATCATGTGGCTCTCGAACGGCATCGCCTTGCGGAACGCCTCGCAGGTCTTGGGCGCCAATTGATCCTCGAAGCGGGCATCGAACACGAAGTCTCCGGCACGGATCACAAGCTGGCTCATGGCAATCATCCTGGTTGGCGGCCGACGGAATACCGGGCGATCGCGCCCGCGGAGCCGACGCGGCCGCGGCGCCGGATCGCCACAGCGTGCCGCAACCGCGAGACGAGTGCAATTCGCTTGCGGCGATTCGCCCGCCCGTGCCGGCGTGAGAGGACTTTTCGCAGAGCGGCCGGGAATGAAAGCTTGTTGCGGATCGTCACGGCGGGCCGCTCACTTTGGCAAACTCCCCCAGCGGCGCGCGCTAGACTCCTCCCAAAGTCAGGGTAGGGGACGGAGGACGCGCCATGAAGCACGAAACCCCGCAGCAGTTCGGCACCGGCGGCTACCAGCTGGAAGACCGCTACACCCGGCAGAGCGGCCGCGTCTTCCTCACCGGCACCCAGGCCATCGTCCGCATCACCCTCGACCAGGCGAGGCGCGACCGCGCCGCCGGCCGCGCCACCGCCGGCTTCGTCTCCGGCTATCGCGGCTCGCCGCTCGGCGGCGTCGACCTCGAGTTCTGGCGCGCCAAGGACCTGACGGCAGCGCACAACATCGCCTTCATGCCCGCGGTCAACGAGGACCTCGCCGCAACCGCCGTGCTGGGATCGCAGCAGGTGGAGACCCAGGCCGGCCGCGAGGTCGAGGGCGTGTTCGGGCTGTGGTACGGCAAGGGCCCTGGCGTCGACCGCGCCGGCGACGCGCTCAAGCATGGCAACGCCTACGGCTCCTCGCCCCATGGCGGCGTGCTGGTGGTCGCCGGCGACGACCATGGCTGCGTGTCGTCGTCGATGCCGCACCAGTCCGATGTCGCATTCATGACCTTCTTCATGCCGACGCTGAACCCGGCCTCCGTGTCGGAATATCTCGCCTTCGGCGAATATGGCTACGCGCTGTCGCGCTATTCCGGCATGTGGGTCGGCTTCAAGGCGGTCTCCGAGACCGTCGAGGCCGGTGCCTCCGTGGAGCTGCAGCCCGACCGCATCTTCAACACGCCCGACTTCACGCCGCCGCCCGGCGGCCTGCACTACCGCTGGCCCGACCTGCCGGGGCCGCAGATCGAGCAGCGCCTCGTCGCCAAGAAAAAGGCGGTGCAGGCGTTCGCCGATGCCAATCCGATCGATCGCCATATCTACGAACTCGATCACGCCGGCTACGGCATCGTCACCACCGGCAAGGGCCACCTCGACCTGATGGAGGCGCTACGGCTGCTCGGCCTCGACGAGACCGTCTGCCGCGACCTCGGCATCGACATCTACAAGATCGGCATGGTCTGGCCGCTCGCGGTGCGCGACACCCTCGCCTTCATCCAGGGCAAGCAGGAAGTGCTGGTGATCGAGGAGAAGCGCGGCATCATCGAGAGCCAGCTCAAGGAATACTTCTATGATTTCCCGGGCTCCAAGCCCGAGCGCATGGTCGGCAAGACCGACGAGAACGGCGACGACCTCATTCCCTGGACGGGCGAGCTGTCGCCGCGCCTGCTCGCGCCGATCGTCGCGGCGCGGCTGCACAGGTTCTTTCCCGATCTCGACCTGCCGGCACGGGCGCGGGCGCTGAAAGCCGATGGCGACCGTGTCATCCAGCTGCCGGGCACGACCCGCACGCCCTATTTCTGTTCAGGCTGCCCGCACAACACCTCGACCAGGGTGCCGGAAGGATCGAAGGCGCTCGCCGGAATCGGCTGCCATTTCATGGCGAGCTGGATGGACCGCGACACCTCCTCGCTGATCCAGATGGGCGGCGAAGGCGTCAACTGGACGGCATCATCGCTGTTCACCGGCAAGGGTCACGTGTTCCAGAACCTCGGCGAAGGCACCTACTATCATTCCGGCTCGATGGCGATCCGCCAGGCGATCGCCGCCAAGGCCAACATCACCTACAAGATCCTCTACAACGACGCCGTCGCCATGACCGGCGGCCAGCCGGTCGACGGCCCGATCAGCGTGCAGGCGATCGCCCATTCGGTCCGCGCCGAAGGCGTGACACGCATCGCCCTCGTCTCGGATGATCCCGACAAGTTCGCTCTTCGCGACTTTCCGCCCGGCGTGACGCTGCACCACCGCCGCGACCTCGACACCGTGCAGCGCGAGCTGCGCGTCCTCCCCGGCGTCACCGTGCTGATCTACGAGCAGACCTGCGCCACCGAAAAGCGCCGCCGCCGCAAGCGCGGCACCATGGCTGACCCGCAGCGCTTCGCCGTGATCAACGACCTCGTGTGCGAGGGCTGCGGCGACTGCTCGATCGCCTCCAACTGCCTCAGCGTCGAGCCCAAGGAGACCGAGTTCGGCCGCAAGCGCCGCATCAACCTCTCGACCTGCAACAAGGACTTCTCCTGTCTCGACGGCTTCTGCCCGAGCTTCGTCACCGTGGAGGGGGCGACGCGCCGTCGACGCACCACTGACGTGCCCGCCCTCGTCGCGCGCGCCGAGGCGCTGCCGCGTCCCGCCCTGGCATCACTCGACAAGCCCTACGACCTGCTGGTGACCGGCGTCGGCGGCACCGGCGTCATCACCATCGGCGTGCTGGTGGCGATGGCCGCTCACCTCGAAGGCAAAGGCGCGAGCGTGCTCGACTTCACCGGCTTCGCCCAGAAATTCGGGCCGGTGCTGAGTTACTTGCGGATCGCCGCGCGGCCGCAGGACATTCATCAGGTGCGGATCGACGAGGGCGCCGCCGACGCGCTGATCGGCTGCGACGTGGTGGTATCGTCCTCGCCCAAGGCCTCGACCACCTACCGCACGGGGATGCGCGCCATCGTCAACACCGCCGAAATGCCGACCGGCGACATCGTGCGCCAGCGCGATGCCGACCTTGCCGTCGGCAGCCGGCTCGCCGCACTGCGCCGGACCATCGGCGACGCCGGCCTCTCCACCCTCGACGCCAACGCACTCGCCGAGCGGCTGTGCGGCGACACTGTCTACGCCAACATGATCATGCTGGGGGCCGCCTGGCAGCTCGGCCTCGTGCCGGTGTCGTTCGCCGCCTTGATGCAGGCGATCGCGCTCAACAAGGTCGAGATCGACCGCAACAAGACGGCGTTCGCGATCGGCCGGGTCGCGGCCACCGATCCGCACGCGCTTGCCGCGACAGCCGATACGCCCGCGCCGGAGAGCCTCGACGATCTCATCGAACGGCGCACCGCGTTCCTCCGGGAATACCAGAACGCCGCCTGGGCGCAGCGCTACCGTGCCGCCGTCGCGCGTGTGCGCACGGCCGAGCAGGCGCTCGGCACACAGACGCTGACCGAGGCCGTGGCCCGATCGCTGTTCAAGCTGATGTCCTACAAGGACGAGTACGAAGTCGCGCGGCTGCATCTCGCCGACAGTTTTGCCGATATGCTGAAACGCGAATTCGATGGCAATATCCGCCTCAACTACCATCTCGCGCCGCCGCTGCTGCCGCTCGGCAGGGACGCCCGCGGCCGCCCCCGCAAGATCCGCATCGGCGGCTGGCTGCGCGGGCCGTTCCGCCTGCTCGTGGCGCTCAAGGGCCTGCGCGGCACCGCGCTCGATCCGTTCGGCTATACGGCCGAGAGGAAGATGGAGCGCGCGCTGATCGCCTGGTACGACGACCTGATCGCAGTGATGCTGCGGGAGCTGCCGAGGCATGGCGCCGCCGCCCTGCTGCCGCTGGCGAGCGCGATGATGGATATCCGCGGCTACGGCCCGGTCAAGGACAAGGCCATCGCCGATGTCCGCGCCCGGGTCGAGCGGCTGGTCGCGGCGCTCGCCACCAACGACACGCCGCGGCGCGCCGCGTAGGCCTGACGGGTTTGGATTGAGCCACAATCCGTCATTCTGAGAGCCAAATAGGAAATGCAGCTCGCATTTTCAGGCCTTTGTTGAAGCATGAGGATTTTCGACTTTTCTCCGTCATGCCCGGCCAGCGCGATCCGTCTTCGACGGATCGCCAGGACTAAGGTCTGCCGGGCATCCACGTCTTTACAGCGTTTCAGCAAGGAAGACGTGGATGGCCGGGACAAGCCCGGCCATGACGAGTTCAACAACAAACTCCCCATTCCCCCGCCTCAGCCCGCCACCACCGCAAAACCACGCGCGCGCAGGCCGCGGCGGTCGTCGTGCAGCGAGGCGATGAGGCGGTCGCGGCTGCCGCGGATGTGGGCGCCGAGCAGCACGGCTGCGCGCTCGGCGTCGCCGGCCTTCACGGCGGCGAGAATCGCGCGATGCTCCGCCCAGGCGCGGTCGCGCGCCGGCCCCTCGCGCACCTCCAGCCAGCGCGCGCGCGACAGCCGCATCATGGCGTCGCGCACGCCACGCGCCAGAAACTCGTTGCCGCAGATCTTCGCCAGCTCGATATGGAAGTCGTTGCCGACACGGTGCCACTCCTCGCGCGAGGTCTCGGCATCGCAGGACTCGAGCAAACCTTCGACCGCCTCCAGCGCGCTGCGGTCCGGCAGCGCACAGGTCAGCCGCACCGCGGCCACTTCGACGGCCTCGCGATAGACCGACACCTGCTCGAGCTCGACGAGGTTGATCGGCGCCACTGTCCAGCCGCGGCCGTCGCGGCCGACCAACCCTTCAGTCTCCAGCCGCAGCAGCGCGGCCCGGATCGGCGTGCGCGAGGCCTCGAACCGCGCCTCGATCCAGCGCTCGGTGAGACGCTCGCCGGGCGCGATGTCGAGGCCGAGGATCATGTCGCGGAGCTGCTGCTCCACCTGCTGCATCTGAGACATGCGCCGCCTTCATGCTCCGCGCGTTGACAAGCCGATGGCTTGATGATGAATGTATCCCAAATTGGTATCCCAAATCCCATCGAACTTCAAGCTATTGAAAGTCTGGCGAAAATGGCCTCCGCGCCCCCCGAACCTGTCTCGCCCGTCGACCCGGTGGCCTCCGGCGCGCACCACTGGCGACAGAATCTCGTCGTCGTGCTGCTGGGGTCATTCACCACCATTGTGGCGATGACGCTGCTGCTGCCGTTCCTGCCGATCTATGTCGAACAGCTCGGCGTCACCGACCACGCCGCCATCGCACAGTGGTCGGGCGCGGCCTATGGCGCGACGTTCTTCGCCGCAGCGCTGGTGGCACCGCTGTGGGGCCATCTCGCCGACCGCTACGGCCGCAAGCTGATGCTGATCCGCGCCAGCCTCGGCATGGCGATCGCCATGCCACTGATCGGCATGGCGGGCAATGTCTGGCAGCTGGTAGCGCTGCGGCTGTTCGTCGGCTTCGCCGGCGGCTACGCCTCGGGCTCGATGATCCTGGTGGCGACGCAGACGCCAAAGGACCGCTCCGGCTGGGCGCTCGGCGTGCTGTCGTCGGGCATCATGGCCGGCAACCTGGTCGGGCCGCTGATCGGCGGCGCGCTGCCACCGCTGATCGGCATCCGCAGCACCTTCTGGCTATCGGGCGCGGTGATCTTTGTCACGTTTCTCGCCACTTGCTTCTTCATCCACGAGGATGCGCGGCCGAAAGGGGCCAAGGCGGCAACCGCGAGCGGCGGCTGGCGCAGCATCCCGGACAAGGGGCCGCTGCTGGCGATGTTGACCACCGGCCTGTTGCTGATGGTCGCCAATATGTCGATCGAGCCGATTATCACTGTGTATGTCGCCGAACTCGTCAGCGACGCCAGCCGTGTCACCCTGGTCGCCGGCGTCGTGATGTCGGCGGCCGCGCTCGGCAGCATCCTGTCGGCTTCAAGGCTCGGCAAGCTCGCCGACCGCATCGGCCACTGGCGGGTGATCGCCGGCGCGCTCGCCGTTGCGGCGCTGCTGCTGATCCCGCAGGCCTTCGTCACCGACAGCTGGCAGCTGATCGCCTTACGCTTCCTGATGGGCATCGCGCTTGGCGGCCTGTTGCCATGCATCGCCGCGGTGATCCGCCATAACGTGCCTGACAACGTCAGCGGCGCTGCGCTCGGCTACTCGACCTCGTCGCAATATGCCGGCCAGGTGGTGGGGCCGCTGCTCGGCGGCTTCGTCGGCGGCCACATCGGCATGCGTGCGGTGTTTCTCGGCACCTGCGTATTGATGGCACTCGGTGCCGCCTACAATGTCGTCGTGCTGCGCCGGCGCGACGCGCAGGCCGGCGACTGACCGACATCCTGCATCGCAGCGGCGGCGCACGACGGAAACGTCTGGCAACATATCGCAACGCCTGTTAGCGTCGGCGCGCCTCCCATCTTTTCCGAGGCGCCGTTGTCTTTGCCGGAGTGATTTTCAATGCGCCAATTTCTGATCCTTGCTGCCGCCCTCGCCTGCGTCGCCGTCACCACCGCTGAAGCCTTCGCCCAGCGCACCTGCACCTCAAACTGCAGCAGCACCCCGTCGAGCGGGCGCACCTGCACGCGGGTCTGCTACTGACCAAACGATCCGATTTCGGCTGATCCGCGCGCCTCCCGTTCGCTGCGGCGCGGATGGCTATGACGTCACCACCTTGGGCGTCACAACCTTGGCTGTCGCCCGCGGCGACGGTCTTTTTGGTGTTGCCTGGTGGCTCACGCCATTGGCGGACGAGGACACGACGGATTTGGCTGTCTCGGTGATGTCGTTCATCGCTCCGATCACCGTGTCGAGCGCGCTGGTGTAGTGCGGAGCAGCGGCATCGGGCGCCGCGATCGTGCGGTGAACAGCGACTTTCGCCACCCTGGCCCGCTTCACGGCATTCGGGTCGAAGCGCACACGGTGAAACGTTTCGCCGACGAACCAGACGCAGCTCACGCCGGTCACCTTGTCGTCGTCGAACACGCTGGTGTTGACGGCATCGACGGTCATCACCGGACCGCCGGATCTGAGCACCACCAGATCGCCTTCCTTCAGACGGGGCATGGCTCGGGCCCTCACAACCTGCGGCATCGAATCGTCGGCCGCCAGTCGACTCAGGGTAGCAGATTGCTGCAGCGCAATCATCCTGTGAAAAAGGCCCCCGGTTCCCGGTAGTCCGGGGCCGCGGGCCGCCTTCGTTGCCGCCACACCAGGTCGCAGCCCTTCCCGATCAGCTCAGCGAGGCCACCAGGACCTCCAACTGCTCGATGGCCTCGCGCATGCCGTGCTCCATGCCGGAGCCCACTGCCGCCTCGCGGGCCTCCTTCGATGGATAGACTTCGTGCGAGACCAGCGCGGTCCTGCCGTCACGGTCCTCGAACGTCACCGTGACGACGACGGCGCCTGCCGCGGCCATTGGCTCGAACACCTGGGTGTAAGCGAGACGGCTGTGCGGCGTGACCTCGCTGTACTGCCCGGAGAAACCGAACTCGTCCCCCGCATCGGTGCGCAGCACATAACGATAGCTGCCACCGACGCGGACGTCCGCTTCGCAGAGCACCACGGACACGCCGCGCGATATCGGCGCCCACCAGCGCCGAACCAGTTCGGGCCTGGTCCAGGCATCGAACACGATGCGCGGCGGAGCATTGAACGTTCGAGTGATGATGATCTCACGATCCGATTTGAGCTCCATCGACGTCTGGTTCACCGGCATGTCCTCATGTCCTTTTCTTGCGCTTGTCCGACTTCTCCTGCGCCACGAGCTCTCCAACCAATTGGTCCAGCCCATCGAAACGGGCATCCCAGAGCTCACGGTAACGTTCGAGCCAGTCGTGCAGCTTGCGGAGCGACTGCGGGCGCAGCTCATAGAGCCGTTGCTGGGCGCGCGGCTGCACCTCGACGAGACCGGCCTGCTTCAGCACGCGCAAATGCTTCGACACTTGCGGCTGGTTGAGCTGCAGGCGCTCGCCGATGTCGTTCACCGGACATGGTCCGGCGCGCAGCAATTCGACGATGCGGAAGCGATTGGGGTCGGCCAGTGCCGCGAAGGTCTCGATCATGCGACTTAATATGCCTCATTAGGAATATTCCTGTCAAGGCATATATAAAATCGACGGGATCACACGAGGGTTCCATCGAACCTTAGCGAGCGTGCCTTATCGAGAGCGCGACGCCGGCCGTGTCGCCAGCCAGATGTGGTGCCGCGCGCCCTTGCGCGCCCCGGTCGCCCGCACCGCGATATCCTCGGCGGTGAAGCCGGAGCGCCGCAGCCGTTGTGTGAAGGCATCGTCCGCCCCGCCCGACCATACCGCGAGCACGCCGCGGGGGCATAGCGCGGTATAGGCCTCCGCAAGGCCGGCGGAGTGATAGAGCCGATCGTTCGCCGACCGGGTCAGCCCTTCCGGACCATTGTCGACGTCGAGCAGGATCGCGTCATAGAACGATTTCTTGGCGCGGATGACGTCGGTCACATCGGCCTGCCGCAGATCGACGCGCGGATCACTGAGCGCATTCTCGAACAGGCCGGACAGCGGCCCCTTCGCCCAGGCGATCACCGCCGGCACCAGCTCGGCGACGACAATCTGCGCCTTGGGGCCGGCGACCTGGAGCGCGGCACGCAGCGTGAACCCCATACCGAGGCCGCCGATCAGAATGCGGCGCGCCTCGCGATCGGCCGTCCGCGCGCAAGCGAGCGTCGCCAGCGCCACTTCCGACCCGCTGAGGCGGCTGTTCATCAGTTGATTGCCGCCGAGCATGATCGAGAACTCGGCGCCCCGCTGCATCAGCTTCAGCGTGCCGTCGGTTCCGGGAATCGTGCCGGTGTCGATCAGGGTCCAGGGAATCATGGCGCCTTGGTATCGCGCCGGAGGAGCGGGCGCAAACCAGCGGACCGCGCTTTCACGCGACTAGTCAGCGCCGAGATAGGCCGCCTTGACCTTGGGATCGGACAGCAGCGCCGCCCCCGTCCCGCTCGATGCGATGCAGCCGGTTTCCAGCACATAGCCGCGGTCGGCGATCTCGAGCGCGGCGGTGGCGTTCTGCTCAACCAACAGGACCGTCATACCGCTCGCCTTCAGCGCCACGATCGCGGCCAGGATCTGGTCGACCAGCAGCGGAGAGAGCCCCAGCGACGGTTCGTCGAGCAGCAGCAACTTCGGCCGCCCCATCAAGGCGCGGCCGATCGCCAGCATCTGCTGCTGGCCGCCGGAGAGGCCGCCGGCGGCGAGATGGCGCTTCTCGCGGAGAATCGGGAACATCGCGAATACCCGCTCGCGGTCGGCCTCGATGTCGCCATCGCCGCGCATGTAGGCGCCGAGCCGCAGATTGTCGTCGACGCTGAGCGGGCCGAACACCTGGCGGCCCTCCGGCGACTGGGTCATGCCGCGCGCCACACGCCGGTGCGGTGGCAGCTTGTCGATGCGCTCGCCAAGGAAACTGATCTCGCCTCCGCAGATCGGCTGCACCCCGGACAGCGCGCGCAGCAGCGTGGTCTTGCCGGCGCCGTTGGAGCCGATCAGCGCCACCACCTCGCCGGCATTGACCGCGAGGCTGACACCCTTAAGCACCACGATGCGCCCGTAGGCGCTGTGCAGATCGCGGACCTCAAGCACGTGCCGCCTCCCGCGATCCATGCTTGCCGAGATAGGCCTCCAGCACCGCGGGATTGTCGCGCACCTCGCGCGGCGTGCCCTCGGTCAGCGGCCGGCCGCGCTCCAGCACCAGGATGCGGTCGGAGATCTTCATCACCAGCTTCATGTCGTGCTCGACCAGCACCACCGCGATGCCCTTCTCGGCGACGCGCTTGATCAGGCGGTCGATCTCCTCGGTCTCGACCGCGTTGCAGCCGGCGGCCGGCTCGTCGAGCAGCAGCACCTTCGGCTCGGCGGCGAGCGCACGGGCGATCTCCAGCCGCTTGCAGGCGCCATAGGGCAGCGCGCCGGCCAGGTGGTCGGCGCTGTCGCGCAGGCCGACGTCATCGAGCAGGGCCAGCGCCGCCTCGCGCGTGGCGCGGTTCTGCCGCGTCACCGACGGCAGGCGAAGCAGGTCGGCGAACAGGTTGCAGGTCTCGCGCAGGTGCCGCCCGACCATGACATTCTCGACCGCGGTCATGCGCTGGAAGATCTGCAGGTTCTGGAAGGTGCGCGACAGCCCGCGCGCCGCGAGCCGCTCGGGCGCCGCCGCGGTGACGTCGACGCCGGCGAGTTCGACGCGGCCCTGATCGGCCGCATAGACGCCGGACACGACGTTGAACAGCGTGGTCTTGCCGGCGCCGTTCGGCCCGATGATGGACAGGATCTGCCCGGGCGCGACGCGGAAGCTGACACCGTCGATCGCCTTGACGCCCCCGAACGAGATGCCGATGTCATGGGCCGCGAGGATGGTCATGCCCGTGCCCTCCGCGTCAGCAGACGCGCCGCCGTCGGCACGATGCCGTCGCGCATGAAGATCATCGAGACGATGATGATCGCGCCGAGCAGCAGGTGCTCGTAATCCTGGAACACGGTCAGCACCTGCGGCAGGGTGATCAGCACCGCGGCGCCGATCACCGCCCCGACGACCGAGCCGAGCCCGCCCAGCACCACCATGGTGACGAGCTCGACCGAATGCAGAAAGCCGGCCTGGTCGGGATTGGTGAAGCCGTTCATCAGCGCCAGCATCGAGCCGGCGAGCGCCGCATAGACCGCGGCGATGACAAAGGCGCGCAGCTTGAAGCGCGCGACATTGACGCCGGCAACGCGGGCGGCGACCTCGCTGTCATGCAGCGCGCGGAAGGCGCGGCCCGTCGGCGTGTCGCCGAGATTGAGCGCGATCCAGGCGCCGACAAGCAGCATGCCGCCGCTGATCCAGTACCAGGTCGCGGAGCCGCTGGCGCGCCAGCCGAACAGCGCGAGTTTCGCCACCGGCATGCCGTCCGGGCCACCGGTCCAGCGGCTCTCGGTGGTGAGCACCATGGCGACGAGCACGCCGAGGCCGAGGGTGGCGATGGCGAGATAATGCCCCTTCAGCCGCAGGATGGGGCGCCCGACCAGATAGGCGAGCCCCGCCGCGACCACGGCGCCGAGCAGCAGCGCCGCCCAGGACGGCAGGCCGAGATGCGCCGGCCCGATCGCCACCGCATAGGCGCCGATGCCGAAGAAGCCGGCATGGCCGAGGCTGACCTGCCCGGCCTGGCCCATCAGGATGTTGAGGCCGATGGCGGCAAACGCCGACACCCACACCAGCGAGGCGACGCGGATGTAGTAGCTCGACGGCAGCACGAGCGGCAGCAGGCCGATCACCGCCGCCAGCACCACCAGCGTGACAATGCGCGGATCGAATCGCGGCATCACACCCTCTCCACCATGCGGCGGCCGAACAGGCCCTGCGGCATCGCGAACAGCACCACCAGGATGACGATGAAGGCGAACGCGTCCTTGTAGGTCGACGAGATGTAGCCGGCGGCGAGCGCCTCCAGGAGGCCGAGCAGCAGCCCGCCGGCGACCGCGCCGAGCGGGTTGCCCATGCCGCCGAGCATGGCGGCAGCGAAGCCCTTGAGCGCCAGTAGCGTGCCGGTATCGTAACTCGTGAGCGTAATCGGCGTGATCAGGATGCCGGCGACGGCGCCGATCGCCGCCGAGCCGCCGAACGCCAGCGCCATCACGGTCGTGGTGTTGATGCCGACGAGGCGCGCCGCGAGGCGATTGGCTGAGGTAGCGAGCACCGCCTTGCCGAGCACCGTGCGCTCCAGGAAGGCATAGAGCACCAGCACGATCACCGCCGCGCCGCCGAGCACCCAGAAGCTCTGCGGCTGCACCGCAGCGCCGAGCAGGTTGACCGGCGTGTCGCCGGAGAACGACGGCAGCTTGTGGAACTGCTTGTCGAACAGCACCTGCGCCGCGCCGCGCAGCAGGATCGAGGCGCCGATGGTGATGATGATCAGCGTCACCGGCGAAGCGCCGCGCGCCGGGGCGATCGCCAGCGCATACAGCAGCAGACCGATCGCGATCGTCACCGCCACCGCGACCAGCGCCGCGAGCGGCAACGGCACCCCGGCCGCTGACACGAACACCGTGACCATGCCGCCGAGCATCACGAACTCGCCCTGGGCGAAGTTGACGACATCGGAGGCGTTGTAGATCAGCGTGAAGCCGAGCGCGACCAGCGCATAAACAGCGCCAACCGTCAGTCCGGACATCAGGAATTGGACAAACTCGGCCATGCTGTCGTCGGAATGCCTCTGTTATCGGGTCTGCGAGAGTATTCGTCGCCGCACATATGCGACGGTCGGTGAACCAGCGTCATGCGCCTTGGCCTCATCCTTCGAGACGGCGCTGCGCGCCTCCTCAGGATGAGGGAGAAGCTCCGGCCTCGCGAGGACCATCCTCCGCGTGACGGCTACCGCTCCCCGCGGAGAACAGTCCTCCTCATGGTGAGGAGCGCGGCAACGCCGCGCGTCTCGAACCATGAGGCCCCCTGCTGCGAAACGCGATCCTCACGTGCCCGGCGCGAGCAGCACCCAGTCGCCGTTCCTGATCTCGAGCATGCGGAAGGCGGTGAGGTCGAGGCCGAGGTGATCGGTCGGCGACATATTGACGACACCACCGGTGCCGACGAAGCCCTTGGTCGCCTCGATGGCGTCGCGGATCTGCTTCGGATCGCTCGACTTCGCGCGCTTGATCGCATCGACCAGGATGAACAGGCCGTCATAGGCATGGCCGCCGAAGGTCGAGACCGGCTGCTTGGTCGCATCCTCGTAGGTCTTCTTGTAGTCGACCACGACCTTCTTCTGCGCATCGCTATCCGGCAGCTTGTCGCCGACCAGCAGCGCCGCGGCCGGCAGCCGCACGCCTTCCGCCGCTTGTCCTGCGAGCTCGATGAAGCTCTTCGAGGCGACGCCATGGCTCTGGTAGAGCGGCGTGCTGCTCATGCCGAGCTGGGCGTAGTTGCGGGTGACGATCGCCGGGCCCTGGCCGAAGCCGGGATTGACCACCGCCTGCACACCTGCGGTGTTCTTGATCTTGGTGAGCTGCGCGGTCATGTCGCTGTCGCGCGGACCGTAGCTCTCCTCGGTGACGACCTGGATGCCGTAGGTCGGCGCCACCTTGACGCATTGCGCCCGCATCGAGGCACCGAAGCCGTCGGTGCCGGAGATCAGCGCGATCTTGGTGAGGCTGCGCTGCTTGAGATTCTCGAAAATCTTCTCGCACGCCATCTTGTCGGTGTGCGGCGTCTTGAAGGTGTACTTGCGCACCGGATCGATGATCTCGATGGCGCCGCCGAGCGAGATGAACGGCACCTGCGCTTCCTCGAACACCGGAATCATGGCCATCGACGTGCCGGTGGTCGAACCGCCGACCATCGCCACCACCTTGTCGTCCTCTACGAGGCGGGTCGCGAAGGTGCGCGCCTTGTTGGCGTCGCCGCCATCATCATAGACGACGAGTTCGAGCTTCCTGCCGTCGACGCCGCCCGCGCTGTTGATCTTGTCGACGTACATGCGCAGCGTCTTGTCTTCGGGCTCGCCGAGGAACGAGGCGGGACCGGTGGACGACAGGATCGAGCCGATCTTGATGGTCTGCTGCGCGGATGCGCCATGGCCGAGGGCGAGGCTGAGCACGCCGGCCGCGACAAGACTCTTCACGGAAAGTGATGTCATCGTTTCCTCCTGGTTTCGGGGGTACTCTTTTTGATGAGCTTGCCCGGCACGGGTCGGCCGCACAGCCACAATGGCCGCCTCGGTCGCGATCCCGCTTTCCTCCATCAATATAATTGACCGGACGGTTGGTCAATAGTACGATTGGTCGCAATGGCGCCCATGGAAGGACGCGCCCGACGGGAGGACAAGGTGGCAGAAGATCTCATTCTGACCGATATGCGCGACGGTTATCGCGTTCTCACCCTTAACCGCCCCGACCTCCTCAACGCGTTCAGCGCCGCGCTGCACGGAGCGTTGATGGCGGCGCTGGAGGCGGCCGACGCCGACAAGAGCTGCCGTGCGCTGATCCTCACCGGCGCGGGCCGCGGCTTCTGCGCCGGGCAGGACCTGTCCGACGGCGTGTTCACGCCGGGCGAGACGCCCGATCTCTCCATCACCATCGCGCGCCATTACAACCCGCTGATGCGCAAGCTGCGCGACCTGCCGATGCCGATCATCTGCGCGGTCAACGGCGTCGCGGCCGGCGCCGGTGCCAACATCGCGCTGGGCTGCGACATCGTGCTCGCGGCGCGTTCGGCCAAATTCATCCAGTCGTTCGCCAGGCTCGGCCTGGTGCCCGATTCCGGCGGCTCGTGGCTGCTGCCGCGCCTTGCCGGCCGCGCACGCGCACGGGGCCTCGCACTGCTCGGCGAGCCGATCAGCGCCGAGCAGGCGGAAGCCTGGGGCCTGATCTGGAAGGTGCTCGACGACGACGCGCTGATGACCGAAGCGCATCGCCTCGCCACGCATTTCGCCACCCAACCGACCACCGGCCTTGCGCTGATGAAGAAGGCGCTCGACGCCGCCGAGACCAACGATTTCGATACCCAGCTCGACCTCGAATGCGAACTGCAGGGCGATGCAGGGCGCACGCCGGACTATATCGAAGGCGTTACCGCGTTCTTCGACAAGCGTCCGGCGAAATTCGTGGGGAGATTCTGATGGACACCCGCAATCCCGCCGGCGAGGCGAAGCTGCTCGACGAAGCGCGAGCGATGTGGGCTCAGGATCGTGCGAGCCAGGGCCTCGGCATGGTGCTGGCGCACAGCGCGATCGGCGAGGCGATCATGACCATGAAGGTGCGGCCGGACATGGTCAACGGTCATCGCATCTGCCATGGCGGCTTCGTCTTTACACTGGCCGACTCCGCTTTCGCCTTTGCCTGCAACAGCTATGGCGAACCCACGGTGGCGCAGCAATGCGCGGTGACCTTCATCCGCCCGGTGCCGGAGGGCGAGACACTCACCGCCCATGCGGTGGAGCGCTCGCGGGTCGGCCGCGGCGGGATCTACGACGTCACCGTGCGCGACAGCCACGGCGCCGTTGTCGCTGAATTCCGTGGACATTCGCGCACCTTCACGCCCCGTGGCGACAGCGCGACGCGTGCCTGAACAACAAGACACTTTCCGGGAGGACGAATTGCAGCAGATCCCACTCCGCAAGCTCACCGAGCTGACCCCCGCGCCGGCCGCTCTCGACCGCTTCGAACGCGCCTCGCGCGACGAACTGCGCGCCCATCAGCGTGAGCGTCTCAGCTGGTCGCTGCGCCACGCCTATGACAACGTGCCGCATTATCGCAAGGCGTTCGACGCCGCGGGCGTCCATCCCGACGATTTCAAAAGCCTCGAGGATCTCGCGAAATTCCCGTTCACGGCCAAGGCGGACCTGCGCGCCAACTATCCGTTTGGCATGTTCGCGGTACCGCAGTCGCAGGTGGCGCGCATCCACGCCTCGTCCGGCACCACCGGCAAGCCCACGGTCGTCGGCTACACCAAGCGCGACATCGAGGTGTGGAGCGACTGCATGGCGCGCTCGATTCGCGCCTCGGGCGGCCGCCCCGGCATGAAGGTGCATATCGCCTATGGCTACGGCCTGTTCACCGGCGGCCTCGGCGCGCATTACGGCGCCGAGCGGCTGGGCTGTACCGTGATTCCGATGTCCGGCGGCATGACCGAGCGGCAGGTGCAGCTCATCACCGACTTCCAGCCCGACGTGATCATGGTGACGCCATCCTACATGCTGGCGATCCTCGACGAGTTCAGGAAGCAGGGGCTCGATCCCCGCAAGTCGTCGCTGCGGGTCGGCATTTTCGGTGCCGAGCCCTGGACCAACGCCATGCGCGAAGAGATCGAGGAGGCGTTCGACCTCCACGCCGTCGACATCTACGGCCTGTCCGAAGTGATGGGTCCCGGGGTCGCCAATGAGTGTGTCGAGACCAAGGATGGCCTGCACATCTGGGAAGACCATTTCTATCCGGAGGTGGTCGACCCGGTAACCGGCCAGGTGCTGCCCGACGGCGAGAAGGGCGAGCTGGTGTTCACGTCGCTGTCCAAGGAAGCGATGCCGGTGATCCGCTATCGCACCCGCGACCTGACGCGGCTGCTGCCGGGCACCGCGCGCGCCATGCGGCGGATGGAGAAGATCACCGGCCGCTCCGACGACATGATGATCGTGCGCGGCGTCAACGTGTTCCCGACCCAGATCGAGGAAAAGCTGCTGACCATTCCGGCGCTGTCGGCACACTACCAGATCATCCTGACCCGCGACGGCCGCATGGACCAGATGGAGATCCAGGTCGAGGCGCGCCCGGAAGCGCGCACCGCCGATGTGCGCCAGGCCGCGGCCGACCGCCTGGAGCAATCGGTCAAGGACACCATCGGCATCACCGCTCGTGTCACCGTGCGCGAGCCGGAGACGATCGAGCGTTCCCTCGGCAAGGCCAAGCGCATCATCGACCGGCGACCGAAGGAATAGGTGCTGATACATCGGCCTCATGGTTCTTCTTACCATGAGGATTGAAGACGTCCCTCGTCCTGAGGAGCCCGCGCAGCGGGCATCTCGAAGGACGAGGCCCGGGCCTCGGCTCGGAAGACAAGGGAACGACGGACGACATGGCACGCAGCCGCGCCAGTGACTACGACGACAAGCGACGGGCAATCCTCAACCGCTCGGCGGAGCTGTTCTCCGAGCACGGCTACGACCGCGCCTCGATGAACAGGATCGCGGACGCCTGCGGCGTGTCGAAGGCGAACCTCTATCACTACTACAAGGACAAGGAAGAGCTGCTGTTCGACGTCATCCGCTTTCACCTCGAGGAACTGCTCGAGACGGTGGAGGCTGCGGACCGGCCCGGCGATGCACCGGAAGCACGCCTGCGCGGCCTCGCGGGCGCGCTGCTCGAGGCCTATCGCGACGCCGACGCCCAGCACAATGTGCAGATCAACAGCATGCGTTTCCTCCCGGACGATCGCCAGACCGAACTCAAGGGCATGGAGCGTGAGCTCGTGCGCATCTTCTCCGACGCGGTCGCCGGCGTCGCGCCGCAGCTCAAGGGCACGAAGATGCTGAAGCCCGTGACCATGTCGCTGTTCGGCATGCTCAACTGGCACTATCTCTGGTTCAAGAGCGGCGGCGAGGTCACCCGCGCCGACTATGCCGAGCTCGTCACCCGCCTGATCGCCGACGGCACGCGCGAGCTGCGCGCGCCGGCAGCCTCGGCCGGCCGGCGCACCGCCGCGGCGGAATGATGATGTTCACCCCCAACCACAGAGCGCTGCCATGAAACTCGAAAGCTTCGTCCGCGGACACTGGGCGGCTCCCGGCCGCGACCTCATCGATATTCGCAGCGCCGTGACCGGCGACGTGGTGGCGGACGCCAATGTCGGCGGCCTCGACATGGCCGAGATCCTTGCCTACGCCCGCAGCGTCGGCGGGCCGGCGCTGCGGCGCCTGACCTTCCACCAGCGCGCCGACCTCCTCAAGCGCCTCGGCCAGTACATCACCGAGCGCAAGGACGAACTCTACAAGCTGTCGTTCCAGACCGGCGCGACCCGCACCGACAACATGATCGACATCGACGGTGGCATCGGCACGCTGTTCGTCTATGCCAGCAAGGGCCGCCGCGAACTGCCCAACAGCACCTTCCTGCTCGACGGCGCCGTCGAGCCATTGGGCAAGACCGGTGCTTTCGCCGGCCAGCACATCGTGACCTCGCTGCAGGGCGTCGCCGTCCACATCAACGCCTTCAACTTCCCGTGCTGGGGCCTGCTGGAGAAATTCGCCCCCGCGCTGCTCGCCGGCGTGCCGGTGGTGACCAAGCCGGCGACCGTGACCGCCTATGTGGCGCATGCGCTGGTCCGCATGATCCAGGCCTCCGGCATCCTCCCCGACGGCGCGCTGCAGTTCGTCGTCGGCCCGACCGGCGACCTGTTCGACCACCTGACCTGTCAGGATGTGGTGTCGTTCACGGGCTCGGCGGCAACCTCCGAGATGCTGCAGCGCCATCCGGTGATCGCGCGCGAGGCGGTGCGCTTCGTCGCCGAACGAGACTCACTCAACGCCGCCATCCTCGCGCCGGATGCCGCACCCGGCACGCCCGAGTTCGACCTCTTCATCAAGGAGGTCGCCAAGGAGATGACGGTCAAGGCCGGCCAGAAGTGCACGGCGATCCGCCGCGCGCTGGCGCCGGCTGGCCATGTTTCCGCTGTGATCGACGCCCTGCGCGAGCGCCTCGCCAAGATCCAGATCGGCAACCCCGAGCTGGAGACGGTGCGGATGGGCCCGGTGGTCGGCCAGTCTCAGCGCCGCGACGTGCTCGCCCATGTGGCGAAGCTGCGCCAGGAGGCGGAGCTGGTCGCCGGCGATCCCGACAACTTCGCGGTCGAGGGGGCGGACAAGGTGCGCGGCGCCTTCATCCCGCCGCTGCTGCTGCATTGCGCCGACCCGATGCGCGCGCAGGCCGTGCATTCCGTCGAGGCGTTCGGCCCGGTCGCGACCGTGATGGGCTATGACGGCCTCGACCAGGCGATCACCCTTGCCAATCGCGGCGGCGGCAGCCTTGTCGCCTCCGTCTACACCCACGATCCGCGCGTCGCCTCCGACCTCGTGTTCGGCATCGGCGCATTCCACGGCCGCCTGGTGCTGATCGATCGCGACTGCGCCAGGGAGCAGACCGGCCACGGCTCGCCGATGCCGCACATGGTGCATGGCGGCCCCGGCCGCGCCGGCGGCGGCGAAGAGCTCGGCGGTGTGCGCAGCCTCAGCCACTACATGCAGCGCACCGCGCTGCAGGGTTCGCCGCGGATGCTGACCGGCGTCACCGGCAGCTGGATCAAGGGCGCGCCGCAAGTCACGCAGGAGCGCCATCCGTTCCGCTACCACTTCGAGGATCTCGCCATCGGCCAGACCTTCATCTCGAAGGACCGCACCGTCACGCTCGACGATATCGAGCACTTCGCCCACTTCACCGGCGACACCTTCTATGCCCACATGGACGAAGAGGCGACCAGGGGCCATCCATTCTTCCCCGGACGCGTCGCCCATGGCTATCTCCTGCTGTCGTTCGCCGCCGGCCTGTTCGTCGATCCCGATCCGGGCCCGGTGCTCGCCAATTACGGCCTCGACTCGCTGCGCTTCCTCAAGCCGATCCAGCCGGGCGAAGCTATCCGGGTGCGGCTCACCGCCAAGGACAAGTCGCCGCGCAACAAACAGTATGGCGAGGTGCGCTGGGACGTCGAGATCACGACCGACAAGGGCGAGACGGCGGCGACCTACGAGCTGCTGACCATAAACGCGGTGCGCCCGCAGGCGTAACCCTCACACCGCTGCCGGCCTATGGGCCGGCCGCGGCCCCCATCCACGGCCCGACCCCACGACAACAAGAACAATGGAGGAAGCAGATGATTACTGTCACCGTGATGTATCCCGCCGGCGGCGACGCGACGTTCGACCACGACTACTATCTGCAGAAACACATTCCGCTGGTGCGGGAGCGCTGGATGCCCTACGGCCTCAAGAGTGCACAGGTGCTGCGCGGCGCCGGCAAGCCCGACGGCAGCGCCGCCGACTACCAGATGATGGCGCTGCTCACCTTCGGCTCGCTCGACGACTTCAAGGCCGCCGGCAAGGCCCACGGCCGCGAGATCTTCGCCGACATCCCGAAGTTCACGAACACCCAGGCCGTCGTGCAGATCAACGACGTGGTGGAATAGCGCCGCTGCAGTTCCTCCTCATCCTGAGGAGCGGCGCTCTGCGCCGCGTTTCGAGGGATGAGGCCGAGGCCTAATTTCACTTGCCAAGCTTCACTTGGCCTCGAAGCGCCTCACACCCTCTGCGTCATTGCCGGACTTGATCCGGCAATCCAGCTTGCTCACAGTGGCGTGGAGTGTTTGAAGCTGGATCACCGGGTCACGGCGCTCCGCGCCGGCCCGGTGATGACGCCGAAGATGTGGAACGACTCCGGCGTCACGACGAACCCTGACGTGGCGTTCGGCGAAATCGCCTGAACATCATTTGGAAGGAGCTGGCAGGATGACCGCCTTGGAATCTCCCTCTCTTAAGACCCCATCCACCGTGGTCGGTACCGACGCAGCCGCCCTCGTTCGCGACTTCTCGCTGCAGAACCTGCACGACGCCTTCTATGACGATCCCTACCCGACCTATCGCGCGCTGCTGGAGCGCGATCCGGTGCACCGCATGCCGGACGGCTCGCTGTTCCTGACCCGCCACCGCGATCTCGAGGCGATCTACAAGGACACCACGCGCTACAGCTCCGACAAGAAGGTGGAGTTCGCGCCGAAGTACGGCACGTCGTCCCTGCTGTTCCAGCACCACACCACCAGCCTCGTGTTCAATGATCCGCCGCTGCACACCCGCGTCCGTCGGCTGATCGCGGGGGCGCTCAACCCGCGCGCCATCGCCGAGATGGAGCCGGCGCTGGTCGCGCTGGTCGACAAGCTGCTCGACCGCATGCAGGCGAAGGGCGAGGCCGACCTCGTCGAGGACTTTGCTTCCGCGATCCCCGTCGAGGTGATCGGCAATCTCCTGGCGGTACCGCATGCCGACCGCGATCCGCTGCGTGGCTGGTCGCTGGCGATCCTCGGCGCGCTCGAGCCGGTGCTGTCGCCGCAGATGCAGCAGACCGGCGAGCAGGCCGTGGCCGACTTCCTCGCCTATCTCCGCGATCTCGTCGCCGACCGCCGGCAGAATCCTGGCAATCCCGAACATGACGTGCTCACCCGCCTGATCCAGGGCGAGGCCAGCGGTGAGCGGCTCAGCGAGATCGAGTTGCTGCAGAACTGCATCTTCATCCTCAACGCCGGCCACGAGACCACTACCAATCTCATCGCCAACGGCCTCGAACTGCTGATGCGATTCCCGGACGAGCAGCAGCGCCTGCGCGACGATCCCTCGCTGATCAAGACCGCGGTCGAGGAATTCCTGCGCTTCGAGAGCTCCAACCAGCTCGGCAACCGCCGCGTGGTGCAGCCCGCCGAGATCGATGGCGTCACGCTGCCGGAAGGCACGCTGGTGACGCTGTGCATCGGCGCCGCCAACCGCGATCCCGAACAGTTCTCCGACCCCGATCGCCTCGATGTCGGCCGCTCGCCCAACCGCCATCTCGCCTTCGCCACCGGCGCCCACGCCTGTGCTGGCCTCGCCCTGGCGCGGCTCGAAGGACGGATCGCGATCGGTCGATTCCTCGCCCGTTTCCCGACCTTCTCCGCCAACGGCCCAGCCCACCGCGCCCGCCGTGCCCGCTTCCGCGGCTTCACCACGCTGCCGGTGCGGCTCGCGTAAGTCCCTCCTTCATCCCACAACGCCGGAACGTTCCGATGCCGACATTCGACAAGGCCACCGCCACCACCCTGCTCCAGACCGTATTCGCCTCCTGGGTCGGAGACCTCGACCTGTCGATCGAGACCATCTCGCCCGAAGGCGCGACCTTGCGGATGCGGTTCTCGGACAAGCTGTGCCGCGACAATGGCGTCGTCTGCGGCCAGGCGCTGATGAGCCTCGCCGACACCTCCATGGTATTCGCCGTCTCCGCCGCTGCGGGCGAATACCTGCCGATGACCACCGTCGACCAGACCATCCACTTCATGCGCCCGGCGGTGCGCGCCGACCTGCTGGCACACGCGAAAGTCGTGCGGCTTGGCCGCACCATGGCCTATGGCAGCATCACCATCGCAACCGACGGCGACGCGCGGCCGGTGGCGATGGCCCAGACGGCATATGCGCTGATGCGGGAAGGGAAGTGACAGGGCTGCGTCGAGGCAGGACGCCGTGAATTAATCCGTCATCCTGAGGTGCGAGCGCAGCGAGCCTCGAAGGATGGACGGCCACATTGCAAGCCGAGCCTCGGCCGTAGCCTGCAACGCTCATTTTTTCGGCGTCATCACCGGGCCGGCGCGAAGCGCCGTGACCCGGTGATCCATCTTGAAGACTTCAACAAGAGCGAGGCGCCGCAAGCCGGATGCGCGGGTCAAGCCCGCGCATGACGATGGTGGATGTCGAAGCGCAGCGTCCATTGCGGCGCACCGGCCCGCCCCTCACATCTGATCGTAGTCCACCACCACGCGCTCCGACACCGGATGGGCCTGGCAGGTCAGCACGAAGCCGGCCTTCAGCTCCCACGGCTCCAGCGAGTAGTTAACGTCCATCTGCACCTCGCCCTCGACGATCTTGGCGCGGCAGGTGCTGCACATGCCGCCCTTGCAGGCGTATGGCAGGTCCATGCCAGCGCGCAGCGCGGCGTCGAGGATGGCTTCGCCGTCCGCCACCGGCACATCCTTGCGCTTGCCGTCGACGATCAACGCAGCCACCGCCTTCGGCGGCGCTTCCGGCGCGATCACGGGCTTGGGCCGCGGCTTGCCACCGAACTCGGAGACGAAGCGCTCGACATGCACCCGCTCCGGAGCGATGCCGAGACCGTGGCAGGCCGCCTCGATCTCCTCGCTCATGGCGACCGGACCACAGATGAAGACATGATCGACACTTGCCGCCGGCACCATGGCGCGCAGCAGCACCTCGACCTTGGCGCGGTCGAGCCGGCCGTGCAGGATCGGCAGATCCTGCTCCTCCTGCGACAGCACATGGAACACCGAGAGGCGGCCCATGAAGCGGTCCTTCAACTCTTCCAGCGCCTCGCGGAACAGAATGCCGTTGGTGGCGCGGTTGCCGTAGAACAGGAAGAAGCGGCTGTTTGGCTCGCGCGCCAGGATGCCGCGCACGATGGAGAGGATCGGCGTGATGCCGGAGCCGGCGGCGAAGCCGACATGGACACGGGCCTCGCCCGGCGCATGAGCGACGCCGAAGCGGCCGGTCGGCGTCATGACGTCGAGCTCGTCGCCACTCTTGAGCTCCTCGATGGCGTAGGACGAGAACGCGCCGCCGTCGACGCGCTTCACCGCGATGCGCAGCTCATGATCATCGGGACCGGAGCAGATCGAGTAGGAGCGCCGCACCTCCTCGCCGTCCATGGTGGTGCGCAGCGTCAGGTACTGGCCTGGCGCGAAGGCGTAGTCGGCCGCAAGTGCATCGGGAATGGCAAAGGTCATCGAGACCGCGTCGGCGGTTTCGCGACGCAGGTCGCGAACGGCGAGACGGTGGAATTTCGGTGCATGGGACATCGGCTACCTACCTCGTATCGACTGTCGTTTCTTTCGTCATGGCCGGGCAGCGCGATCCGTCTTCGACGGATCGCTAGGACTAAGGTCTCCCGGCCATCCACGTCTTTCCTGTTGAAGCAACGTGAAGACGTGGATGCCCGCGACAAGCGCGGGCATGACGAATTAATGGCACTTGAAGTAATCGAACGGCTCGCGGCAGCTCTTGCAGCGCCACAGCGCCTTGCACGACGTCGAGCCGAATTCGGACAGAACCTCGGTGTCGGTCGAGCCGCACTGCGGACAGGCGACCTGCTGTTCACCGAACAGCGCGCGGCGGCCGCCGCCCGCCTGCGGCGGCGCGATGCCATAGGCCTTGAGCTTGGCGCGACCTTCCTCGCTCATCCAGTCGGTCGTCCACGCCGGCGACAGCACGGTGTGAATCCTGGCGTTGCGGATGCCGGCCTTGGCGAGCGCGACCTCGATCTCCAGCGCGATCATGTTCATCGCCGGACAGCCGGAATAGGTCGGCGTGATCGACACCTCGACGGCATCGTCGTGAACAGTCACGTCGCGCAGCACACCGAGATCGGCGATCGTCAGCACCGGAATCTCCGGATCGACCACGCATGCCGCCGCGTCCCAGGCGAGCTGGCGCAGGTCGACGGCATGGTCTGATACCGTCACCATGTGGCGTTCGGAAACGTGCGCTGCATCGACTGCAGCTCGCTGAGGAGATGTCCCAGATGCTCGCTGTGGCTGCCGGAGCGGCCGCCTTTCTGCATCCAGCTTGCGGTCGGCAGCTTCAGCGTGGCGGTGCCGATCACCCCGGCGACCGTCTGCTCCCAGCGCGTGCGCAGGGTCTCGGGATCAATCGCGATGCCGCTGGCGATCAGTCCGGCGTCGCTATCGTCGGCGTGGAACAGTTCGCCCGTGAACGCCCAGAGATCATCGACCGCGGTCTGCGCACGGCGATGGCTTTCCTCGGTGCCGTCGCCGAGACGGATCACCCATTCCGAAGCGTGGCGCAGGTGATAGGCGCTTTCCTTCTCGGACTTGGCGGCGATCGCCGCCAGCGTGGCGTCCTTCGAGGCCATCATGGCGCGCCAATAGGGATCGGCGAAGGCGGAGTAGAACAGCTGGCGCACGATGGTGCGGGCGAAGTCGCCGTTGGGCTGCTCGACCAGCAGCAGGTTGCGGTACTGGCGGACGTCGCGCAGATAGGCGAGCTTGTCCTCGTCGTTGCCGGCGTTCTCGACCTCGGCGGCATAGGTGTAGAGCTCGCGCGCCTGGCCGATCAGGTCGAGGCCCATGTTGGCGAGCGCCATGTCCTCTTCCAGCATCGGCGCATGACCGCACCACTCCGACAGGCGATGGCCGAGGATCAGCGCATCGTCGGCGCGGCGCAGCGCGTAGAGCACCAGCGGGCTTTCGGTGACGGAAATGGAGGCGGCGGCCATGGGACATCCGTTCTGTTGATCGGGCCGCACGGCCCGGCGCTTGTTTTCAAGCTCGTCATGCCCGCGCTTGTCGCGGGCATCCACGTATTCACGATGCTTCAACAACAAAGACGTGGATGGCCGGGAGACCTTAGCCCTAGCGATCCGCCGAAGACGGATCGCACTGCCCGGCCATGACGGACAATCACATGTGCCCGACTTCTTCCGGCACGTCGTAGAAGGTCGGATGGCGATAGATCTTCGACATCGCCGGCTCGAACATCATGTCCTTCTCGGCGGGATCGGACGCGATGATGGCGTTCGACGGCACCACCCAGATCGACAGGCCTTCGCCGCGGCGGGTGTAGATGTCGCGCGCCGCCTGCAGCGCCAGCGTTGCATCGGTCGCGTGCAGCGAACCGACATGCTTGTGCGCAAGGCCGTTGCGGCTGCGGATGAAGACTTCCCAGAGCTGAATGTTCTGTACGGTCATCGCCGTTCTCCTGTCATCACGCGGCGACGGCCGCTGCGGCCTTGCGGGCGCGCTGCTTCTCGGCATGGGCGACCGCGGCCTCGCGGACCCAGGCGCCGTCGTCATGGGCCTTGCGCCGCGCCGCCATGCGATCGCGGTTGCAGGGGCCGTTGCCCGACAGCACTTCGCGGAATTCATCCCAGTCGATCGCGCCGTAGTCCCAGTGGCCCGTCGCATCGTTCCACTTCAGATCCGGGTCCGGCATCGTCAGGCCGAGATACTGCGCCTGCGGCACGGTGGCGTCGACGAACTTCTGCCGCAGCTCGTCGTTGGAGAAGCGCTTGATCTTCCAGCGCGTCGACTGGTCGCCGTGCTGGCTGTGCTGGTCCGGCGGGCCGAACATCATCAGGCAAGGCCACCACCAGCGATCGAGCGCGTTCTGCGCCATCGCCTTCTGGTCCGCGGTGCCGCGCGACAACGTCAGCATGATCTCGTAGCCCTGGCGCTGGTGGAACGACTCTTCCTTGCAGACGCGGATCATCGCGCGCGCATAGGGGCCGTAGGAGCAGCGGCACAGCGGGATCTGGTTCATGATCGCAGCGCCATCGACCAGCCAGCCGATCGCGCCGATATCCGCCCAGGTCAGGGTCGGATAGTTGAAGATCGAGGAGTACTTCGCCTTGCCGCTGAGCATCTGGTCGACCAGCTCTTCGCGCGAGGTGCCGAGCGTCTCGGCGGCGGCGTAAAGATAGAGGCCGTGGCCGCACTCGTCCTGCACCTTGGCGAGCAGCGCGGCTTTGCGGCGCAGCGTCGGCGCGCGGGTGATCCAGTTGCCCTCCGGCAGCATGCCGACGATCTCGGAATGGGCGTGCTGGGAAATCTGCCGCGTCAGCGTCTTGCGGTAGGCCGCGGGCATCCAGTCATTGGGCTCGATGCGGTCCTCGGCATCGATGCGGGCCTGGAACGCAGCAGACCTGGCGGCGTCTTCAACGTGGCGGTCATCGCTCTGCGGCGCATTCAGCGCTTGCGTGTACATGGCCGTCTTCTCCCTAGAGGCGCTCCTAATATATAACAAAAATGTTCATTCGCAATCTATTTTTGTAACATATCAGCGAAGCGCCGACGCAGTTCCGGTCCTGGCGCCGGGAGCACGCCGGCCGGGCTTTCGCCATGAGAATCCAGCCATTTCTCCGACGGACCGAGCAGCGCCCGATAGATCCGGGCGCACAGCGCCCGCGCCGCGGCCGCCGGCCAGTCGGCCGGCAGCAGCTCCGCCGGCAGCAACGGATCGTGCAGGATCACCCGGCGGTACTGATGGATCAGCAGCACCCGCGCGAGCATGGCATCCGCCGGCGACACGGCGTCCGGCGCCGCGATCCAGGCATCGAGCGGTGCAAACGTCTTCACGAACGCACGGTAGGAGTCCGCCATGCGCTCCAGCGACCAGCTGGCGCTGATCAGGCGCCGCCCCATCTCGCCGGCGGCGGCGACATCGACACGGATCGCTCCGGCAGCGGCTGAGGGCACCACCACGCCCTTCGGTGCCACCCAGACGCCCGGCAGCGGATTGCCAAAGCCCGCCTCGGCCAGCGCCGCTCGCGCGGTGTCACGGTCGGCGCCGTTCTCGATCAGCAGCAGCTCGAAATGTCCGGACGAAGCGGAGACATGCGGGTTGTAGAGATGCTCGATCGCGGCTTCGAAGCGCTCGCGTCCGGTCGGCGCCAGGCGATAGAAGCTCTTGCGGCCGACCTTGTCGCGGTCGAACCAGCCGTCGGCGGCAAGGCGTGACACCGCGGTGCGCACCACGCCGCCGTCGATTTCCAGCAGCTCGAGAAACTGCAGCAGTGTCCCCAGCCACACCGAGCCGCCACGCGGCAGGATGGCGTCGCCGTGAAAGGTG
The DNA here is from genome assembly GCF_052115025.1 of Bradyrhizobium sp. 2TAF24. Classification (NCBI taxonomy): domain Bacteria; kingdom Pseudomonadati; phylum Pseudomonadota; class Alphaproteobacteria; order Hyphomicrobiales; family Nitrobacteraceae; genus Bradyrhizobium; species Bradyrhizobium sp. 2TAF24. The sequence goes on along the minus strand of NZ_JBFRFW010000005.1, from coordinate 60,630 downwards.
ATGATGAGCGAGCCGGTGCGCGAGGGTTCACGCTTGAACTGGCTGACGATGCGGGCGAGCGGATGAGAGGCCATGGTGTACCGCTATATTCCATGGTTCGCCTGCCCCTGTCATCAGGGGCGCAGGCCGTCACCGCCGCTGATTGTAGACATCGAGACAGACGGCACCGAGCAGGACCAGTCCTTTGATCACCTGCTGGTAATCGATGCCGATGCCGAGAATCGACATGCCGTTGTTCATGACGCCCATGATCAGCGCGCCGATCACCGCCCCGGCGACCCGGCCGACACCGCCATAGGCCGACGCCCCGCCGATGAAGCAGGCGGCGATGACGTCGAGCTCGAAGCCGAGCCCGGCCTTGGGCGTCGCGGTGTTGAGCCGGGCGGCGAACACCAGCCCGGCGAGCGCGGCGAGAACGCCCATGTTGACGAAGGTCAGGAAGGTCAGCCGCTCGGTCCTGATGCCGGACAGTTTTGCCGCTTTCTCGTTGCCGCCGACGGCATAGATCTGCCGGCCGACGATGGTGCGCGCGGTGACGAAGCCATAGAACGCGATCAGCGCGATCATGATCACCAGCACGTTCGGCAGCCCGCGATGGGACGCAATCAGATAGGTGAAATAGATGACCACGCCGAACAGGATCGCGTTCTTGAGCACGAAGAGGCCGACGGGCTCGACCTCGACGCCATGGCTCGCCCGCCGCGCGCGGGTCTTGACGCTGACATAGACCAGCCCCAGCGCCAGCACCGCGCCGATCAGCAGCGAGGTCGGATAGAGCGCACCGGCCGCCGGGAACAGCTCGGGGATGAAGCCCGAGGACAGCTTCTGGAAGGTCGGCGAGAACGGCCCGACCGATTGCCCCTGCAGCACCGCGAGCGCCAGCCCCTTGAACACCAACATGCCGGCCAGCGTGACGATGAAGGACGGGATCTTGAAATAGGCCACCCAGTAGCCCTGCGCCGCGCCGATCAGCGCACCGAGCAGCAGGCAGATGATCGTCGCCGGAATGAAATGCACGCCATAACGCACCATCAGCACCGCGGCGATCGCCCCGACGAAGCCCGACACCGAGCCGACCGAGAGATCGATATGCCCGGTGACGATCACCAGCAGCATGCCAAGCGCCATGATCACGATGTAGCTGTTCTGCAGCACAAGGTTGGTGAGGTTGAGCGGTCGCAGCAGCGTGCCGTCGGTGACCACCTCGAAGAACGCCATGATGGCGAACAGCGACAGCAGCATGCCGTACTCGCGCAAGTTGGCCTTGAGGAAGCCGCCCTGCTTGCGCGCCTCGGGAAGCGCCACGGTCTTGTCACTCATGGATGTGCCTCTCCTGAAGCTTCCTCTCCGTCATCTTGCAGCCGCTCGGCCAGATGGCGGTCGACGAGGCGCTCGCTCCTGCGAACGATGGCGCGCATGATCCCCTCTTGGGTCGCCTCGTCGCGGCCGAACTCGCCGACGAAGGCGCCTTCGTTCATCACGCAGATGCGCTCGCACATGCCGAGCAGCTCCGGCATCTCCGACGAGATCATGATCACGGCCTTGCCGGCATCGGCGAGGTCGTTGATGATGCAGTAGATCTCGTACTTGGCGCCGATGTCGATGCCGCGGGTCGGCTCGTCCAGGATCAGGATCTCGGGATCCGTGAACAGCCATTTCGACAGCACCACCTTCTGCTGGTTGCCGCCGGACAGGTTGCCCGCGGCCTGGTAGACGTCCGAACAGCGTATCCGCAGGCGATTGCGCTGCTCGTTCGCCACCTGCAATTCTCTGAGATCGTCGATCACATGACCGGACGCGACACCATCGAGGTTGGCGAGCGTGATGTTCTTGCGAACATCGTCGGCGAGCAGCAGTCCCAGCTGCTTGCGATCCTCGGTGACATAAGCGAGGCCGGCGTCAATGGCGCGGCTGACGGTGGACAGATCGACTTCGCGCCCGTGCACGAAGGCGCGGCCGGTGATCCTGCGCCCCCATGACCGCCCGAACAGGCTCATGGCGAACTCGGTGCGGCCGGCGCCCATCAGGCCGGCGATGCCGACGATCTCGCCCCGCCGCACCTGGAAGTCGACATTGCGGATGACCTGCCGGTCCCGGTGCTGCGGGTGATGGACCGACCAGTTCTCGACCCTGAACACCGGCTCACCGATCTTCGGCTCACGCCGGGGATAGCGATGTTCGAGGTCGCGATCGACCATCTTGCGGATGATGCGGTCTTCCTCGACCGCGCCATTGTGGCAATCCATGGTGTCGACGGTGCGGCCGTCGCGCAACACGGTGATGCGGTCGGCGACGCGCGACACCTCGTTGAGCTTGTGCGAGATCAGCACCGCGGACAGGCCCTGGGCGCGAAACTCGAGCAGCAGGTCGAGCAGCGCCGCGCTGTCGCTCTCGTTGAGGCTGGCGGTCGGCTCGTCCAGGATCAAGAGGCGCACCTCCTTGGACAGCGCCTTCGCGATCTCGACCAGTTGCTGCTTGCCCACCCCGAGATTGGTGACGAGGGTGTCCGGCGCCTCGTCGAGCCCGACCTTGGCCAGCAGCCGCCGCGCGCGCGCATACACCTCGTCGCGATCGATCACCCCGAACCGCGCCGGCGGATTGGCGATGAAGATGTTTTCCGCGATCGACAGCAGCGGGATCAGCGCCAGCTCCTGATGGATGATGATGATGCCGAGCGCCTCGGACTCGGTGATGTCGCGGAAGCGCCGTTCCGCGCCGTCGTAGATGATGCTGCCGTCATAGCTACCATGGGGGTAGACCCCGCTCAGCACCTTCATCAGCGTCGACTTGCCGGCGCCGTTTTCGCCCACCAGGGCATGAATCTCGCCCGGCCTGACCGTGAAGCTGACATCACTCAGCGCCTTGACGCCGGCGAAAGCCTTGCCGATGCCACGCATCTCCAGCAGGTTGGTCATGCAGGCTCCCCGCGGTCGGGATGGTTCGGAGCAAGCGCGTTCACCGCCCCGGCCGGGCATACCCGGCCAGGGCAGCTGATCCGTTCAGTTGAACTGGTCCTTCTTGTAGTAGCCGCTGCCGATCAGCACCTGCTCCCAGTTGCTCTTGTCGACCACGACGGGCTTGAGCAGATAGGACGGCACCACCTTGACGCCGTTGTTGTAGGTCTTGGTGTCGTTCACCGTCACGGTCTTGCCGCTCAGGGCCGCGTCGACCATGTCGGCCGTGACCTTGGCGAGATCGCGGGTATCCTTGAAGATCGTGGAATATTGCTCGCCGCGCAGCATCGACTTGATCGACGGCACCTCGGCATCCTGACCGCTGACGATGGGCATCGGCATGTTGCCGCTGCCATAGCCGACGCCCTTGAGCGACGACAGGATGCCGATCGACAGCCCGTCATAGGGCGACAGCACGGCATCGACGCGCTTGGTGGTGTAGAACGCGCTGAGCAGGTTATCCATGCGCGCCTGCGCCGTGGCGCCGTCCCAGCGCAACGTCGAGACCTTGTCCATGCCCATCTGCTTGCTGGCGACGACGAGCTTGCCGCTGTCGATCGAGGGTTGCAGCACCGACATCGCGCCGTTGTAGAAGAAGTAGGCATTGTTGTCGTCGGGCGAGCCGCCGAACAGCTCGATGTTGAACGGTCCCTTGCCGTCTTTCAGCTTCAGCCCCTGCTCGATCGACTGTGCCTGCAGCACGCCGACCTGGAAATTGTCGAACGTCGCGTAGTAGTCGACATTCGGGGTGTCGCGGATCAGCCGGTCGTAGGCGATCACGACGATACCCTTGTCCTTGGCCTGCTTGAGCACATCGGACAGCGTCGTGCCGTCGATCGACGCGATCACCAGCACCTTGGCGCCTTTGGTCACCATGTTCTCGATCTGCGACAGCTGGTTCGGGATGTCGTCTTCGGCATATTGCAGATCGGTGTTGTAGCCGCGCGCCTGCAGCACCTTGACGATGTTGTTGCCGTCGTCGATCCAGCGCGCCGACGCCTTGGTCGGCATGGCGATGCCCACAGTGGGCTTGGTTTGTGCCAGCGCCTGGCTGGCGAGAAAAAGCGAGCAGAGGGCCGCAACGGAAAGAATCGATTTCAGTCGTTTCATGTTCCACTCCCAAGCGTTGGACGTCGATCGCCGCGTTGTCGCGGTCTTGCTGCCGTTGGCGCCAGCGCACATGGCGCAGGTCGTTAGTCCATCAAACACATCCATAGCCCGCGGCGATGATCCGCCACACCCTGCGGTTTCGCAAGGGCCCGCGAACAACCCTGCGGATTGGCGGAGCGCGCGTCATGCCGGGCCCAGCCTGACGCGCGGTTCAGCCCGTCCGCGCACCCCCACATCGAGCACGAAGGTCCGGCCATGGTCCGGGTCCGCCGCCCGCGCCGCGGCATCCATCCCCTGCCAGGCCGATGTCACCAGCAAGCGGCTGAGATCCGCGCCGACAAACGCCGGGCAGCTCGCCAGCTGCGCCGGCACGCGAACCGAGCGCAGGCGGACGCCATCAGGCGAATAGGCATCGACGCAGCCGCCGCCCCAGCGCGCGTTCCAGATCACGCCTTCGTTATCGACCACCGCACCGTCGAGATCCCCAGTACCGCCGTGGACATACAGCTCGGACGGCGCGGCGACCGGCAGGCCCGTCGCCGGATCGAGCAGGACACGGCACAGCACATTGGCGCGCGTGTCCGCGAAATAGGCGGTGGCGCCATCCGGCGCGAAACAGATCGCATTCGGAATGCTGATGTCAGCGAACAGCCGGGTGAGCTCACCATTGTGCAACGCATAAATCGCCCCCGCGCCACGCTCGGCGCCGCGCCCCATGGTGCCGATCCAGAACGTGCCGGAGGGATGGACGCGCGCATCGTTCGAGCGGGTCGCCGGATTGTCGGCCTCGAGCGGCAGATACCGTGACAGCCGGCCATCGCGGAGGCTGCGGACATAGAGGCCATCGTCGGCCGCCAGCAGGTGATGCCCCTCGTCGATCACGGCCAGCGCACTGACCATGACCGGCAGTTCGTGAATCGTCGTCTGGCGCGCCGCGAGACGCGTTTCGAACAGCCGGCGCTCCAGGATGTCGAACCACCATGCGGTATCGCTGGCCGCGTCATAGGTCGGCCCTTCACCGAGGTGACATCGCGTGTCACACAGGATCGTCGCTGGCACATCGTCGAGACGTTCGTCAGGGCCGGTCACGCAGTGTCCTCCGCCATGCAATGGTGCGCCGCGGCGTTCCCTTACTCTGAAGAAAAGCGATAGAGCGTATGATGACGATAGGTCTGCCCCGGCTCGAGCCGCGCCGAGGGGAAATCGGCGCGATTCGGCGTATCGGGCCAGGCCTGCGGCTCCAGGCAAACGGCGTCGGACTGGCGATACAGCCGTCCGGATTTGCCGCGCACCGTGCCGTCAAGATAATTGCCGGAATAGACCTGCAGCCCGAACTGGTCGGTGTGTAGTTCCATCACCCGACCGGAGTGCGGCGCCGCAAGCCGCGCGGCCAAGCGCAGGGCCGTGCCGGGAGCAAGGCAGAAGTTGTGATCGTAGCCGCGTCCGCGTCGGAGCTGCTCGTCGTCCTGTCGAATCCGGCTGCCGATCTCGCAGGCGTCGCGGAAGTCGAACGGCGTGCCGGCGACGCCGCGCGGCTGTTCGGCAAGCGGGATCGCCGTCTCGTCCGTGGCAAGGAAGCTATCCGCCGCGACCGTCAGGCGATGCCGCAGAACCGTGTCGCCAGCCCCCGAGCCTTCGAGATTGAAGAAGCTGTGATTGGTGAGATTGATCACGGTCGGCCGGTCGGTCATCGCTGCGTAGGCGATCGATAATTCCGCCGGGCCGGAGAGACGGTAGGTCACGCGGACATCGAGCGCGCCCGGATAGCCCTCCTCGCCATGCGGGCTGTGATAGGCGAGCGTCACCGCCGGGCTCGCGCCGTCGTCCAGCGCCACGACGCGCCAGAGTCGACGGTCGAACCCCTCGCGGCCGCCATGTAGCGCATGCGGTTCGTTGTTGGCCGCAAGGGTCACACGTGTCCCGTCGAGATCGAAGCCCGCGCCGGCGACGCGATTGGCAAAGCGTCCGATGGTGGCGCCGAAGAACCGCCGGGTCGCGACATAGCCAGCGAGGTCGTCGTGCCCCAGCACCACGTCCCCCGCCACGCCGCGGCGGTCCGGCACGAACAGAGCCTGGAGCGCCGCGCCATAGGTGATGACGCAAGCTTCGAACCCGCCCGTCCCACACAGCCGCACCCGCTCGACTGCGGCGCCACCGGGGAGAGATCCGAACGTCTCACGGACAGCGGCGGCCATCGTCAGTCCTCGAACGGCTCGACGACATGGCGCCGGCCGAGCATGAAGGCGTCAGCGACATGCGCCAGCGGGGCAAGATCGACATCGGATTCGCCGCGCGCGATCAGATCGAGGAAGCGGCGGTAGATCAGCGGGTAGGCCGCCTTCTTCTCGTCCACCAGCACGTGCTCATCGTGGGTGAGCTTCGCGCCGCCGGCCGACAGCGTCAGCCGGCCGCGATCGGTATCGACCTCAATCGCCCATGTCTGCGTCCCAGTCTGGCGGAAATCGAAATCGGCATGGATCGCAAGCCCGCCCGTATCCGAGAAATCGAGGGTGGCGGCGATCGGCGCCGCGCGGTTGCTCGGGAATGCGAGCTCGGCGCGGGTCAGGACAAACGGCTGCGGCAGGATGCGGGTGAGGATCGACAGGGCATTGATGCCAGGATCGAAAACACCGAAACCGCCCGGCTCCCAGATCCACGCCTGGCCCGGATGCCAGACGCGGACATCCTCCTTCCAGATCACACGCACCGCGCGGATCTCGCGCTCCGCCAACCAGGCCTTGGCCGGCTCGACCGCGGGCGAGAAGCGCGCATGCCACGACGCGAACAGCGTCTTGCCTGACGCCCTGGCGACGTCGACCAGCGGCGCGATGCCGCTGAAGGTTGCCGCCGGCGGCTTTTCCAAGAGCACGTGCTTGCCGGCGGCGAGCACCATCGCCGCCTGTCGGCCGCGCAGCTGCGGCGGCGTGCACAGCGCGACCGCATCGATCGGCGGCCCGTCACGAAGCATCTCCTCGAGCGAGGCGAAGCTGGCAACGCCGTCGAGGGACGCATTGGGATCCGCGATGGCGGCGAGCGCGATCGCAGGCAGAGCTGCGACCGTCGGCAGATGCTGATCCCGCGCAATCTTGCCGAGACCGACGATGGCGAGGCGAAGCTGGGTCATGCGGATGGGTCCAGAATCCCGGGGGTGTGGCGGAGCGCCGTCATCGGCTGGCCATCACGGCTTGCCGCCATGGTGGCGCAGGCCATCGAAAATGACCCTTCTCATCGCTTCCATCGCAGCCTCCGGATTTTGCTGAACGATCGCGTCGACGATCTGCTGGTGGAACAGGATCGTGGTGTCGCGTTCCTGCTCTTCCACCGGCGCGCTCAGCAGAAAGGACGCACGCAACGCCGCTTCGATGACCCCGCCCATGGAGCGCATGAACGGGTTGCCGGACGCGTTGGCGACAGCGATATGCAGGCTGAGGTCGGCGTCGGCGAAACCGACGGAGTCGAACGGCTCGCGGCGCATCCAGGCGATGCTCCGCTGCAGCTCCGCGACATCGGCATCCGAGCGGCGGCTGGCGGCCAGCGCGGCCGCGCGCGGCTCCACGGCCAGCCTGATCTCGGCGAGGTCGCGCACGAACCGCATGTCGATGCCGACATCGAGATGCCAGGCCAGCACGTCCAGGTCGAACATGTTCCAGGCCGCCCGCTCGCGCACCACCGTGCCGATCCGCACCTTTGTGCTGAGCAGCCCCTTCGCCACCAGCGTCTTCACGCTCTCGCGCAGCACCGGGCGCGATACGCCGAAGATCACCGTGAGCTCCGCATCGCCGGGCAGCTTGGCGCCTTCGGCGTAGCGGCCGGAAATGATGTCGATCCCGATGGTGCGGGCGACCTCGGCGTGGTTGGAATGCGCACGGCGGGTGGGAATGACGACGAGCTGTGATGTCATGGCAGCACAACCTCCGTGGTTCGGCGGCGGGAACGTTTCGCGAGACCGACCATGGCCTGCTGCAAAACGATGAACGCAAACAGCAGAATTCCGGTCACAATCTTGGTCCACCAGCTCGACAGCGTTCCGTCGAAATTGATGTAGGTCTGGATCAGGCCCTGGATCAGCACGCCGACAAAGGTCCCGAACACAAAACCATAGCCTCCGGTGAGCAGCGTGCCGCCGATCACCACCGCGGCGATGGTATCGAGCTCGACACCGACCGCCGACAGCGAATAGCCGGCTGACGTATAGAACGAGAACACGATCCCCGACAGCCCGGCGAGCACGCTGGACAGCAGGTAGATGGCGATGGTGGTCGGTGCGACCCGCACCCCCATCAGCGCGGTGGACGTCCGGCTGCCGCCGAGCGCGTAGACATTGGCGCCGAAACGCGTGAAATGCAGCAGCACCATCCCTGCAGCGAACACCGCGAGCATGATCATCGCGATCACCGTCAGCCGGCCGCCGCCGGGGAGAACGATCGCGTGATCAGCAAGGTTGGCATAGAGCGGGGCGTTGATCGGAATCGATTCCGTCGACATCAGGAAGCTCGCCCCTCGGGCCAGAAACATGCCGGCCAGGGTGACGATAAAGGGCGGCATGTCGAAATACTGGATCATCGCGCCCATCGCCGCGCCGAACGCCGCGCAGATGACCAGGATCATGGCGAACGCGACCAACGGCGGCACGCCATGCCGCTCGATGGCGAGCGCGAGGAAGACCGTGGTGAAGCCGATCACCGAGCCGACCGAAAGGTCGATTCCGCCGGAGATGATGACAAACGTCATGCCGGTTGCCACGATGCCCAGGAACGCATTGTCGGTCAAAAGGTTGGCGACCACCCGCGTCGAGGCGAAGTTGGGGAACTGAATCGCGCAGATGATGAAGCCGGCGATGAACACGGCCGTGGTCACCAGCACGGGCAGCAACCGCCTCATGTGCGCACCTTCGACAGCAGCAAGCGAAGGTCGAGGCGCGGCGACTGCAGCAGCAGCACCACCAGCACCACGACCGCCTTGACCACGAGGTTGAATTCCGGCGGGAAGCCGGACAGCAGGATTCCCGTGTTCATGGCCTGGATGATGAGCGCGCCGAGCACCGCCAGGACGAGGCTGAAGCGGCCGCCGAACAGCGAGGTCCCGCCGATCACCACCGCCAGGATGGCGTCGAGCTCGAGCCACAGGCCGGCATTGTTGGCGTCGGCGCCGAGGATGTCGGCTGCCGCGATCAACCCAGCCAGCGCCGCACAGAGGCTGCACCAGACATAGACCGCCATGATCATGGCGCGGGTGCCGATGCCCGCCAGCGCGCTGGCACGGGCGTTGCCGCCGGTCGCCTCGATCATCAGCCCCAGCGCCGTACCGCGCACCAGCGCGACCGTCAGCCCCAGCATGCCGGCGGCGATCACGACCGGCGCCGGAATGCCGATCACCGAGCCGCCGCCAAGCCACGCCAGTTGCGGCGAGGTGAAGGTGACAATGCGCCCTTCGGTGATGAGCTGGGCGATGCCGCGTCCAGCCACCATCAGGATCAGCGTGGCGACGATGGGCTGGATGCCGAGCACCGCGACCAGAAAGCCGTTCCAGATTCCGCAGACGAGACCGGCGCCGAGCGCGGCAGAGATCACGACCACCAGCGAATGGCTGTCCGCAAGGCTCGCGGCGATCGCGCCCGAGATCGCCATCACCGCACCGACCGACAGGTCGATGCCGCGCGTGGCGATCACCAGCACCATGCCGAGCGACAACAGCGCGACCGGCGCGCCGCGATTGAAGACATCGACCAGGCTGCCGAACAGCCGGCCATCCTGCAGCCGCAGGTCGAAGAATTGCGGCGACACCGCCCAGTTGATCGCCATGATGGCGAGAAAGGCCAGCACTTGCGGCAGCCCGGCGCGTGGCAGGCGAAGCATCATTGCCGAAGCTCCCGCGCGGCAAGCGATGCATCGGCGGCGATCGCCGCGACAATCGCCGCTACATTGATGGCGTCGCCATGCAGCGTTTCGACATGGGCGCGATCCCGCAGCACCACCACCCGGTCGGCATAGGTGACAATCTCCTCCAGCTCGGAGGACACCACGAGCAGCGCCAGCCCGTCCGCGCACAGCTGGCGGATGAGGCGAATGATTTCGGCATGGGCTCCCACATCGATGCCCCGTGTCGGCTCGTCGAGAATCAGCAGGCGTGGCTCGGTCGCCAGCCAGCGGGCCAACAGGGCTTTCTGCTGGTTGCCGCCCGACAACAGGCCGATCGGCCGCTCGGGATCGGCCGGACGGATATCCAGCATCCGGATGAAGCGGCGCGCGATCTCGTCCTGCTCGCGCCGCGACAGCGGCTTCAGCAGGCCAAGACGCGCCTGCAGCGCCAGCACGATGTTCTCGCGCACCGTCAGTTCGGCCACGATGCCTTCGGTCTTGCGCTCCTCGGGGCAATAGCCGAAGCCGTGTTGCACGGCATCGCGCGGTGAGCGAAGACGGATCGCCTGCCCGTCGACCTCCACCGTGCCGCTGTCCGCCCGCTCCGCCCCGAACACCAGGCGTACCGTCTCCGTTCGCCCCGACCCGAGCAGGCCGGCGAGACCGACCACTTCGCCGCTTCCGAGCGCGAGGCTGAAAGGCGCGAGATAACCGGATTTGCCGATATCGGAGAACGTCGCATAGGGCGGATGCGCGGTCGCGGCGGGCGCATGGACGCGCGCCGCGGTGGCATCGCTGAGCTCGCGGCCGAGCATCATGTGCACGAGGTCGATCCGTGGCAGCTCCGCAGCCTTCCGTTCACCGACCAGCCTGCCGTTGCGCAGCACGGTGATGCGATCGCAGACCGCATAGACCTGATCCAGGAAATGGGTCACAAACAGAATGCCGATACCGCGCCCGGCAAGCTGGCGCATGACGGAAAACAGGATGTCGACCTCATGCCGGTCAAGGCTCGCGGTCGGCTCGTCGAGAATCAGCACCCGTGCCGACATGTCGACGGCGCGGGCAATGGCCGTGATGTGCTGCACCGCGACCGAGTAGTCGCCTAGCGGCGCGGCGACATCGATGTGAAGGCCGAATCCTTCGAGCAGTGCGGATGCGCGACGCCGCATGTCGCGCTCACGCACGAAGCCAAAGCGTGTCGGCTGCCGCCCGAGGAACAGGTTCTGTGCCACCGAGAGGTTCGGTAGCAGATTGACCTCCTGATAAACGGTGGCGATGCCGACCTTCAGCGCCGCCTCTGCCGAGCGCGGCGCGATCTCCTCGCCCGCGAGGCGCACCGTCCCGGCGTCACGGGATAGTGCACCCGTGATGGTTTTGATCAGTGTCGACTTGCCGGCGCCATTCTCGCCGAGCAAGGCATGGATCTCTCCGGAACGCAGACTGAAATCGACCGCGTCGAGCGCGCGAACCCCGGCAAAGCTCTTGCTGAGGCCGCGCACGTCGAGCAGTGGAATGTCGCGGTCGACGACCTGAGGCACGCGCTCGACGCCCGCGCCGCCGGTAGCGGACCTCAATAGCCCTGGCCCTTCTTGCTGTCGTAGATCTTCTGCGGATCATCCGCCGCCGTGTAGAGCTTGGAATCGGTCTGGATCCATTTCGGCGGTACCGTGCCCTTGGCCTTGTAGGCGATGACGGCGTCGAACGCCGGTCCCGCCATGTCGGGCGTCAGCTCGACCGTCGCATTGGCCTCGCCCGCCGCCATCGCCTTGAAGATATCAGGCACTGCGTCGATCGAGACGGTGAGGATATCCTTGCCGGGCTTCAGGCCGGCTTCCTTCATCGCCTGGATGGCGCCGACCATCATGTCGTCATTGTGCGCGTAGACCGCACAGATCGTCTTGCCGCCGCCTTCGGCTTTGATGAAGCTTTCCATCACCTCCTTGCCCTTGGCACGGGTGAAGTCGCCGGTCTGGCTGCGCACGACCTTGAGATTGGCATGCTTGGCGATCGCCGTATCGAACCCCTTCTTGCGGTTCGCCGCCACACTGGCGCCCACGGTGCCCTGCAGCTCCACCACGTTGCAGGTCTTGCCGCCGACGGTCTTGGCGAGCCATTCGCCGGCGACCTCGCCCTCGTGCACGCTGTCGGAGGTGACGGCGGTCAGATAGAGCTCCTTGCCCGAAGGATCGATGTCACGGTCGAGCAGCACGACCGGAATCTTGGCTTCCTTGGCCTCCTTCAGCACGGCGTCCCATCCGGTCGACACCACCGGCGCGAGGAAGATCGCATCGACACCCTGCGCGATGAACGAGCGGATCGCCTTGATCTGGTTCTCCTGCTTCTGCTGGGCGTCGGCGATCTTGAAGGTGATGTTGCGCTTCTTGGCTTCGGACTTGGAGACCGATGTCTCCGCGGCGCGCCAGCCGGATTCCGAGCCGATCTGCGAAAATCCGATGGTCAGTTCAGCGGCGTGGGCGTTGAGAACAAGCGCCGGAGCGGTCAGGGCCGCAGCAGCGAGCAGGGCTGTCAGGAACGAACGTGGCATAGGCGTCTCTCCCGATTTTTTGGCCGCACAGCTTCTATGAGCGTGTCAGTGCGCGGCAGCTTGGCATGGAAGCTCAGAGCTGACGAGTCATATTATTTGACTAATTTTCTTCCCACGTTGTGGGTCGGTCGGTGGCGAACGTCCTTCAAAGCCGCACCGCTCGCGGTCATGCCGCCACGCGCGATCATTCCATCACCGCAACACCACGGACGCGTCGAACTCACGCTGACAGTTTGCGGTTGGCAGCGGCGGCCTGTTATGTCGTCGGGCGACGCACGCCCGAGGAGCTTACGAATCTGGGCCCAAACCCACTGCGTCGCCGGTGCCGAAACGGCCGAGCAGCGCGCGCAGGGTGTCCATCTCCGCAGCGGTGAAGCGCTCGTTGAGATCGCGGTCGAAGCTCATCGCCGCCTGCCGCAATTTGTGAAACAGCATGCGCCCCTTCGCGGTCAGCGCCACGGCCTGCACCCGCCGGTTCTCCGACAGGCGCGTGCGCGTCAGCAGGCCGTCACGTTCCATGCTGGCGAGATGGTGGGTGAGGGTCGGCCCGCGCACGCCGATGGTGACAGCGAGATCCGACTGGGTGCGGTAAGCGCCGTCCATCAGTGCCAGCAGGATCAGCCACACCGGCCGCGATCCCCCCTTCTCGCTGAGGGAATCGTCGAACGCGCGGCTGACGGCTTTCGCGGCCTGCATCAGCAACAGTCCGATCGGCGTGCGGCCTCGCATCATTGGCATGGCCCATAAGATAGACATCTAATTGTTAGATGTCTAAGATTAAATCGTCGCCTGTCTGTCCCCGAGAATGTCCTGAAAGGTTTTCACCATGACGACGATCATCATGATTCTCATCGCATTGCACGCGTTGTCCGGCGTGTTCTGGGTCGGCTCGACCTTCACTCTGGCGCGCCAGGGTGGCGCCGGCAGCGAAGCGCTGTTCCGGCCGCAGATGGGCGCGGCCGTGGTGGCGGTGCTGACTGGCGCCGGCCTGTGGCATCTGCTGCATGAGGCCGGCTTCGGCAGCACCGAGAAGGTCCTGATGCTCGGTGCGCTCGCCGCCATTGCCGCCGCCGGCGTGCAGGGCGCGCTGAAGAAGAAGCCTGCGGTGGCGCACCGTATCGCCGCGGTGCTGCTGGCCGTCACCGTGATCTGCATGGTGGTGTCGCGCCACGTCTGACGCGGCCCCGCCATCAGCCAAAGCCGGCAAGGGCGCGATCGACCGCAAGGTGATCGCGCCCACGCTTGTTGATCAGTTATCGCCCAGCCGCTGACGCTCCTCGGGCGTCAGCATCCGCTGCTCCGCCTCGCTCAGGCGTCCATACCCCGCGATTTGCACCGCGCTGCCGTCGCGATAGTCCGGTGCCGGCGTCGGCGCAGGACCATTGAGGCCTTGCCGATCGTCACGTTTCTTGTTGCGATCGTCCGTGCCGCCATCACCGCCGCCATAGCCGAGCACCTCGACCATGATGATCGACGGCTGGCCGTCATTACGGGCCGGCAGCGGCGCCTGCGCCTGCTGCGTCGCGGCGGTCGCGCTCGATGACGACAGCGCGACGCTGAGATTCGGCGCCTGGACGGTCGGGATACCCGACGAACTGCCCTGCACCTGGATATTCGCGGCATTGAGAATCTGCAGCGCTGCCAGGGTCACGTTGCCGGAGACGCGGATGCCCGCCTCGCCCGCATCGATGGTGCCGAGCGGCGCGATCAGGTCGATATCGCCGGGCGACACTTCCGGGATCGGGTTGAGCGTCGCGACGCCGGCGCCGGATGACGGCACCTGCGGCGACAACACCGCCCGGCCATACTTGTCGTAGACGCGTTTCGGCGGCGTATAGACCGTCGTCGTCTTCGAGCCGCGGCCCGCATTGATGTCGCCGGTCGCAGACCAGGCGATGATATCGCCGCCGAACGTGGTCATGATGCGCGACAGGCCGAGCAGGATGCTGCCCTGCCCGTAGATCTGGATATTGCCCGCGCCTTGCGTGATCAGGCCGGACGACGCCGGCGGCACCAGCCCTTCGATGCCGATGACGGCGCGGCCGCCCGGCGCGAGGATCTGGATGTCGCCCCCCGACAGCGTCCGGATGCCCGAGCCACCGAACATCGTGAGATCGCCGCCATAGGCCGCCGTCTCCGGGAACAGCACGGCGATCGCCTGTCGCCCGCGCAGATAGCTGCCATGGCGCTGACCAGCCTCGTCGTTGTGCTCGCGGCCGCCCGCGGTGAGCTCGGCGAAATAGACGCTCCGCAGGAAGATCTGCCGCTGCTCAGGCGGCAGGCCTGCGAAGTAGGCGCGTGCCTCCACATCGGTTCCGGCGAAGCCGTAGCGCTCGCCGAGCCAGACCGCGAGCTCACGCTCATATGTTTTGGCAACCTTGCCCGGCTGGTCGGCGAGCGGCACACCGCTGCTCGACAGGTTCGCGGGATCGAGATAGCGCGCCGCGAAGCCGTCATAGTTCGGCCCGGACGCGCCGACGCCGGCGAGCATGGCAACGCTGGCGCCGCGACGGGTGTCGCCGGTGGCGAGCGGGCCGATGCTGGCAATCGCGCCCTTGTCGGCCTGATAGAGATTGCGGCCGGCGGAGATTTCGATCGCACCGGGTCCGGCGATGTCGAAGTTGGCGTTGACGATGTCCCGTCCGGCGGAGATCACCGAGACATCATTGGGGTTGCTGTGCACGATCAGATTGCCACGTGACGTGCCACTGTAATAGCTGTCGCGCGTCGCCCCGGGGGCCAGCCCGGCGCCGACGATATCGCGGCCGGCGCGCACCATGAGCGGCGCCGACGCGCTGTACCAGATGCTCAGTCCACCGGAGAACGACAGGACCTCGCCGGTGTACAGGCCGGAAATGTCGCCGCTCCTCGCGTAGAAGCGCACGGGATCGGCATCGGCCGCCCGGCCGATGGGGGTCACGGAGGTGTTCGGACCGAACACGAACAGCGATAACGGCATGACATTGCCGACCTGATCGATCGAGCCGGTGAACGACGCGTTGGTCACCAGCGACCGGCCGAAGACGTCGACGTCGCGGCCGGCAAAAGCCGGATTGAACGGGGTCGGCATCGGCACGCCGGTGCCGGACAGGCTGAAGCCGTACTGGCCACCATAGATCGAGTTGCCGGCCAGCATTTCCAGCGTGCCATACCGCGAAGGCGCGAGGGTAACGAAGGGATAGGGCTGGTTGTCATAGCGCAGGGAAGGCGCGGCACTGGCGCCGTAGAAGATGCTGCCATTCAGCGCCGCCGCCCGCAGGATCGCCGGATAGACGACCGTGCCGTCGACCATGTTCTGGTCGGTGTTCAGGCTCGCGGCGCGAATGCTGTCCCGCTCCATCAAGGATGTCGTCGGCGTCAGGTTGCCGCCGGCCGACATCAGGTTGATCGCGGTATGCTCGGTCCACAGCGAGAACCAGCTTTCGCCGCCGCCGCCATACGAGACGCCGCCCGCGGCATAACTGCCATTGTTCGGCGACAGTGTGCGGCCGGGATCGCCGGCGCCGCCCAGGACGAGGTCACCCCGCGTATCGATGGTCATCACCGCGTCGCCGGGCACCAGTGTGAAGCCCGAATGCGCGTCCGACGCCGTCGCGGTGAACGGATCGAGCCCGCGCGGATCGAACTTGTCGACATAGGCGCCGTAGGCCAACTTGATCCCGCCGACCGACTGCGTGGTGACATGCAGCGCGCCGCGCAGGTCGACCAGCGCCCCCGCCAGCGCATGTTTCTCGCCGACATCGGACAGTGTCAGGTTCGGATTGAGGGCGCCGGCGATGCGGATGTCGATGTCGCCGCCTCCGGTCAGTGACAACGATCCGTCCGCCCCGACGCGGCCGGTGCTGCCGACCGCGACCATCAGGCCCTGGCTGCGCTCCTGACCGGTCCGTAGCGGACCCTGGCCGCCGCGCAGATCGATCGCGCCGGCGTCGCCGCCCACCCGGATCGCGATGTTGCCGCCGCCAAGCGCGCCGATGCCCGTGAAGCCGGCGAGATCCGGCAGACGCGCCTGATTTCCGTCCGCGATCGCCGTGTTCGGCACATAGGTGCCGAAATTGATCCACCAGGAGGTCGGGATCGGGGTATCCACGGCGGTCGTACCCGTGCCCTGGCGCCACAGCCAGTTGCCGGTGACGACAGTGGAAGGCGTCTGGCGCCACGACTGGCCGTAGATGTTGCCGGTGAGATTGCCCCCGGCCGCGATCAGAACGTTGCCACCCTGGTCCGGGTACCACGCCTGATAGATCGCGGTCGCCGAGGCGTAGTCGGCGCTCGCAACCCCCAGCAGCGTGCCATCGGGGAGAAGTCCACGGGCGCGGTTGTAGGCCGCATCGACCGCCGTCGCCGTGCCGGCGGTGTAGACGCCGTAGAGCGAATCCATCCGGATATTGCCGGCGGCTGACAGCGACAGGTTGCCGGTGCCGGTGCGGATCACACTGAACGACGGCGAAGCATACGTGGTCGTGGGCGGCATATTGATGGTGGAGAGGTTGCCCTGCCCGTAATCCCCGAAGTTCGGTGGCAGGCCGAAATCATTCCAGGTGTAGTTGGGATCGCCGTACAGGGTGGCGAGCTCGCGCCGGGTCTTGAACAGCAGGTCCGACCTGCTGGTGATGCCCGGTGGCAGACCATTGATGTCCACGACCGCGTTGACGCCCTGCATGGTCAGGCCGAGATCGAAATGACCGGCGGCGGGATCCCAGAAGCCGGGCAGACCGAAATCGTCCCAGCTCGACGCCCCGAAAAGCGCGATCAACTGGCTCTCCGATTTGCCGACGAGATCGTTGACGGAGAGATTGGGATAGTCGGCGCCCCATTTGGCGAGGATCACGAGTGCGCCCGCCATGTTGAGGTTCATGACGATGCCGCCGGAGGCCGTCCGCGAGACATAGTGCGTATCGGCAAGAATGATATCGCCCTTGCCCAGCGGATTGCGTGCACGGACGTCCGCCGAGCCGAGATCGGCGCCCGCGGTGAACTGCATGTCCCAAGAGGTCGCGCCGGCGCTGAGCATCGGCGCCACCGCCCAGTTCTGCGACTGGCGATCGCCCGTCCGCGGGCGCAGCTCGACCCGCTGGCCTCCCGCGAGCTTTACATCGGTCATGGACGGGATCAGCGATCCCGCCGCCAGCGCCAGCGGCACCGCGGCGGTCAGATCCGCAGGCAGAGGAACGCCCTTCGGCCAGGTCAGCGCCGCGAAGCTCGCGGCGCCGCGCAACACCGTGCCGGCATCGAGCTGCATGCCGGCCGACAGCGTCACCACGCCGGCCAGCACCGTGCCCTTGGCGAACGCCACCGCGCCACTCGCGTCATAGATGGTGGCGTCGACGACAGTCCCTGCGGACAGCAGCAGCGTGCTTGTCAGGGTGGCGCGGACCGGCAGCACCGTGCCTGCCGGCAGGCCGTTGGCGGCGCCGACCGGCAGATCGTAGTTGAGCGTCACGCCCTTCCTGAACACCGTGCCGGCATCCAGCGTGACGGCGATGGGAAGCGTCAGGTCGCCGCCATACGGCAGAATACCCGGATCGAGCACCCAGCCGTTGTCGCCGGTGGTCGCCGGCGGCGGCGCGAAGCCGTCGTTGATCGAGCCGCGGATGTTGAGATTGCCGACGGCGCGGATGGCGATCGCACCTGGTTCGCCGAAACCGCGCAAGCCGGCATCGAGCCGGTTTGCGTTCGGGCCATAGCGATAGCCCGACAGGTCGAGATCGCCGGCGACCGTGAGATCGCCGTTCGGGTTCGCCGCGCTGACCTTGCTGACGACCTCGACGCCCGGACGAAGACGATAGTTGCCGAGGCCGCCGAGCCGCGCGCTCAGCGACGCATTGGCCAGCGCCGCATCGATGAAGGCCGCGCTGTCGGTATCGATGGCGTCGAGATAGCCTTGCGTGATCTCCTGCGGCCGGTTGCCGGTCACCTCGGGCGCGGTGGCGAGCGGCGCGTCGTCATAGACGCGGAAGGCATTGACCGCCACGGTCCTGGCGCCGCGGACCGGCGGCGTCCCCTGGACGTTGACGGCGACGTCATTGGCGCCATCGACGCCGCGGGTCCCCGCCGGCACGCCGCTGCCGCCGAGACGCGGCGCATTCAGCGTCAGCGTGCCGCGCGCGGCGCCGTCGTTCTGGCGCGGCCCCGTGCCGGACGCAACTTCGGTCCCGGCCCGCAGATCGACGGCGGCATTGCTCGTCAGGGTCAAGGTGCCCTGACGCGTCGTCAGATCGACGCTCGCGCGGTTCGGCGCATCGATGATCTTGCCATAGCTGTCGAACCGCATGCCGGTGCCGTGGGCGTCCAGCAGGCCGTTGACCGTCAGATCGCCCATCGCCACGAGGCGAATGCTGCCGACCTGCACGCCGCTGGCATCGATCGTGCCGTTGACCGTGAGATTGCCGCCGTCGGCGACGATCTCGACATTGCGCGCCCTGACCTCGTTGCCGACGACGACGTCGCCCTGCTTGATCTGGAAGCGCCGCGCGCCGAACATGCCGCCGTCGTTGAGTCGCGCATTGAGCCCGGCGAAGTCGGGCAGCACCTGGGCCTGCACGGTGACGTCGGCTGCGTCATATGGCACCAGCGTGCCGCCGGCGTCGTATCGCCCGGATGCGGTCCCGCGCAAGGCGCCGGCGAGCTCGACGCGTCCCGCGCCGTTGCCGAGGGCCGTCACGGTGATGGTGCCGGCGCGATTGCGCTCGGCGGAGACGTCAATGGTGGAGCCCGCCTCCTGGCGGATATTGCCGGCGCTGCTGGTCAGGATGAGATCACCGCCCCAGCTGTACTTGGTGATGTCGAACATCGGCACCGCGCGCCCGGCGAGATCGAGGCGTGCGTTGCCGCCGAGCACGATGTCGCCGCTGGCGTTCACGGTGAAATGCCCCGACGGCAGCACCACGCTGCTGTCGATGAGGATATTGGCGCCGGCAAGCTTGAGCTGCGCACCGAGCGCCGCGGCCGGCACGGCCGCGCCGCCCGAGCCGATGATGCGGATATCGCCGCCGGCGGTGAGGGTGTTGCCGGACCCGGCCGCGCCGGTCAGAAGCGGCGTCGCGACGGTCAGATTGCCGCCGCTGTACTGATAGCCTGTACCCGCGACGTATTCGCCCTGCCGGTGATAGACGCTGAGCGTGCTCTTGTTGGTCGATGTGACGGATTCGCTGGCCGTAAAAGTCACATCGGTGAAGCCGAGCGCGATGCGATTGTCGACAACCTGGTTGCCCGGCTGGGTGTTGGGGCCGTAGCCGAACACGATCCGGCTGGCCGCGATATTCAACCGGCCGTCGCCGAGCGTGTCTGGCATCGCCGCCCCCGGCGCCACGGCCAGGCCCGTCCAGACGAACTCTCCGGCGCGGATCGTCGCAACATCGCTGCTGCCGCCGTAGCCGTAGATCGCCGGAGTCCCGAGCACCAGGCGACCGATCCGCGATGCATCGAGCGTGACGTTGCCGAACACATTCACCGAATTGCGTGCATTCAGTGCCAGCGTCTCGAGCGCCGGTGCGCCCGTCGCGGTGTTGCCAGCCAGCAGATGTGACAGGACATTCTGGTTGAGCGCGAGGCCAGCCGGCAGACGGCCTGCCGCCGCGGCGGCCGAAAGAGCCGCATCGTCGCCGAGATTGATCGCCGACAGGCCCAGCACCAGATTGCGGGTACCGTAGGAGACGTTCCCCGCCATGGCGAACGAGCCGATCGTCGCCGCGGCAATCGTGCCTTCCGAAACCAGCGTGGTCACCCCGCCGCAGCCGGCGGTGACACAGGCGCCGATCGAGATTTCGACCTCGTCACCCGAGTTCGGCCTCGTCTCGGCCTGCATCAGATTGATCGCGCCGTTGGACAGCATGAGCACGCCATTGGCCACGAAGACATAGCCGTCTCGCGAGTTGAAGCTGCCGCGACCGCGACCGATGGTGCTGAGCGACGCGCCCTCCTCGATCGTCACCCGGCCGATCTCCTCGCGCCATGGCCGCCCACGGCTCGCGAGAAAGATCTCGCCCGCCACAAGTCGCGCACCGCTGCGCACGATGGTATCCATGGGGCTGGTTTCGATGGTCACCACGCGCCCGTTCTGGCCATAGTCCACGCCGATGGCGCCGTTCAGCACCAGACGCGGCGCATTGAGCTTGTTGATCTCGTCGGCGCTGACGGACGCCCCCGACATGCCCGGCGTCGCGTTCTGGCCGGTTGCCAGTATTTCATTGACGCCGAGGAGCTGAACGATGCCGTCAAAACCATTGCTGTCGACCGCAGCACGGATGCGCAGGTCGCCGTCGAAGATCAGTTGCGCGCGGCTGTCGGCTGTGCGCGGCTTCTGCAGTTCGAGATTCAGGAGGCGTGCGTCGATGGTCATGGCCGCACGCGGCACGCCGACACGCACCGCGTCCGCGAGCACGAACGCATTGTAGCCCATCTCGTTGTACGACGAATGGGTCCTGACGATATTGCCCGGTGTCACGGTGACGAGGCTCGGCAACGACGAACGGATCGTCGTGTTGGCGATGCCGAGAGAGGCACTCGCGACATACGAACCGTTGCCGGTCGCCGCAACGCTGCCGCCCGGGAGGACGGTGCCGCCGATCTCGACGCGATAGGCTCCCGGGAGGAGCGCATAAGTCGACGGCATCAGCGTATAGGTGCCGGCCGCAAGGCCCGGCACGCCGTCGGGAATGGTGATCTGCCGGCCGATCCCGGGCTCGCCATAGCCCGCCTCCTGCCCCGACGGCGCATAGAGACCGGCGCGGCCGGGCACGATGGCATAGACCTCGTTGCCGCTGGCACTGTACTTGTAGGCGGGATTGGAATTGATGAATGGTGTGGTGAGAACATCCACGGAGCCGCCGCGACCGGAGACGAATCCCGCGCCGGTCAGCTCGCCGCCGCCCGAGAGGTCGAGGATGGATCCGGCCTGCGCGTCGACATGCAGAACGCGCAGGCTGACCGTCCCCATTCTTCCAGCGCCGAACAGCTTCGCTGCTGCGCCGTTGTAGCTGTAGGTGAGGCCGTCGCGGGTGCCACCATAGGGCATCGTCAACCCGGCGCTGCTGACCGACGTGATGCTGCCCGGCAGAAAATGAATGACATCGATCTGGGCGTCGTTGCTGTTCGTTGCGAACTGGAGCGTGCCCAGAGGCGCACGCACCACGCCGCCCTGATTGATGGTGCCCGCAGCGAGCGACAGTGAGCCGAACACGGAGTTCGGCATCTCGGGTGTCACCGCGCCATAGCGGCGGATATCCAGCACGCTGCCAGCGCGGATCTTGCCCTCTTCACCGATATAGCCGGCCGTGATGATGCCGAACGCGCCGGTCGTCGGATAGATCTGCTGCGCGGTCAGGGCGATGTTGGCCGGAGACTGCAGGCGGGTACTGATGTCCGTCCGGATCGCGCCGAGCATGCGGATATCGCCGCGGCTCAGCAGATCCACCAGCGCGAAGCCGCGGCGCTCGACCGTATACTCCCGCGTCTCGATGTCCATGACCTGGCGGACGCCGAACGCGACGAAATCGCGCACGTCGATCAAGTCCGCGGTCACCCCGAACACGGCGTTGCTCGGCGTGTCCGTCGGTTTGCCATAACCGCTCTCCCACCTCACCGCGGGCAAGGTGAAGTGCTCGCGGCCGCCGCGGGTCGCCCCCGCCAGCCTCACATAGGGAGCCGAAAGCGATACGCGCGCGGCTGCGTCGGCGGCATCCGTCAGGGCATACGCGCCGGCATAGAGACGCAGGCTCTGTCGCATTCCCAGCGCGACGTCGCCATCGAACGACAGGATACCGTCGACCAGCACCGACAGGTTGTCGAAGCCGCCGGCCCTGATGCGGTCTGCCCCGACGCGCGCCGTGCCGGTGACAAGGCTTGCCCTCGCATCAGCCTTCGAGGCCGCACCGGCGATGGCGCTGTTCCCCTGGATGTTGGCGATGACGATTTCGCGGTGCCGCAGCACGTCGCCACTGAGTGTCTGCGACGGATAGTTGGGCGTTTCGAGCGCGAGCGCCAGCGTGCCGCCGGCGGCGTTCGAACCGCCAGCCGTCGCCCGCAGCGTTCCATCGAGATAGAGGCCGTGGCCCGACTTGACGACGATGCTGCCGCCGTTGCTGGCGACCGCGAGCGGCACGCTGGCCTGGAACCCCGCAGCCGGCACACCGAGAACCGCGCTGGTGCCGGATGCATCCAGCAGCGCGCCGGGGCGAATGACCACAAACGATGTCGGCGTGAGGGTCTGGCCGTTCTGGTCCCAGTCCAGCGCGCCACCGATCTGTATCGAGCCGCCATCGGCGACCACGCCGTAGGTCCGGCCGCGCATATCCGTGGCCGTCACCGCACGCGCCGCCACATCGAGAACGGCATGTTCGCCGATCCAGATCAGGCCCGCCTTGCCGCCAATTTCCGGAACGAGGGAGCTCGCCGGCTGGGTGAGGCTGATGGTGCCGTTCGGCGCGACCAGCATGCCATCGACCGAGAAATCGACGCCCCTCAGATTGATCGACTGGCCGGCGTCGACCACGATCGCCGCCCCGGCGCGAATATCGATCAGCCCGTTGGCGAGCTCAGTTGCCCCTTCTCCGGTTGCCGCACGTAGCGTGACGCTCGCGCCTGCCCGCTGGGTCAGGCGCGCATTACGCGCGTCCTCGATCCACGCCGGCGGCGTCCAGACGTCGAGCGCACGCGTGGGATCCGCGCCCGTCGCGACGTCGAAAGCGCCATCCTTGAGCCGATAGACCGGCATCGCGCCATCGATCCGCGCCCCGTCCGCGACCACGAGACCGCGACGGCCATTGATGTCGTAAGTCGAGAATCCCGTCTGGAACAGCGGCGTGCCGATCTGCAGGATCGGCTTGATGCTGGCGTCACGCTGCAACACCGCCCCGGCCGCGATGCGCGTTCCGGCCGCGAACGTCACGTCGGTCGGCGCCAGCGTACCGACCGGAATCGTCCGGGTGACTGGTGTCAGGGAACCCAGACCGTCCGGGAAGACATCGCCCGGCAGGATATAGCCAGCGATCGCGGCCACCTGGTATTGGGGAATCGTGATGACCGTGCCCGCCGGAATGACCTGCCGCGGGTAGTTGGTCGCGCGCGGCCAGTACTGGAATTGCTGCCCGCTGCCGGTCTTGACGAAGTAGCTCGCGCCAGCGGTCGGATAGGGCGGCGTCCAGTCCGCGGCCAGCCTGACGTTCGTGAAATTCGCGGCCGCGGTGATGCGATCGCCCGGCAGGAAGACGGTGGTCGGATAGGAATAGTCCGCCGGCAGCACCTCGCCGGCCTTGACCAGATACTCCCGAAGCAGCACGAGATCGACTGGCGCCTTCTCGCCCGCCCCGAGCACACCGTCGGTCTTCAGGATCCTGCCGCCGATGGCGATCGCCGAGCCGGATTCGACCCTGAGCGTGCCGCCGCCGCTGACGCCATAGGCGCGGATGTCGCCGTCGAGCGTCAGCAGGCCGTCGGCCTGGGGATTGAGCGGATTGGTCTGACCGGCGATCAACGTGACGTCGCCGCCGCGGCCTCCCCTGAACTTGCCATCGGAGAGGATCGCACCTCCCGAGGACACGTCGATCGCGCTGCCCTTCTCCACGGTGATATCGTGGGTCGATCGCAGCGTAACCGAACCGCCGTTGATCAACGCCTGCCCGGCATCGGCAGACGAACGCCCTTGCGCGTTGACCCAGATGCCGCGCAGGTCGAGCGTCGCACCGTCATGGACCGTGAACGATGCCGTGCCGTTCTTGAGCAGCACCTCACCAAAACCGCGACCGCCGGCGATATTGCCCTTGAAATAGTTGTCGACCGTCAGCGAGCCGCCCCGCGCGGTGACATCCGCCTTGATGTCGACCACCGGCGCGTTGAGCGTGACGCTGCCGCCATCGGCGAGCGCCAGGGCGCGATCAATCGTGATGGTGTCGGCCGAACCGACCGCAAGTCCACCGAGACGCATCGCGTTGAGGCGGCCGGCATCGAACCACGCCGTCCCGGTGCGCGCCAGCGGCAACGCATCGGCAGCGGACATGCCCGCGGTGATCGCTGCGACATCGCCGAAACGAACCTGCAAGGCGTAGAATGCGCTCTCGGTCGTTTTCGTCACATCGAAACGGCCGAGGCCGAGCGTGCCCGCCTGCGGCGCGGCGTTCTGCACCTGCTTGAATCCGTCGGCGACATTGGCCGCCCGCGCGCTCGACTGGCGCTCGCCGGTGATGACGTCGGCCATGATGTCCCCCTCGAACAGCGAGGTTGGCGTCGACAGATTGAGACGACCGGCATCACGGCCGATCGTATAGCCGGCCTCGTAACGCGCCGTGGAGGAACGATCCAGCGGTGACGTCCAGATCTCCGTCAACCGGTCGTCCCGTTTGCCCTGGATATTGTGCGTCCGCACGAAGCCGCCCGCGAGGGCGAGGACCTTCATGTTGGCTGGCGCGTCCTCGAGGCTGGAGATACGGCCATCGACACCGATCACCCGGGTCGAATAGACCAGGCCGCCGTCATAGCTCACCGAGCCGCCGGCGATATTGAATTTCGATCCCTGCTGCGCAATGACTTCCGGCCCCGCCAGAGTGATGGTGCCACCAACCGCCGCCCACTCGCCGATGGTGTGAGGCGTATTGGCGAGATAGCCGCTGACCTCGAGCAAGCCGCCCCTGGTATAATAGCGCTCGCCAGCATACCCGCCTGTCCCGGCAGGCAGGTAGAGCAGGTTACGGACGTCGATCCACACGCTGGCGTTGTTCAGGACGCCGCTGTCCCGGTTTACCGGCGAATCCCTGAGTTCGTTGCCCTGGATACTGACCCTGACCTGATTGGCCGACATCGGCAGGACTACGCCCTGCACGCCGGAAACGTCGAGGCTCGAGCCGCTTTCAGCGAACACGCGCTTGCCGGCGCTCACCGCGATCTGACCGCCCTGCGCCATCGCGGTCGAGCCGCTCTGGAAATTTATCATTCCACCGGTAACGATCTCGATGCGCGACTGATCGCGCCGGTCTGCAAGCTTGGACAGGTTGTCGAACTGCCCGAACGCGCCCGGATTGGTCCCCGACGCGGCGATCAGCGCATCGCGCTGCGAATTGAGGGCCGTATCCCTGGAAGCGAGTTCAGGCAAAATGACGCTCAAGCTCCGGGCCGTCAGCGTGACGCTGCCGCCGGTGTCGCCCGATGCATTCAGAAGATGGATGGTGCCGCGCTGATTGACCGAGGTCGTCGATAACAGAACACCGTCCTGCGTCACTGCACGGCCGGCCAGAGTGATATCGCCTTGCTGAGACGACACCAGGCCCGTATTGATGACTTGGCCGCTGGTGCTGCCCATGCCGAGCAGCGGCGCGATCTCGCTGCCGCGGGTGGTTGAGAACTGGTTGCTGGCGGTGCCGTAGCCTGCACGCAGGATGAAGTCGTCGCCCGCCGCCAGCAGTGCCTGCCCCTTCGGCGTGGCGATGGCGCCAGCGTTGCGCACCTCGGTGCCGAGCAGCGCCACGAAGCCGCCACCGGAGGTGACCGACGTTGGCGCACTGGTCGTGATCAGCGCGCCATTCTCAACTACAATCTTGCCACCCGCACCGGTAAAGCTCGGAAGATAGCTGATACCAGCCTGGCTCGAATAAAGCCCCTTGGAGAGAAACTGCTGATCCGTAATGTTCGCGCTCGCCGCGATCAGCGAGCCGACGTTGATCTGGCTGGCGCCGCCGAAGATGATGCCGTTCTGGTTGATGACCAGCACCTGTCCCGGCGCATTGATCTGACCAAGGATCTGGCTTGGACCGGTGTTGCCGATGACACGGTTCAGCGCCGTCCAGGTCGGGCCTTGCTGGTTGAAATTGACTGTGGTCTGGGCGCCGACGTTGAAGGTCTGCCAGCTCAAAATCGCCTGCGGCGCGGTCTGGTTGATGGTGACGGTCGTGCCGTTGCCACCAGCACTCTGCACCGGTGCGTTGGCGCCGCTCCACGTTCCATCCGGCGCGATCTGCAGTCCGCCCGTGGCAAGGCCGTTCGGCACCACCACCTGCGGCAGCGTCGTCGAGCGCTGCGCCGCCGCTGCAGCGGCGCGCGCCGCTGCTTGCGCGCCCTGCATCGCCTGGACCGCCTCGATCGAGCGTCGCATCGCGCTCTGGCCCTGCTGGGCCGCAGCTGCAGCCTGCTGCGCAGCGATCGCCGCCGCATCCATAGTGTAGGTCGTCGCCGGAATGCCGGCGCCACCGCCGAGCTGCGCCGCGGAGACTTGTCCGGCCGCTGCCAACAGCGCCAGCAGGCTGGTTCCTGCGAGCAGGGTCGCGCGTGACATCAGTCCCGTCAGTCGAGCCGAAGGCAGAGGTCGGGTTACCGCCCGATGCGAACGACGCGCACGGCGAAGACGGCTCTGAGTGAACGGCGCAGGATTGACGGACATGACAACGGATCTCGCAAGCGGCTATGGATGCTGCGGCATGGTCCGCAGCCCCTCTCGCTCGTTAGACCGCCACCCGCGCGCCCGACCCGAACACGCCCGACGATTCTTTTTTCAGCTCAGCACCACCACGCCGCCCGGCAGGTAGCGGATCTGCGCATTGAACGCGCGCGCCAGGTGGCCGACGGCTTCGTCGATCCGGTCGAGTCGGAAGGTCGCTACCACGTCACGCTCGCCGAGGCGGTCGTTGAGCAGGACGATGCGCCCTGGCCGGTAGCGATTGACCTCGGCAACAACCCGCGCCAGCGGCTCGTGGCGAAAGACGAGCTGCCCCTGCTGCCAGGCGGTCACGGCCGCGACATCGACGGGTGTGACCCCTTGCAGGCCGCCGCTGTCATAGATCGCCTGGTGTCCGGCCGACAGTGTCAGGGACCGGCCACGCGCGCCGACGGCCACCGAGCCGTCGAGGCACGTGACCCGGACCGCTGCGCCGTCGCGGCGCATGTCGAACCGCGCCATGCTCGCCATGGCGCGGCCATCGGCCGCAACCACGTCGAGCCGCGTCTGCGCGCCGGCCCGGGCGTTGAACGATGCCTCCCCCGAGATCAGCTCGACGAGCTTCGCCTCGGCCGAGGACGCGACGCCGATGCTGGTGCGGGTGTTGAGCACCAGTGAGATATTGTCCGCGAGCGCCACGTTGCGCTGCTCACCCGTCGCAGTCCGGTAGTCCGCCTGCAGCTCGCCGAACGATGGCCACAGCTGCAAGGGCGGCCGGGCACCGAGATAACCGATGGTGGCGACCGACGCAGCCAACACACCGCCGAGCACGGCACGCCGGCCGAGCTTCCGCGATGTCTCCATCGCAGGCACCATGGCACCGGCTGCAGCCGTCCGGCTCGCAACCTCGCTTGCCGCCGGGCCCAACGTCTCCCATAGCAGCTTGGCTTCCGCGAACGCCTCGCGGTGCACGGCACTCTGGTCGCGCCAGCGGCGCAGCGCCTCCGCGTCGGCGCCCGTCGCTTGACCCGACACCAGCCGCAGTACCCAGGCGGTCGCCTGCTGCCTGACGGCCTCGTCGCTGTCCGGCGGAACTCCATCGACCATTGCGTAGCGCCGTCCTTCCACTGCCACCTCTCACTTCATAGACGGTTCAGGAGGGGTGGATCGGAATGTCTGTGACAAATTTATTTCGAGTCTGTCCCGGCAATGCTCCAGGGCGAGCTTGAGCTCCCGCTCCAGATAGCGGGTCGAGATACCGAAGCGCGCAGCGATCTCGGCATGCGGGCGCCCCTCCAGCCGCACGGCGACAAAGATCGCTCGGCGGCGCGGCGGCAGCTCGTCGAGCGCCTGCACCAGCGACCGGAGCGACGAACGGCTCGCGGCGACCCGTTCCGGGTCGAGTTCATCGTTCTCCAGGCGAAGCAGCAGTTCGACTTCGGAGCGGGCGAGACGGCGCTGCTCGGAGCGGCGCAGGTCGGCGGCGATGTTGAGCGCGACACGATAGAGATAGGTGCGCGGATGCCGGACCGCTCCGACAGATCCCATGCGCTGCAGCCGCAGATAGGCTTCCTGCAGAATATCGCCGGCGGCGTCCTGCGAACCGAGACGCCGCGCAAGCTGGCTCTTCAGCACGCCGTAGTCCTCGAGCAGGACTTGAAGCAGATGAGCCAGGGCAGATTTCGTCATGACGCCGCGGACTCACAACTCCAGCACGATCCGTGGCCGCAGGCCGCCAGAAGCAGGCTTCGGCGGTGGGGCGAAAGGCGGCGCTCCTGCATAGGCAGCGCATGTGACAACCGTGTTATCGCGGACATCATGGCCGGGCGGACATACCTGCCGTGCAATCCTCGCCGTCCCGGCGCGGCAGGATGACCATGACGACCGGCTGCGGCAGCGCCGACGGCGGCTTGCCGGCGAAGATGCGCGTGATGCGGTCGTGGATGCGGCGGTCGCGCGTCTCGTCCCCGGTCGAGCTCAGCAGCACGGCCCGTCGCACCGTGCCGGCATCATCCAGCCAGAGTTGCAGCGCAACGCGGTAGCTGCCGAGGTCGGCGTCGCCGTTTCCACACAGCTGCCGCAGCGCCGCTCGCTGCAGCTGTGCCGAGTATGCGCTGCGAAGCGCGGCACGCGTCGCATCCGGCGGCGCCGGTGACAAGGTGATCGCGCGCGTCCCGATCGCATGGGCATCAAGTCCAGTGCCGGCGAGCAACAATTGCAGGGCCGGGGTGGCCGCCATGGTGCCCCTGACCGCGGTCGATTGCCGCCCCTTGACGATGTCGCCGTCGGCAAACACCTCGATGCCGGTCGCCGCGCTGAAAGCGTAGAGTGCATCCTCAAGCGGCTGCGACGCGATGTCGAAGGTCAGGATCTTGTCGGACCCCTCGGCGGCGACAGGACTCGCAACCGCAGCACCGCACATCAGCAGCGCCATCGCGGCGAGGGCTCGCTGCAGCAACTGCCAGGACCGGCACTGTCGCCTCGCCCCCGCAGCCGGAACGATGGTCATCGATGGATGATCGGGGGCGCGTGGACCGGCGCCGCCGGCCGATAGGGATACGCTGAGAGCCCGAAATTGGGACCGTACTGCTGCTTGACGCCGGGAATGCTGATGACGCCGACCTTGTTGTCGCTGGATTTGGCATCGAGCGGGGCGATATTGGCGGTCGGGTTGATCTTGTCGACTTCCTTCTTGAGCTTGTCGTTGAGGCAGCCGAGCGACCGCTCGTTCCCGTTGGCTGCATTGGCACAGCGTTCGTTCGCAGCTCCACTGCCGGGCCGGCCTGCATTCGAATCCTGAGATGGGCCGATCGTCAACGGCGCTGGAGCCCGGGGGGCCGGCGGTTGCAGAACCAGGGGCGGCGGGCCGTCCGGCGCCGCGGACGGAGGCGCTCCAATGACGATTTCAGGCAGTGGCGCGCGCTCCTGCGCACCTGCCGAGGTCACGACCAGCAGCGCAGATATCACGACGACCAATGCTTTCATCCGTCCCCCCCCCCCTTCCGTGCGGACGCGTTTACGGCCCGCGCCGCGCCGGCATTCCCCCGTGCACCTGAATGACGATCGCGTTCAATCGCGTGTTGAGCGCGGCGAGATCGACCCGGCCGATCTGCGCGCCCGCCAGGCACTTGCGGCCGCAGCCACCACCGCCGCTACCGAAGTGACCGCGCACCGGATCGCCAAACGTCGCCACCGGCACCGCACCGCTGACCGGATAGCCGCGCGCCATCAGCTTGCCGCGCACCGCGATGCAGTAGGCAACCGACAGATGCGAGAAGCGGGTTTCGCCGTGGCCGGCGCGATACTTCATGGCCGCGGTGCAGAGGTCGCCGCCGGCGAGCCGCCACGCCTGCGACAGATACATCACGCCAAAATGGATGTTGGTCTCGGGCACCGCGAGGTCGGCCAGCGTTCCGGAAAAGCCCAGCATCCGCGCCGTCGACGGCAGCAGCTGCATCAAGCCGATCTCACCGACGCCGCCGATCACCGCGGGATTATAGCCACTCTCAACCGCCATCACCGCTTCGGCGATTTCCGGCGCGAGCCCGGTCCGCGCGGTCTCCTTCTCGATCAGCGTGCGGTAATAGGCGCGCGGATCGGCCGGACGCTGCGGTGGGGTCTCGGGCTTGGTGACGCTGTCACGGACGTTCTTCGGTGGCTCAGCCGCCTGTTCCGCCGGGGCACGCTCCTGCTCCGCCGGTTCGACCGCGGCGAAGCGCGCCGCGAACGGCGCTTCGGAGGTCTGAGCAAGCGCAGGCGAACCGAGCAGGGCAAAGCCCAGCCCGACGATCGCATGCACCATCCCAGCACCGCTCCGCATGCTAGTGGTCCTGCTCCTGCACATCGCGCGGGCGCAGCGACAACCGCAGGTGCAGCGGCTGCAGCATGTCGGCAGGCGGGACCCCGACATTGTCACGGACCAGCAGCGTCCGCAGCGGCCCCGCGACATCGGCCTCGACGCCATCGAGATCGACCCTCTCGACAGTTCCGCTCGGCAGGATCCAGGCGCGAACCACCACGCTGGAGGGGCTTGCCCCCACGCCGTGTCCGGTCATGACGTCGCGAACCTGCTGCGCGGCGACATCTTCACCGGCAAGCTGATGCTGAAACTGGCTCTGCAGCTGCCTGGCGAACGCCTGCCATGCCGCGGGAGCCGCCGCGGCAGACTGGAAGTCGGCACGTTGAGCAACTGCCGGCGCGGTGCTGGCGCCGATGCCAACCGTGATCAGTCCGGTCGCAGCGCCGAACCAACGCAGCCACCGGGCAACCCGGCTGTCGCGGGACGGAACGGAATCGTCACTCATGAGGCACGCATCGAATTGAAGCGGCGCGAGACCACCTCGCGCCGACCATTTACTGGATCGTGGCGGGAGCAGCCGCGTCGGCAGCCGCCTCGCTCACCGGCGCCTCGGCCGGCTTGTGCGCAACCTGCGCCGCCTGGATGGCGCTGAGCTTCTGCAGTTCGTCGCGGAGATAGGCAATCAGCTCCTGCACCAGGCGATCCCAGATCTCGATCTGGGCACGCACGTGGTTCGGCGCCACGCCGCCGGCGACAGAGACGTCGAGGCAGAACACCAGGAAGGGCTGGCTGAGCTGCAACCGGCCGAACCGGCGGGTCACGTTCCAGCGGTTGACGATGTCGAGCGGCAGTTCGCCCTGCACCTGCAGCGCAGCCACGAAAGCCACGTCGGCAAAGCTCTGCTCGTCGCCGACGAAGCGGTTGCCCGGACGGATGTCGAAGGCCAGGCCGGCCGTCGCCGAACGCAGGTAAGGTACGTTGGCAACAGGATCGGCCAGCTGCTCGACCCGATAGCCGACGGCCTGCAGCGTCTCGCGCAGCGAGTCGAGAGTGAGCGTGGTGACGATATCGGACATGCGATCTCCGGACATTTGAGGCGTGGTAACGAGTGGTGACGAATTACTTGCGGGACGCTTCGAACAGGTTCGACAGCGCCAGTTCGTTGAGCACCGGCGGATGCTGCTTCTGCAACTCCGCGAGATAGGCACGGCGCATCAGGTTGGCGCGCTCGGCGCGGATCTGCTGGACCAGCTGCTCGCGGACCTCCGGCAGCGTCCGGGTGTAGGACGCCTTGGTATCGACCAGCTTGAGGATGTGCCAGCCGTCGTCGAGGCGGATCGGCTCGGACACCGCATTCTTGGCGAGGCCCATCACCTGCGAGCGGATCTCCGGCCGGATCTGGGTTTCAGCCAGCCAGCCGAGATCGCCGGTGTCGGTTTCGGTACGCGCGACGGCCATGAAGTCGGCCCCCGGCGCCTTGAGCTTGCGCAGCGCCTCGTCGAGCTCCTGCTTGGCCTTGTCTTCCGTCGCCTTGTCGGCATCCTTCGGCGCGGCAATGAAGATCTGCGCCAGCTGGAACTGGCGCGGCATCAGCAGCGCGGCGCGATTGGCGTCGTAGACCTTCTGCAGCTCATCCTCGCTCGGGAAGTTCGCCGGCGGCGTCGACACCGACTGCAGGTACAGCTCGACCATCGCATTCTCGCGCACCCGCTCGAGCTGCGCCGCGACCGTCGGCTGCTGGTCCCACTTCTTGGCCTGCAGCTCCTGCAGCACCAGGCGGTTGGCGAGCAGCATGCGCACAGCCTGGCTGAGCAGCGCCGGATCCTTGGCGAACGCCGTCTGCTCGCGCGGGCCGAGCGCGGCGACATAGGCGCGCAGCTCGTCCGCCGTGACATTGGTGCTGCCGACCTTGGCCACCACATCATCGCTCGCCGCGGCCCTGGATGAGGCAAGGCCCTGCGTCGCCGCCGGCGCCTGCGGCGCGGCAGCGACAGGCTGCGGCGCGGGCTTCGGCTTCACGGGGGCCGGTGCGGCCCGCTGCGGCGCCACGGGCGGAACCGCGGTCTGAGCCAACGCCATTACCGGTGCCGCAGCCAAAGCGACAACGGTCGCCACGGTGGCGGTCTGCGCGATCTTGAACATGGAGGCCCGGGAACTCATTGGGTTACCTTTTGGTCGAGGAACTTGTCGTAGGTATCTTGCAGCTGGTTCTGCAGCTCGACGCGACGCAGCTCGAGCACCGGCTCGCGCGCGACGACGGTGTCGCCGATGGTGACTTCCTTGTAGCGCTGCACCAGCTCCTTGCCGGCCTTCACCAGCAGCGTGTTCTTGGCGACGCAGCTCTTGGTGCTGGCCTTGTAGGTCGCCGCCTCGCTCTCGAACTTGGCGCGCTCGGCGTCCTTGCTGCGTGCGACGGTAGCGGCCTCCTCATAGGCCGACTTCCATTTCTCGAGGGTCTGGTCACGCTCCTCGAGGCGGTGGTTGAACTCGTCGACCGCCTCGCGATGCTCCTTCTCCGTCTTCTTGACCTGGGCCTTGGCGGCGTCGATCTCGGCCTTCATCGCCACCTTTTCACGGTCGGCGTCGGCAATCTTGGCCTGCAGTGCCGTGCGCTGGTCCTCCAGCGCACGGGTCTGCGCCGTGGCGCTGCGCAGGGCTTCACGCAGGCGATCGGTCTCGGACTGGGCGGACGCCGCGCTGGTCATCAGCGTGGCGGCCGCCAGCACGGCGAATGGAAGGGAGCTGCGCATGATCAGAACCTGGCGTTGAGGTCGACTTGCAGGACATCGACGCTGTAGGGGAAGCCGGAGATGTTGTTGGCACTCATCCAGCGCAGCGAAGCCCAGACGTTCTCGCTGAGGCCGAGATTGCCGCCGAGGAAGTAGCCGCGCAGGTTGGTGCCGCCGAGACCGAAATCCGAATCCGCGAAGGCGTCGATGGTCGCATCCGACTCCAGGTACTTGTAGCCCGCGTGCACGTTCCAATCCCAGAGATGCTTGATCTCCTTGTTGCCGACCGTGACACGCCCCATCCAGCCCGTGTTGCCGCCGTTGAACGGTCCATAGTCCTTGCCGGGATAGTTCGGGCCACGATTGTTGATGCTGTTCATCTCCATCAAACCGCGATTGAACGCCGTGTTCACGACGTACTCGCCGTCGATCACGATGTGATACGGATGGAAGTGGCCGAGATCGAGCTGGGCGCTCGCCACCAGCGGCCGGAATTGGCTCGCGAGACCGAAATACTGATAATTCGGCGCCGGGTAAGTGGTGGACAGCACCGAGTTAGGCCCGCGGAGCATCATGTAACTGTTGCCCTTTTGCGCGAACGACGGGCGGGTCAGGTCGGTCTCGCAGCTGTCGGATGGGTTATAGACGATGCAGTCGGTCGACTGCCGCCCCTGCACATTGGAGAAGTCATAATAGGCGACGCCGAGACGCAGCGAGTACTCCGGGCTGAACCGCGCGGCGAAGCCGACTTGGCCGCCGAACAGCCACTTGTCGTTGCTCGCATACTTCGTCGGCAGGGCGCCGTTGCTCGGCGCCGTGCCTGCATTGAAGTCCGTGTTGTAGATCGGGAATGCGCCCGCGACCGCGAACGGCGTGAAGCCCTCCCAGATCTCGCGCTTGGCCTGGACGGCAAAGCCGTCAAAACCAAGTTCGCGATACCACACGAGGTCGGTGGGCGACCAGAACGGGTTGTCGAAGCGGCCGGCCGACAGCGTCAGGTCGTCGCCAAAGGTCTGGTACTTCAGGTAGGCGCGATCGAGCCACAGCGCGTACTTCGAGAAGTTACCGCCGCTGTTGCCCATGGACTGATTGGTGGAGACCGGCGAATTGGTCTCGCCGGTGGCGATGCGCAGCCCGGCGGTGAAGCCGTTGAAGAGATCGGCTTCCATGCCGAGGCGCGCCCGCAGGCGGAACTGGTTGCGGTCCTGGGAGGCGTTGTTCGTCGGCGGGTACTGGGTACCCTTGCTGGCGTCGTAAGCCGACGCGCTGTTATTGATGGCGTTGAAGTTCCAGGCATCCTGCTGGTCGTTGCCCGTCGGAAAGAAGTTGCCCTGATAACGGACGCGCGCATCGCCATAGAAGCGGATGCGCTGCGCCCATTCGGGGTAAGCACCGGGGGATGCCCAGTTTTCCTTCTCTGCCTTCGCCATCACCTCTTTCTTAATCTCGTCACGTAACTGCCGTTTGACGATTTCAGGCACATAGGTGACGTGGCGGGTGCCCGGAGGCTGGGCAGCGGCGGCCGCGGCGGTCGCCGCCTTGGTGGCATCGTCGGCCTTGGCGCTGGCATCCTTGGCCGCCTGGCGCGAAACGTAAGCTTCGTCCTCGGCCTGCTTGATCAGCAGCTTGGCCTGATCTTCCTTGATGACACCCTGGCTGACCAGCATGTTGACCAGATTGATGGTGGCGTTGGGAGAGGTCGGCTTGGCCTGCGAGACGGCCGGACGCTTCTCCTTCTTGGCAGGCGCAGCCGCGGCGGGGTCTGCGGTCTGGCTCAAGGCCGGCGTCGCACAAACGAGCGCGCACAGCGACACCGCGAGCGGGATCGCCTGCCAACCTGCGTCTGCATTGTTCTTAAACATCAGTCCCCCAGTTCTCACTCGTCACGTCTGAAGTTGAAATCAGGACAGCTCAGCTCGGCCGCCGCGCGGTAACGCGGGTGACCACGGGCATCGGCATGTCCTTGGGTGGCGGTTCACGCAACATCATGCCGTTGAAGACATCGTTGCGAATGGCAGCATCGACTTCGGCGTCGCCGGTGGACGACACCAGTTGGATCCGGCTGATGCGGCCGGTGCTGTCGGCCCACAGCCTGATCTGCACCTGCATCGCCGCCCGGCGGGTCTTCGGATTGGATTCCAGCGCGCTCTGGATCTGGGTCGTCACGATGCTCGTGTACCAACCCCAGCGGCTGCCGCCGCCCCCGCCGCCGCCATAGGGATTGCCACCCGGCTTGCCACCGAGATTGAACAGGTCGCCCGGCCCGGTTGCCTTCGCATCCAGCGACAGCGGTCCCGGCGGCTCGGCGTTCTTGGCATCCTTGATCGGCTCGTCCTTGGGCTTGTCGAGCGGCTTGTCTTCCTTGAACTCCGGCTCCGCCATCTTCGGCTGCTCGATCATCTTCTGCTCGGGCTGCTGCGGCGGCGGAGGTGGCGGAGGTGGCGGCGGCACGACATTGACGATCGTCAGCTCGCGCACCTGGCGCGGCGGCGGCATGTCGTCGTGGCCGAGGAACATGTAGATCGCGCCGCCGAACAGCACGATGATCACGGCCAGTACGCCGACATAGCGCACCATCGCACTACGCTCCGAATTGCGCGGCCGACGCGGGCCGCCAGTCGGTGCGGACGATGTCGCTGACGGGCCGCTGCCCGCCGGCGTAGGCTGGCTGCTCGGCGCAGCCGCGGAGCGGCGCGCCAACAGGGCGTCCTGGTCTTTCGCCAACAGGCTCATGATGCAGCCTCGAGCGTTGCCGTATCCGCCGGCCGTTCGGTCACGTACTGCATGACGAAGCGGACCAGCGTGTCGAAGTCGGTGGTATCGAGCATCACCGTGGTGTCGGCGGCGGCCTCGATCACGGCATGGTAAGTCCCGCGGACACCGTGGAACTCGACATAGGCGGCCTGATCGATGGTCAGCCGCGAATGAACCCCACGGTCGAGCGCCAGCATCAGCGATGCCTCTCGACCGCCGAAACGATCGCGCAGCGCTGCGGCGAGCTTGACCAGCAGCGCCTCGCCATGGATCGGAAACGGCAGGATAGTCGCACCGTCGCCGGCAAGGGCACGCTGCGGCACCCCCATCTCAACTGTCGGCCGCGTCGTGTGCGGCAGCGGCGCACCCGCATCGCGGTCCGCGGTCAGCACCGTGTCGCGCAGCCAGGACCAGAGGGTCCTGCGGGGCGGCTGTGCGTGCGGCAGTTGCATGATCATGGCTATGACCGTCAGCTCGTTCACTTCACCAGCGGCTTGGTGGCGAGCCCGACCTGGTTGAGGCCGATGCGGCCAAGCAGGTCGAGCACGTCCATGACGCTCTGGTACTGGGCCTGCGCGTCACCGCGCAGCACCACCGGGAATTCCGGCGTCAGCGCCTTCTGCTGCACCAGACGCTGCTCAAGCTCGGGCAGCGTCACCGGGATGGTATCCAGGAAGATCTTGCCGTCATTGGCGACGGTGATCGCCTTGGTGGTCTGGGTCGCGAGGCTCGGCGCCGCCGACGCCTTCGGCAGGTTGACCTTCTGGCCCTGCACCGTCGCCGTGGTCATGATGATGAAGATCACCAGCAGAACATAGGCGAGGTCCAACATCGGAGTGATGTTGATGTCGTCATACGGCTTGGAGTCGGCCTGGATCTGCATCGCCCTTACTCCGCCGCGATGCGGTGCTGCTGCGGATCGGGCCGGTCGGCGGAGTAGAATTCCGCCATCTTGGTCACGAACTCGTCGACGAAGACCTGGATGTCGCTGGTCAGATCCTTGATGCGCGAGATCAGGTAGTTGTAGCCGAACAGCGCGGGGATCGCGACGCCGAGGCCGGCGACGGTGGCGACCAGCGCCGCGGCGATACCCGGCGCGATGGCATTGACGTTGACGTCGCCGCTGGCCGCGATCGCCGCGAAGGTGATCATGACGCCGACCACGGTGCCCAGCAGGCCGAGGAACGGACCGCCGGAGATCGCGATGGTCAGCACCACCATCATGCGGTTGAGCCGCTGCATTTCCTTGACCACGCCGCTGTCCAGAGCGGCACGAATGGCGGCGATCGAGGTTGCCGACAGCACCGGCGTCGAGGTGCCATACTGGGCGAAGCGATGGCGAATCTCGGCCGCGCCGATGTGATAGATGCGATAGAGCGACGACGACTTCATCATCTTGGCGTCGGCTTCACCGAGACGTCCGCCCAGGGTCGAAACCTCGTCGGCATCGCCGCGGTCCATCATCGTGAGGTCGTGGGCGATCTCACGAAAGCCCTTCATGAACTGGGCGTTCGCCTTGGCCTGCTTGTTCAGATACGAGGCGCGATCGAACATCACGACCCAGCTGATGACCGCCATGATCAGCAGGATGCCGATCACGACCCAGCCGTCGAGCGTGACCGACTTCAGGATCACGGCGAAGTAGCCGGACAGCCAGCTCGCCGTCTCCTCGTCGACGCTGAACGAGATCAGCTTGGCCTGGTCCGGACCCTGGCCGATGGACGCGAACTTGATGAAGCCGGCCGAGCGGGCGGCCTTGCCGATCTGCAGCTCGTCGATATCGCCGGCAAAGCCAGCCATCGCGGCCACGGCCGCGGCCGGTGCGGCTTCTGCCGGAGCAGGGGCGGCGGCAGCGCCACCGTCCGCAGCCGACGCAGCGGGGGCCTCGGGCTGCGTGGTTGCGGACGGCGTCGTCGCGGCCGCGACCGGAGAAACACCGGCGGACGGAGTATCAGCTCCGATCAGCGCAACGGTGTTGAGAGCGGGCAGCGCGGCATTGAGCGAAGCATAGACCGCGCCGTCGAGATAAACCGTAACCTGGCCGTTGGCCGCCACCACCGCGAGGTGATGCCAGCTGTTCGGCGCCACCGGCGCCGCGGCGCCGCTGCGCTGGGCCGTACCGGCATTGGTCACCTCGGCGAACGGCGCGCCGTTGTCGAGGCCGATGACCAGGGCATTGGCACCATCGCGGCGGCTGTAGAGCGCCGCATTCGGCTGCAGTGCGGCCGGCTTGATCCAGGCCGACCAGCTGAAGGTGCCGCCCGCGGCCTGCGCCAGCGACGAGGACGCCGGCAGCGTCAGGCCGGTGCGGCCATCGAGACGCAGGCCATTGCCGATCAGCGCGCCTTCCGCGGGCTGGCCGACGCTCTGGGCGTTGTTGGCCCACACCGACGAGTCGAGCGACGGCGTGCCGCGCTCGTTGAAGTGATAGACCAGCAGCGTGTCGGGATCGTAGGTGCCCTTGGCGTCGCTGGTGGCGATCGCTTTCTTGTTGCCGTAGTACAGCCAGATGTCGGCCTTGGCACCGGGCTGCACGTTCGGCACCGCCACCCACACCAGCGCCTCGCCGAGCAGCGAATCATACTTCTCGACGTGATGCTTGAGCGGCGTCTTGTCGTCGCCGGCGACGAAGCGCAGGTCGCTGCCGTCATCCTTGGCCGAGGTGAAGCGGAAGTTGCCGACGTGCAACCGCATCAGCACCGGCGTGGTGCCGACCGGATCGGTGATGTTGGCACCGGACGCGCTGGTATCGACGGTGACCTTCTTGCGCAGCTGCCACTCGTCGTTCCACCAGGCCTTGGCCGGCGACACCGACAGCGTCATCGTCGCGATCGCACCCAGCAGCAACCCGGACAGGACCCGTCCACCGCTCCGACGCAGGCGCCGCATCTCACTCCACCCCATTGTCATCAGAATTCACCCCAGATCCGGAAATTCACGCGGGGGTCTCCCGCATGCGTGTAGGTTTGACTGACCATCGGCACCGAATAGGCGACAACGCCATTGAATGTGTCGAACACCTTGAAGCGCGTGCCGACGCCGTAGCTCCAGATGTCGAAAGTCCTGTCCTGGCTGATGAGCGGCCGGTGGATCGACGCATGGCCACCGTCGGCGAACGCAAAGAGCCGCCATTCGTTGAAGGTATTGAACGGCAGCGGCTTGTCGCCGCCCGCGCTCTTCATGCGGGACTGCAGCATGTCGCCGATGTTCGGGCTGCGCAGCTCGATGTTGCCGGCAATGCCGTCGTCGCCGAGCACCTCGGACTCAAGATAGCCGCGCACGGTGTCGAGACCGCCAAGGCTGAACTGCTCGCTCGAGACCAGCGCGCCGTCGGAGATCTGCCCCTGCGCCTTGCCGTACAGCTGGAAGCCTTCGGGCAGCTCCTGGGTATGCGACAGATCCGCATTGAGATGGGTGAAGTTCGGCGACGCGTAATAGCGCTTGTTGTCGAACTCGTCCCAGGGACTGCTCGGCGTGCGCATGTTGTAGGTCACCGAGGCGTTGAACTGGGTGGTGAACTTCTCGGTCTGGAACGTGGCGCCATAGCTCGCCACCAGCGGGAAATAGGTCACCGGCGAAGAGAAGCCGTCGGTACCGAGCTTCACCGTCTGGTCGAAGTGCTTGTAATCGATGCCGACCGACAGCGTATGGAACAGACTGTCGCGCGGCGGCAGGGTGATGACCGCGCGCCCGCCGAAGATCTGGCCGGGGCCGACGATGTTGGTGCCGCCGACGGTCGCGACATTGCTGCTCGACTTCACCGCGTAGAACAGCACGCTCAGCCAGTCGAGGTCGGGAATGCGCGCCAGATACGATCCGGAGAACACCTGCGCGTCGTTCGGCCGCTCCGGCGCCACCTGGTAGGTGAAGCTCAGCGAATGACCGAGCTGCCAGAGGTTGTCATAGTGCACCGTCGCGCTGAGGCGGGTCGGCGTCGTGCTGGGCGACTGGCGATTGTTGTATTCGAGCGAGGCGTGCAGCGGCGCCTTGTCCTCGACGTTGAGGTCGACGTCCACCGTGCCGGGCGCGACACCCGCGCGCAGCGCCGGCGTGATGCGGCGGTCCGGCCACTGGTTGAGCGACACGATGTCCTTGGTCACGTCGGTGAAGTTGGGAACGCCGCCTTCCTTCAGCGACGGCGCGCCAGCCTTGATGCGGCCGAGGTCGAAGTAGCGCGAATTCTTGATCCGGAGCCGGCCGACCTTCAGCTCCGACACCTTCAGCGTGACCACGCCGCCCTGCACATTCTGCTGCGGCACGGCGACGCTGACCGTCTGGAAACCCTTGTCGTGATAGGCCTTTTCGAGCGCGGCGCGGGCTTTCTCGACATCTTCCGCCGTCCTGTTCGGACCGAGGAACGGATAGATCGCCTCTTCGATCTCGATCTGCGGCAGCGTGTCGGCGCCCTGCACGGCGAAGTCGTCGATGTTGAAGCGCTGCAGCGGCGCCGCCGGCTTCGCCTGCTGCGCGGGCGTCCCCGCGGCCGCATCGGTGGCCGCCGCCTGGTCGGCCGCCGGCTGCTTGGCAGCCTCGGCCGGCAGCACGCCAGCCAGAGCACCGACAATGGTCACGGCCGCGGCACCCTGCCGCAGCTTCGCACCGCCCCGCATCCGAGGCTCGTTACTTTGCTGGTTCACCTGACTTCGCACCGACGTCCGCTCGCTTGTTGCGGGCGCGCGCCAGCGCGGTCAAAACCACCGCGGCCGCACACCCCTCATTGAACAGACGACCGGGCGGGACCTAACCCGCAAAACTTTTTGTTGCCGACGGAACGATTTTTAGGAGCTTGTTGGGAAATCGGTGCTTCGCCCGGCGTCGCGCGCCGGCAGCTGGGCTCAGCTGAGCAGCACGACGCCGCCGGGCAGCGACGTCACGCGGGCGCCGAACAGCTGTTCCACCTGGGCGACGAAGTGGTCCAGCCGGTCGAGCTGGAAGGTGCCGTTGACGACGCGGCGCCGCAGTTCGGTATTGGTGACGATGATCTTGCCGCTGCGATAGCGATTGACCTCATCGACCACGCTGGCCAGCGGCCGGTCGCGCACGATGATCAGCCCGGAACGCCAGGCCAGGACCTGATCGGTATCGACCGGTGCCGCCGTATCCATGCCTGCACTGGAGTAGGACACCTGCTCCGAGGGCTGCAACGCGATCGACTTGCCGCCATGCGTCACGGTGACGGCGCCGCCGAGGCAGGCCACCGTCACCACCCCATCGAGACAGCGGGCATTGAAATCGCCCTGCGATGCCGTGATGCGACCATCGCCGGCCAGCATCACCAGCGATTTCGACGGCCCGTGCTTGGCTGCAACGGAGGCCTCCCCGGAAATCAGCTCGATCCGGGTCTCATCCTGCGCCGCGCGCAGCGCAACGCTGGTCTGGGTGTTCAGCTCCAGCGACACATCCGGCGCAATCGCGACACGGCGCTGCTCGCCCTTGCCGGTGCGATAATCGGCGGACAGCTCCTCGAGCGACGGCCACAGGCCGAGCGGCGGATGCACCACCATGTAGCTTGCCGCGGCCGCCGCGACGGCGCCGCCCAGCATGGCACGGCGCGTCATGATCGGCCGTGGACGCGGCGCCATCGGCACCACCGTGGCGGGAGCAGCCGGTTCAGCCGCGAGCTCACGCGCGGCGATGCCGGCGTGACGATAAAGGCGTGCGGCGGCCTTGAACGCCGCCTCATGGGCCGGATCCTGGTCGCGCCAGCGCTGCAGCGCCATGACGTCGGCACGCGTCGGCGCACCCGTCTTCAGGCGAACGATCCAGCCGAGCGCTTCATCGAGCAGCGGGTCGCGATCGGGCGTGCGGGTGGGCTCTGTCACGATCGACCGCCCGCGCGCACACAAAGCAGAGCACGCCCGCGACACGTCGGCGCGGCCGGATGCACCCTCGTGCACCGCCACTTACTCCGAGCAAATGTCGCCACGCCCAGCTTTGTCATTCCCTCCGACACCCCGTCAAAACGCTGCCGACAGCTTGTTCCGCGTGCGGTCTCTCTATCTGTAGACGACTGAGCCCCCCCTATCCCGAAGAAAAATCGGGGGGAAGTTAAAAATTGGACATCGATTCGCCGCCAGTCGCCGAATTCGGGGACGGGCCGGCATCTCAAATTATTCGGCTCACGACAGGAGGGCGCCTCGCCCCCACCCGTTTCTAAACGCCCGATCCGATCAGGACCGGAGGCGCGGCCCACCGAGGCGCCGCTTCAATGGATGATCCAGGCAATCCGCACAATGCTGCAAGGCCATTTTCAAATCATTTTCGACGGTCCGCAGGCTGACCTGCAGCCGCTCGGCAACCGCCTGGGCCGGCACGCCCTCCACCGCCACGCTGTGCAACACCTCCCGCGGCCGCGCCGGCAACGCGGCAAGCGCGCGCTTGAAGCCCTCGATCTCGGAGCGCGCCTCGGCCACCCGGGCCGGATCCGGCCCCTCGTCGGAGATATCCAGCAGCGCATCGATCTCGGCGACGCTGACGCGGTGGTTCTGCGCCTTCTGCCGATCCTTTGCAATGTTGATGGCAGTGCGGAAGATGTAATCCGCCGGGCTGCGCACGGTGACTGAATCGGTCACGCGGTCGAGTCGAACAAACGTCTCGTGCAGGGCCTCATAGGCAAAGTCCGACGATCCCAGCCGGCGCGTCAGCTTCCGGACCAGGCCATCATAATTCTCGATCAACTGGCCGCGCAGCCTTACTCGGTTGATATCAGCCACGTCTCGCGGGCCCCCACACGCAACTCCCGCACTCATACAATCGGGAGCGCGACGGTGGTAGCCGTGACGGACTACATATTTATGACGACGGGATGCAGGACGGTCGCACCACCCATGCGAGTGAATGTCCGCCACGCGCCGACGCGCAGGCAGCCGTCGCGGACGGCGCCGTCGGGCAGCGGCATGTTGAGGCGTCGGCCGCTCCGACGCGGCATCACGACTGATCGAAGTCGAGTGTGATCCGGACCTTCAGGCGCTCGGGAAGCTCCGGCGGGATCGGCGGCAACGGCTGAGCGCGGCGAATTGTTTCAACCGCCTCCTTGTCGAGTACCATCCGCCCGGAGCTGGTTTGCACCCAGACGCCGAGCAACGTGCCGTCGCGCTGCATCGCGAACACCGTCTCGACCACCCCTGGCGGCAAGCCCGGGCGAGAGCGCTTGAAGCGCGCAACATGGCGCAGCAGCGCCTGCTGGAATTTCAGAGCAGCACGATTTGGCGACGCGTCGGCCGGGGCCGGGGCCGCACGCGGACTTGGCGTGTTGGCGTCCATCGGCGCCGTTGCGCGCGGCGGCGGCGCGACGGCGGGATCGTCAGTCACCACGGGATCGGTGCGGTCGGACGGCATGTCGGATGGCGTGGACAGCGATGCCGGCATCGGCTGTGACGCGGGCGGCACCGGAATCGGCATCGGATCGGGGCGCGGCAGGACCTGCACCTGCACCACCGCCGCCTGGTCGCGGCCCGCGGTGCCGGCCGGCACCTGCAACCGCACCCAGTAGAGCCCGCCCACGAACAAGACCACCGCCACAGTCGGCGCCAGCACCAGCCGCGCCACCTCGCCCGACGACCACGCACTGGGATCGTCCGGCTTGAACGCGGTGGTCAACGGACCTTGCGCCGCCGAAGGATCGCGCACGTCGTTCATTGCAGCGATCTCACCACGATGACGACCCGAATCGGCTGCGGCGTGTTCGAGGGCGCCGGGCGGCTGATGACCAGGCCGCGCAGCGCAGACGCGACCGCCGCGTCGCGGTCGGGATCGCCGGTCGAGCGGAACAACTCGGTGCGCTGGATCACGTGCGACGGATCGATCCACAGGTCGAGCACGGCGCGATAGCTGCCGGCGCGGGTGCGGCTGTTCTTCTGCAGCGCCTTCTGGATGTCGCTCTGGATGCTCTCGCTGTAGTCATGGAAGCGTGTCGAATCGTCGCTGGATTCACCCGCCCGTATCCGAAGCGTGCCGAGGGAGAGCTCGGCCGTTGTAGCCACGCCGAACGGGCTCGCCGGCGGCTCGTTGGCGGCAGCCGGCGGCGGCGCCAGCGTGATGGCGTCCGGGCGGATGTAGCGGACCCTGAGGTCGCTGCCGGTAATCATCAGGTTGAGCGCGTCGGCCGGGGTGTAGGCGCCCTCGACGGCGATCGAGCGGCGGCCGGAGGCAGAGGTGCTCTCATAGAGCACCTGCACGCCGGTGCGCTCGCCATAGGCCTGCAGCGCGCTCGCCAGCGGCTGCGCCGGGATATGGAATTCGATCGGCGCGTCGGCATCGACCGTCTGACGCTCCGCCGCGGCGGCGGCACACAGACCAACGGCCGCCAGCGCGGCCAGCGCCATGACGATGGCCGGACGGCGTCGCAG
This sequence comes from Bradyrhizobium sp. 2TAF24, assembly GCF_052115025.1. NCBI lineage: Bacteria > Pseudomonadati > Pseudomonadota > Alphaproteobacteria > Hyphomicrobiales > Nitrobacteraceae > Bradyrhizobium > Bradyrhizobium sp. 2TAF24. Next base: position 16,171 of record NZ_JBFRFW010000005.1, on the reverse strand, counting down.
ATTCTTTATAATAAAGTATGCGCCCGGCGCGGCCGCACCGGCGGAGGTTACGAGTGCCGTCATTGCTCTGGTTCAGCCGACCCGCCCGCGAAGAGCCACGACCGATCAGCCCGCTTGCGTGATGAAGAAGCCTGCCGACCGTTTCTCGAACCGCGGGATCGGATCGGCAGGGCGCGAGCCCTGCTTTTATATCGGAATTGTGACAGCCATCTAACCGGAGGCGCCGTGTGAGACGGAGCGGTCCGCGGACCGCCCCGTCATCCTGACACGGTCAGATCGTGCGGCCACCGTCGACCGGCAGCACCACGCCGGTGAGGAATTCGGCCTCGTCGCTCGCCAGGTACACACAGGCGCTGGCGATGTCGGACGGCTTGGACATCCGTCCCAGCGGAATGGTCGAGACGAACTTGGCGCGGTTCTCCGGCGTGTCCGGCACGCCCATGAACGATTCCAGCAGCGCGGTGGCGCCGATCACCGGCGCGATGCAGTTGACGCGGATATTGTCCGGCGCGAGGTCGAGGGCCATCGACTTCGACAGCAGGTTCACCGCGCCCTTGGTGGCGTTGTACCAGGTCAGCCCCGGCCGCGGCCGCACGCCGGCGGTCGAGCCGATGTTGATGATGCGGCCGGACTTTTGCTGCCTCATCACCGGCACGGCGGCGTTGGTCATCAGGTAGATCGACTTGACGTTGATGGCGAACACCTTGTCGAACTCATCTTCGGTGACCTCGAGCAACGGTTTGTTGCGGAAAGTCCAGCCGGCGTTGTTGACGACGATGTCGAGCTTGCCGAACGACGACACCGCCTGCTGCACCGCGCGCTCGATATCCGCCTTCCTGGTGACGTCGCCGCCAACCGCGACCGCGCCCTTGCCGGCCGCCGCCGCCACCTTGGCCGCGCCCTCGCCATTGAGATCGAGGATCACCACGCCCGCGCCCTCGCGCACGAAGGCATGGACGATCTCCTCGCCGAAGCCCGACGCGCCTCCGGTGACGATGGCGGATTTACCTTGCAGTCGCATGTTGCTGGTCCTTGTTGAACTGATGAGCCTGTGTGTCGTCCCCGCCGGGCTTGCCGCAGGCGTGACGGGATTTGAAAACGTCAGCCGTGCTTGACCACCAGGGTCTTCATCGCGGCGAACTCGTAGAGCGCCTCAAAGCCCTTCTCGCGGCCGTGGCCGGACTTCTTCATGCCGCCGAACGGCAGCTCGATGCCGCCGCCGGCGCCATAGCCGTTGACGAACATCTGGCCGACACGAACTTTTCGCGCCACGCGCAGCGCGCGCGAGCCGTCCTTCGACCAGACGCCGGCGACGAGGCCATAGTCGGTGCCGTTGGCAAGACGAATGGCATCGGCCTCGTCGTCGAACGGCATCGCCGCGAGCACCGGGCCGAACACTTCGAGCTGGCCGAGCTCCGACTTCGGATCGACATGGGAATAGAGTGCCGGCGGCACATAGAAGCCCTCGGCCGGCGCGCCATCGGCGATGGCGCCGCGCGCCACCACGGTCGCGCCAGCGGCTTCGGCGCGCGCCAGCATCGCCGCGATGCGCGTCTTCTGGCCGGCGCTGACCACCGGGCCGAGGTCGAGGTCCATCTCCGGCGTGCCGGCCCTCAGCTTCTCGAACCGAACTTTCAGGTCGGCGAGCACGCGATCCCAGATCGAGCGCTCGACCAGCACGCGCGAGCCCGCTGAGCAGGTCTGGCCGGCGTTCTGGATGATCGCGACGGTGACGGACGCCAGCGCCGCGTCGAGGTCGGCATCCGCGAACACGATCTGCGGCGACTTGCCGCCGAGCTCGAGCGTGCAGCCGATGTGGTTCCTCGCCGCCGCGGTCTGCACCAGGGTCCCGACCTCGGGGCTGCCTGTGAACGAGATAAAGTCGATGCCGCGATGCGCCGACAGCGCCGCGCCCGCCACCTCGCCGAGGCCCGGCACGACATTGAGCGCGCCCTCGGGGAAGCCGGCTTCGACGGCGAGCTCGGCGACGCGCAGCACCACGAGACAGGCCTCTTCCGCCGGCTTCACCACCGAGGCGTTGCCCATGGCGAGCGATGCGCCGACGGTGCGGCCGAAGATCTGTCCCGGATAGTTCCAGGGAATGATGTGGCCGACGACACCGAGCGGCTCGTACAGCGTTGAAACCAGGTAGCCGTCGAGGAAGGGAATGGTGTCGCCATGCACCTTGTCGGCGGCGGCGCCGTAATATTCGAAGTAGCGCGCCAGCGCCACCGCATCGGCGCGGGCCTGCTTCATCGGCTTGCCGGTGTCGGTGGCCTCCAGCAGCGTCAGCTCGTCGGCATGATCCTCGATCAGGCGGGCGAGACGCAGCAGCAGCCGGCCGCGCTCGATGGCGGTGAGACGGCCCCAGGCCCCCTCCTCCAGCGCATGGCGCGCCGCAGCCACCGCGCGGTCGATATCGGCGGCATCACCGGCGGCGAGCGTGGTGATCACCTGGCCGGTGGCCGGCGCCAGCAGCGGCACGGTCTTGCCGGCCTGCGACGGCTGCCATTTGTTGTTGATGAAGACGCCCTTGGCGGGCGGCAGCGTGAGGGGCCTGTTCATGGGATCGTCCTGATGCCGTTGGTGTTGGGCTCGCCGCGGCAGACGCAGTGGCAGAACGCGAACGGCCGTCGTCCGCAGGTTCCGCGCGCGCGGCGAAGCCGAAGACACGAGACTGCGATTTTCGGCGCTCGACTGGCGGCTGTCAAACCGCGTCCCGCCGCAATGCACGCCTCATATGCGCCTGATGCAGAAGCAGATTCTCCGCCGCACCGCAACCGACCCGCAACGTGGGTCGATCGCCGCGCAGGCACCCGGCCCGCCCTGAAACGTTGCCGCGGCGGCGCGCGTCATCCCGACGGCGGCAGAGCATCGCGGCGCCCCTGCACGAACGGCAGCACCCGCCCGCAGCGCGTGCACTGATAGCTCAGCCCATGTGCGTCCGGCAGCGTTGTCACCATCATGCGCGCCTTGCAGGCGGGGCAGGCGCGGCGATCGGTCTCCTGGCTCAGGATCGAGATCCACGCCCGCACGCTCAGCACGAACAGCGCGCCCACCACGAGGGCGATCGCAACCAGAAGCCACATGGCCCGCCATCTCCACATGGCGCAGGCTTAGCGCGCGCGCCATGGTTAAGGGTGGTAGGTGCGTGGCACCTGTATTGACGATGAATCTTTACGCTGGCACGGCGCGTTCACAACTGCCGGCAGAGCGCGGCAAAATCGTCGCTCGTGCCTTCGCGCAACGCGCCATGCGCGACTGGGCCCACCGCGCCGGGATGCGCATTCAGCCGACCGTCGGCCGCGAACTCGCGCGCCAGCGTGCCGTCGTCGTCGAGCAGCAGGTCGGGATTGGTCCAGCGTCCGCGCAACAACAGCCGCGGCCGCCAGGTCTCGTAGCTCCCCTGGATCCACCACCCGACAGGCCGATTGGCGAGAGAGAACGACAGCGCATGGCCGTTCATGTCGGCGCCGACGGTTTCGCCTGTGCCACCCTGCAGGTTGAGCGCAAAGCTCTCACCCGCCGGCGTGCACAGCTCGGCAACGCCCCGCACATAGGTGCCGCCGAAGCCGGTGCCACGCGGACTGGGATAGAGCCGCACGCGTAAGCCGAAGCGGCCATGCCCGGGCGCCTCCACGACGCCGATGCCCTGCCACGTCGGCAGCCAGTGAAAGCGGCCGCCGAGAAAGAACGCCCAGGGCGCGAACGTCGCGGTGATGGCGGAGGAGATCACGAAGCCGGCACCGATGACAGCAATAAGCCGCGGCCAAAATCGCCATCGCCGGGTCACCGCCTGCATTCTCTGCCCCCTGTCCGTGCCGCAAAATCACGGCGCCCCGATCTTTGGGGTCCATCCCCGTGTATCGGTTCGATGGCCCCGCCTCCAATACCTTCAGACACCACTCGGCCTCGCTCGTCCGATCACTTTCAACAAGCCGTTATCGATTTATCGGACGAGTTACCCTACAGAGCTGAGCATTGGTCCGATATTTTCAGGGGAATGCTTATGATTTCGTCGTCACGCATTTGGATCGCGCTCGTCCTTGCCTGCGGCCTCGCAGCGCCAGCCGTCGCGCAAACGCAAGTTGGCGACGCTGTCATCGCCATGCAGGCTGGACCATGCAAGGTCGTTCTCAACGAGGCCGACATCGGCTGCCCGAAAGGAGCCGTCTACAGCCGCCTCGGCAATGGCCGCCACCTCGTCAACTTCGTGGCCAAAGACATCGCCACCGTCGGCTTCGCCGGGCAGAAGCTCGAGACCACGGGACAGGACGCAAGCGTGCTGTGGCTCGACGGCGCCTATATCAACCAGCAGCGTGTGGAGGCAGACGGCCAGTGCGCGTTCGCGCGCAAGGCAGGGGGCAATGTCGAGTTGAGCTGCCGCGCGATCCTGCGCGACGGACGCAAGCTCTCGGCCACGCTCAGGGCTCGCGAGCAGACCGAGACCTTCATGGGCGTCGCCCTTGCCGACAGCCGAGCCGAAAGCTGCGAGCGGATCGTCACGGTTTATGGCGTGATCGGCCGGGCGCAGCTTCAGTGCAACTTCCGCCATGACACCAGCAACTGGGTCGAGGACGTCCGCAAATGCATGCCGCTCCTGGGCGAGGATCGCGTGAAGGAGTTGATGCGCCAGGGCATGGAGCTGTTCGACAGCCGGGAAAAGCAGACCGGGCGCGACGCTCAATGCGAAATGGTGAAGCAACTGCCGGGTGGCGTGGCGCGATAGGACCATCGCGCCCGACAGAGGTTTCGGGCAGCGCCGACACGCCAGTGCCATCGGCCGTCAGTCATCGCCGAGGCCGGCAGAGCGCCGCCCGATCTCGTCCATCACCGCGTCCAACGGGTCGCGCGGCGGCATCGCGGGTGAGCACGACGGATCCCCGACCTCGCGCTTCGGCAGCGCCGCGGCGAGGCGATGGCGGCGGCGGGCGATCTTCAGCTCGGCGCGCGTGATCGCGCCGGGATCATGCACCACGCTGCCGGCGGGCCCCGGCCGCCAGTCGTCGCGGCTGTCGTCGGCGATCTCCAGGATGTCGTCGAACAGGCGCTGGTAGCCGAGCGCGCGGGCGGCGTCATAGCGCGCAGCGAAGCAATGATGATCGGCCCACGCCCAGCGCAGCACGGTGGTGTGGCGCGGCATGCCCTTGGCCCGGCAGATGTCGCGCAGCGGCCGGCCGGCGGCGAGTTCGGCGCAGATTTGCGCCGCGATCCGCTCGCTGTAACGGCTCACCGGCCCCTTGCGTTTGCTGACACGGCGGTAACGCGCCGCAAAGCCGTCGCGGTCCTGCGCCACCCAATCGCGTACCGTACGCGCCCCCGGCATGCCCGGCGCCGCGCAGATCGTGCGCAGCGACTGTCCGGCGCGCAGCAGACGGCAGACGTGCAGCGCCAGCGGACGGCTGTAGACGGGGCTCTGGCGCACGACGCTCCTCACCGGCCGTCCGATACCGCGTTCCGACGTCAGCACATGCATTCGCCAGATCCCTCACAGCAGGCCAATTCTCGCAAGACTGATCGACAAGCCGTCACGACGCAATCACGTCAAGCGGGGAGTTCGTGGATAAGCGCCAGGCCCGCTTCGCGCGAAGGCCGCCTTGATGCAGCGCAAGGCGGGCGTGGCGCGCCTGGGCCAGTGTCGCACATTGCACGTTCGTGGTGTTTCCGGCGGGTTCGGCGCGAACCTGCGAAGGGGAACAACACGCGCCCGGAGACAATTGCTGTGGTGTTCGACGTCGACCAGCCTGTTCTCGTCGCCGGCCTGCTGCTCGGCCTCGCGTCGAGCCTGCATTGCCTCGGCATGTGCGGCGGCATCGCCGCGAGCCTCAGCCTTGCGGCGCCCGGCGGGCCGTCGCTGCGCCGGCTTGTCGGGCCGACGCTGCTGATCAATGCCGGGCGGATCAGTGGCTATGTGCTGGCGGGAGCCCTGGTCGGCGCGCTCGGCACACAGATGTTCGGCGCGCTCGACCGCACCCTCGCCCATGTCGCGCTGCGCTGGGCTGCGGCGGTCTCGCTGGGGCTGATCGGACTGTCGCTGCTCGGCGCGCTGCCGCTGCCCGATCCATTGCTGCGGCTCGGCGCCGTGATCAGCCGCACGATCGGCCGCCTCTCGACGCGCCTGCCGGCCCACCGCGCCGGCCTGTTCGCCGCCGGCTGCGTGTGGGGCTTCTTTCCCTGCGCCATGGTCTATGCGGCGCTGTTCTACGCCATGCTGGCGGGCAGCGCGCTGCATGGCGCGCTGGTGATGCTCGGCTTCGGGCTTGGCACCTTGGTACCGGTGATGGGCGCCGGCCTCGGCCTGCCATGGCTGCGGGCGCGGGCGCGCACGCCGCGCCTGCAGACGGCGATGGGGCTTGCGGTCCTCACGCTCGGCATCGTCAGCATGCTGCCGCCCGAAACGCTGCCGGCATGGTGCCGCTTCGGCTGAAGCGCACGAGCCAGCACCTGACAGCCGCTCCGGACAGCCGTGGTCAGGCGCGCGCATGACGGTGGCGGGTGGCGATGGCTGGGCTGCGGTTCTCCCTGAGATCGTTGCGCGCGCCGCCGCGGCTCCGGCCGCGCGCCTCCTCGCACTGGATGGTGTGGCGCAAGGCGAGCAGCGAGCGCCGCAGATGGGTCTTGACCGTGCCGGTCGGCAGGCCGTGGCCGCGGGCGAGGCTCTCGCGGCTTTCCGCACGCAGATAGGCCTGCAGCATCAAACGGCGCTGCGCCGGATCCATCCGCCGGATCGCGGCATAGGCGATGGCGCGCCGGCGCGCGCGGTCGAGCTCGCCGGCCGGATCGACGTCCTCGGCCGCGACCTGCAGGCTGGCGCCGTCGTCATCGCCCGTCACCGGCTCGAGCTGCTGCTTGCGCAGCACGTCGATGGCGCAGTGGCGCACGATGGTCGACATCCAGGTGATCGGCGAGGCCCGCGCCGGATCGAACGCCGCGGCGCTGCGCCAGATGCGCACATAGGCTTCCTGCACGACATCCTCAGCTGCCGTGCGATCGCGCAGGATACGTGTCGCGACCGCCCAGAGCTTGCGGTTGGTGAGGCCATAGAGGCGAGCGAAAGCCGCGCGGTCGCCGGCGGCAACGGCAATGACGATATCGGCGAGGCCGTGGCTCGCAGGATCGGCACCGCTGGCAGGCATGGCATTCCCCCGGTCATGTTCCTCCCGGCGACGGCCGGAAGCCCCTCTGTCAGCGAATACAGGGGAGCGGACCGGATTGTTTCAGCGCCCGCCGATTTTTTGCCGCGGCGGGACAATGCCCGGGCGCGCGAAACCTTTTCGAGTTGATCCGTATTTTTAGCCCCCCTATACCGAAGAGTGACGGAACCTGTCGGGACGGGGCTGACGGTGATCGACGACGAACTCACAGCCATCCTGGAACAGGTCGCCACCGGCGACCGCGTCGCGTTCCGCGACCTCTATCATGTCGCCGCTCCGCGATTGTTCAGCATTTGCAAGCGCTTGATGCGCGATACCGAAGCCGCGCGGGACGCCCTGCAGGACGTCATGGTGCGGATCTGGGAGAAGTCGCCGCAGTTCGACCGCGGGCGCGGCGACGCGCTCGGCTGGATGCGGGCGGTGGCGCGCAGCGTGGTGCTGAACCGCCTGGCGGAGCGGCCGGCGGCGGCGCTGTCGCTGAGCGACGAGGATGTCGCCGCCATGGTCGGGCGGCTGTCCGCGCCCGGCGATCCGGCGCTCGGGCGCGACCTGCAGCGCTGCCTCGGCGGCCTGAAGGAGGAACATCGCCGCTGCGTCGTAATGGCCTATCATTACGGCCTGAGCTATGAAGAACTTTCGGCCGTGGCGGCCGTACCTCTGGGAACAGTGAAGACCTGGATCCATCGTGCGATCGGACAACTGCGGATATGCCTGAGCCAGTGAAGCCTGAAGCCACCCAGGCGGCGGAGTATGCGCTGGGCCTGCTGCGCGGCGACCAGCGCCAGGCGTTCGAACGGCAGCTCGCCGCCGACCCGGCGCTGCGCGCCGAGGTCGACAGCTGGCAGGCGCGCCTTGCCCCGCTGGACGACGCCGCGGACGAGGCTGTGCCGCCCGGCACATTCGAGCAGATTCTCGCCCGCATCGACGACGATGGCATGACCCTGCCCGGCACGCTGACCAAGCGCGCCGCCGCAGCCGAATGGCTGGCCTATGCCGACGGCATCACCTACCGCGTGCTCAATGTCGACGACCAGCTGCAGCGCCAGACCCTGCTGATCCGGATGCAGCCGGGCGCGATCTACCGCTCGCACCCCCACGACATCGATGAGGAATGCCTGGTGATCGAGGGCGACCTGCAGTTCGGCGACCTCGTGCTGCGGGCCGGCGACTTCCATCTCGCGCACGCCGGCACCGTGCACCAGACCGGGGTCAGCACGGCGGGCTGCCTGCTGCATGTCGTGGTCGGCATGGAGCTGTGAGGGCGGCGCGGCGCTCGCCCGCCTTCAGCTCGGCACCGACGCCATCGCCTCCACCGCCGGCCGCAGATGTCTCCGCGCCCAGTCGGCGATCCCCTGTGGCTGAAAATCGCCGAGCCCCGGCTGCGGCGCGAAGGCGCCGGCGAGGATGGCATCGGCCTCCGCCGGATGGGACGCGAAGAAGCGGAATTTGGACACGACGCGGCGCCCCGTGCCTAGGCCCATAGCCGCATCGACGTCACGTTCGAAGTCGTCGAGCGGCTGCGCCCGATACACCATCCGCCTGCCGAGCCCTTCGGAGATGCGCGCGGCCAGTTCGTCCCCTGTGACGCTCTCCGGCCCGGCGATGCGATGATCGCCGCCGAACGCGCCGCGCATGAGCAGCGTCACCGCCGCCGCGGCACAGTCCGCCGCACTGGTCCAGGCGATGCGCTGGCGGACGGCGATCGGCGGCGCGAACACGCCCGCGGTCGCGATCTCAGCCAGCGCGGAGGGCTTCAGAAGGTTGTCCAGATACATCGTCGGCCGCACCACCGCGAATGGCAGGCCCGCATGGCGCACCTCCCGCTCGACCGCCGCGCTGGCGACGAAACTCGGCTCCTCGCACGGCGCCGGCCGGCTGGCGCTGGCGAGCTTGAGAATGAGCGCGGACACACCGCCGGCCCTGGCGGCAGCGAGCGCATGCACGGCCTGCGCGCGCATCGCGTCGAGCGGCCCGATCGGCACCTGCAACACCAGCGCCCCGGCGCCGCGGCTTGCCGCCGCCAGCGATGCGGCATCGCCGAGGTCGCCGACGACAATCTCGGCACCGAGCGTGGCCAGCGGCTGCGCCTTGGCGCGGTCGCGCACCAGCGCGCGAACCTTGAGGCCGCGGGCCAGCGCCGCGCGCACGACGGCGCCGCCCTGGACGCCGTTGGCAAGGGTGACGAGAACAGGCCTCGACAGATCGGGGGACATTCGAACGGCTCCTTCGGTCGGGGTCCGCCGGAGCAGCGAGGTCGGTGTGGCCACCGGACAGACCCAGGAATGCGCACGCGGCGCGGGACTGTCGGGGGTTCGCGTGCCGCGCACGCGAACAGAGCTTCTCCCCGGAAGGAGGAAGGGCTTGGGCCTACCCAGACCAAGCCAGCCATTTTCGACGATGCGGTTTGAGCAGACCGGAGGAGCGCCGTCAACGCAGAAACGCGCAGCGCGTCAGAGTCACGTCGCGTCGGTGGTGAGCGAGACGTCCCTCCAGGCGTCGAAGTCGGCCTGCAGCGACTTGATCTTGTCCTCGACATACCGCACGGCGTCGCTGCCGAGCAGCAGATGCGCCGGCGGATGGTCCGACATCGCGACTTTGAGCATCGCCTGCGCGGCCTTGGCCGGATCGCCGACCTGCCGGCCGCTGAATTCGATGCGGCGCTTGCGGATCGGCTCGAAGATCGCGTCGTAATCCGCGATCGATCGTTCCGCCCGCACCATCGAACGTCCTGCCCAGTCCGTGCGGAAACCACCCGGCTCGATCGCGGTCACCTTGATGCCGAGATCCCTGACCTCCTTGCCGAGCGTCTCCGAAATCCCCTCCAGCGCGAACTTGCTGCCATGGTAGTAGCTGAGGCCCGGAAACGTGGCGATGCCGCCCATCGAGGTGATGTTGAGGATATGCCCGCTGCGCCGCCTGCGCATCGCGGGCAGCACCGCCTGGATCATCGCCACGGCGCCGAACACATTGACCTCGAACTGGCGCCGCAGGTCGTCGATCGACGATTCCTCGAGAATGCCTTCATGGCCGTAGCCGGCGTTGTTGACGAGCACGTCGATCGCGCCGACGCGGGCCTCGATCGCGGCCACCGCGGGCGCGATCCGCGCCGTGTCGGTGACATCGAGGATCACCGCATGCGCGTTCGACCCCAACGCTTCGAACGCCTCCCCGTCGCTCGCCTTGCGCACGGTTCCGGCGACGACATGGCCGTCACGCAGCGCCGCCTCCGCCAGCGCGCGGCCGAATCCGGACGACACGCCGGTGATGAGAAATGTCTTGGCCGATGTTGTTGTCATGGCAGGCTCCTTTCCTGATCGATTGCCGGCTCAAGATAGGGCGGTTGATTGATGCAACAATCAGGATAAAATTAAATGATCTGATGAAGGAAATTGCACAATGCTGGAGACCGGCCTGTTCGAGCTGAACGCCGTGGGGGCGATTTCGGCGCATCGCAGCTTTCGCGCCGCCGCGGCCGAGCTCGGCATTTCGCCGTCGGCGCTCAGCCACGCGATCGCGGGACTGGAGGCGCGGCTCGGCGTCCGTCTCATCAATCGCACCACCCGCAGTGTCGCCTTGTCGGAAGCCGGCGAGCGCTTCCTGGCGCGGGTCAGGCCGGCGCTGCAGGAAATCGCCGGCGCCATGGAGGACGTCAACGCGTTTCGGGATACCCCGACGGGAACGCTCCGGATCAATCTGAAAGAGCGCGCCGCGCACCAGATCCTGCGCCCGGTGGTCGCGGCCTATCTCAGGCGCTATCCCGACATGAATGTCGAACTGGTGATCGAGGGCCGCCCCATCGATATCGTCGCGGAGGGCTTCGATGCCGGCGTTCGCCTGGCGGAGGCCGTTCCGCAGGACATGGTCGCGGTGCCCTGCGGCCCGGATTCGCGTTTCATCGTGGTCGGCGCACCCGCCTATCTCGACCACGCGCCCGCGCTGCGATCCCCCGCGGACCTGCTCGCCCATGCCTGCATCCGCCGGCGGCTGCCCGGCGGCAAGCTCTATCGCTGGGAGTTCGAAAAACGTGGCGAGGAGATGTCGCTGGATGTGCCGGGCCGGCTGACGCTGGACAACGACCTGCTGATGGTCGACGCCGCGCTCGAGGGTGTCGGCCTCGCCTTCCTCAGCGACTTCTGGGTGGCCGGGCATCTGGCTTCCGGAGCGCTGAAGGCCGTGCTGGAAGACTGGACGCCGCCATTCCCGGGGCTGCGGCTTTATTATCCCCCTCACCGCCACATGACCGCGGGACTTCGTGCCTTCGTCGACCTGCTGCGCGAGAAACGAAAGTCGTTGCTGTCGGGAACACCGGTTCTCGCGCGCGCCAGAACGCCCGGCGCAACGGCGACAGACGGTTTGCCGCGCTCCGGCAAGGCCAACGCCAAGACCAAGACCAAGACCAACAAGCGCTGACGACAGACCGCCGACCGATCAGCCGCGGCTTGTCCCGGCCATTCACGCCGTGCTGCGCAACCGGTCCGCAACAACCGGGCTGCGCGACAGGCCTCCGTGCCGGCGACGACAACAAGCAGAGAGGGTGCACATCAAGCGCAGCCGCGAAGACGACGGCTACTTCCGGACCAGCGGGATCTGCAGGTTGGTCGGGCGGTTTTGCTCGGTGTCGAAGCCGCGGCCGTCGACATTGCGCGCGCCCCAGAACAACAGCTCGCCCCTGAGATAGACGAGGTCGTATTCCATGAAGTTCGTTCCCTCCTTGAGACCGAAGGGGACAAACGTCTTGCCGAAAATGCTCTGGGGCGCATTGACGGCCCATGGCGCGTAGCCAGCCGACGCGACCTTGTTGAGGACATCGGCGAACCCCTGCGCGAGAGGCGTGACCTCATAGGCTTCATCGGCGACGAAATCGACCTTCTGGGCGCCTGGAGCGACCGGATGGGGGCCCTGCCAGAACATGTGCCCGCCGATCCTGATGCGCGCGAGCGGCACGGCCCCGTAGGGATCGGCCGAGTTGACGATCTCGAGCTCGAAGCGATCCGACGGATGATACCTGAACGCGCGCGTGAGATAGAACGGCTTGAGCGAGCCGTCCGGGTTCTTGCTCGCGCTTGGCCGGATCTCCGGGGCAATGCTCACCCAGTCTCCCTGCATCGCCTGCTTGATTGCCGTTGCATCTGCTGCCATGCCACCTGACCTCGCTTGATTGCCGGGGGACTGCGCCGCGGCCCCGCCAAGCCCCGCGATAACCAGGAGAACCACGAATGCTGTTCTCATGCCGCTCCCCCCGCGCACGCTCCAGCGGCTGCCGCCGCGCCAGCCCGGGGGTACGGACCAGACGGGCCACGCCGCGATAGGCCCTGCCTGCAAGGCAGACCCCGTCGGCAGCATTTCTAGAGAGCGCTGGCTCGCCTGAAAAAGACTTTGTAAGCTGGCCCCATGCTTCCGGGATATGGGTGATTATGATGGAGCTACGGCATCTGCGCTATTTCATCGCCGTCGCCGATGCCGGCAGCCTCACCGTTGCCGCCGAGCAGAAGCTCCACACCTCGCAGCCATCGCTGAGCCGGCAGATCCGGGACCTCGAACAGGAAGTCGGCGTTCAGCTGATGACTCGCGGTGCCCATGGCGTCGAGCTGACATCGGCCGGCAAGGCGTTTCTCGACCATGCACGCATGGCATTGCTGCAGGCCGAGGCCGCCAAGGAAGCAGCCCTGCGCGCCGCGAGGCCGGCACGACCGACGTTTGCCCTCGGCTTCATCTCCGGCGCGGAAATCGGCCTGCTACCTGAAGTCGACCGCGTCCTGCGCGACGCGTTTCCCGGCATCGAGCTGCGCCTGTCGAGCGATTATTCCCCCGTGCTGGCCAGGGCGCTGATGAGACGCAGGCTCGATGCGGCGTTCATGCGGCAGGAAGACAACGCGGCAGACCTCGCCTATCGGCGCGTGCGGACGGACCCGTTGGTTTTCGTGTTTCCGAGCGACCATCGCCTGGCTTCACAGGCCACCGTCGCCGCGAACGAAGTCGTGAACGAAACCTTCTATCTTCCGTCGAGGTCCGCCCCCGCGGTGCGCCGCGTCGTACTGGACTATTTCAGCCGCGCCGGCATCGATCTCAAGCCGGACCATGAAGTGCACAACGTCGTCCATGCCATTTCCATGATCACATCGACACGCGCCGTCATGATGCTGCCGGCCTACACCGCGCGGTATCTGCCGGAATCGATCACCACCCGTCCGGTGCACGGGGACGTGCCCACCGTTGACCTGGTCATCGCCCATCACAAGGCGAACGCTTCTCCGGTGCTGAAACTGCTGCTCTCCCGCGCCGGCAGGCTGGCCGGGGCAGCGTCGTAGTGTCCCGGTTCTCACATTGGCATCACTTGTGGTTCCGGATCGGATGGCGACGCCGACGCCGAAGGATCCGGTGCCGGATGCAAATAGGAGAGCCCTGGTTGCGGCCGATCGCGGCTTCGCTGACGGCCGGCTGGCCAGCCTCAGTTGAGGTTGCGCTTGCCCGGCATCGCGTCCGGCCTGGGCTTATGCGTTTCCGCCAGCGCGCGGGCGTGGGCGAGGAACAGGCGGCCGATGTCGCCGGGCAGGAACACGGCGGCGCGGATGTCGGCCGCGTCGCTCGCATCGCCCCGCGTGGTGCCGAACCACAAGCGCACGCCCAGCGGGTTGGTCTGGATATGGAAGATGTTGGCCCACTGATCGACGGCGGCGGCCTGCGCGGGCAATGAGAAGGTGTTGGCCGGATCGTGCTTGTCCGCAGCAGCCTCATTCGCCGCTGCCCGTTGCCCGCGCTTCTTCTTCGCCGTCATGAAATTGCCCCTGAAGACTCATGTTCGCGGCGCCGACTGTCCCTGCCGCATGCTGACGCGCACGTGATTGGAGTGTGCGGACCTACATTGTCAGCCACGCGAGGCGTCCGCACCTGCTTAGTCTCGCGTTCATCTTGTCGCGCGAAAGTTTCATTAAAAAAAAGTTGAGAAAATACGATGCTTTTGATTCAATTCGTCATGATTGCGGCGCCTCCGCCGATCGGAGAGATCCGATGTGCGGCACAAGATCCGGCAGGGGGCGGGGATGCGTCTCGTCGTCATGCCAGGCGCCGCGAAGCGCTGATCCGGCCTCTCGACGACGCAGCAGGATGAGCAATGGAGATTGCGGGTTCGCGCCGGGACCCGGTGATCCAGCTTCAAGGACTCACGTGATGCTGCGAGGAAGCTGGATTGCCGGATCAAGTCCGGCAATCACCCGTTGGTGCGGCGAACTGCGAAAATGGACCGGACAGCCGTGGCCTTGTGCCGGGCAGCCATGTCTTGACAGCGTTTCAGCACGGAAGACGTTTCAACACGGAAGACATGGATGGCCGGGCGACACTCGTTACCAGCTGTAGCGAACGACGCCCCGGCCACCATATGAGCGCGAGACATTGGAGAACTCGCCCTCGAAGGTCGCGGCAGCCGACCAGCCGTTGCGCCACTTCATTTCAGCCGACGCGGTCGTCAGTGCGGCATCGGCGGCCTGCGCCGCGCCGTTGACGACGAAGCTCGYGCCCGGCAGCGCCTGGAAGGTCGCCGCAACCGAACGGTTGGGATTGTAGTCATGCGCCCAGGCGAAGCGGCTGCGCAGCGTCAGGATGCCGTCCTGCACGGCGAACGACTTGTCGGTGCGCAGGCCGAGCTCGCTGCGCGTGTCGGTGATGCTCCGCGACGCGTAGTWGAGCGCGAAGGTCGAGGTTCCGGCGACGGCCTGCTCGGCATAGGCCGGCAGGTCGAACGCCGTGACCTGCACCGCCGCATAGGGCGTGACGCCGAAGCCACCGATGCCGCCGATCGACGGCGCGACCAGGCGGTAGCCGCTCTCGATGCGGCCGCTCCAGGCATTGGCATCGAAGCTGGCGCGCAGCCGGTCGAGGCCCGCCGCCGTCACCGTRCGGTCGGTGGTGATGTTCTGCCAGCCATAGCCGACGGCCGCGGAGAGATAGGCGGCGCCGATGGTGTGGCGGAGATAGGCGCCGGCCTGGAACAGATCCGACCGCCCGCTGCCGCCATTGGCGATGCTGAAGTTGGTGCCGCCGCCGGCCAGGGCGAAGCCGACGATGGTGCCGGGGGCGAGGCGATAGTCGGCGCCGAGCGCTGTCCCGTAGATGCTGCTGGTCGCGGTGTTGGAGCCGGTCATGGCATTGCCGTCGGCGGTCTGCGAACCGCCGAAGCCCATCACCCAGGTGCTCCAGCGCGGATCGGCGATGCCGGCTGCCGGCGCCTTGGTGAACATCGCGAAGGCATCGCCCGCGCGCTTGCGCGCGGAGCGCTCGTCGGCATAGCCGAGCACGCCGGAGCCGGACGCGCCGTTGAAGCAGTCGTCGCCGCTCTGCACCTGGAAGCCACAGCCGCCCGCGGGCCCGCTGAGCATGCCCATGAACTGGCCCATGGCGCTGAAGGTCGTCTGCTGCGACGAGGCGCCGAGCTCGCCGGATGCCTGGGTCAGGCCACCTTGCGTCAACGCACCATAGACCAGCGGRATGCCGCCATTGGCGTTGAAGGAATTGATCAGCGCATTGGCCACCGCCTGCTGRTTGCGCGGCAGGCCGCTACCAAAGCCGGGCGCGGTCGGCGKCGGCGGCGGCGTGTAGTTCAGCGCCAGATCGAGATAGGCGTTGTTGGCATCGTAGCGCAGGCCGGTGTGGAAGTTCGCCGGCAGGTTGGTGTTGGCGACGTTCGCGGCGAACGTGCCGGAGACGCCGCGGGTGGTGGTCAGGATGGTGTAGGTCTTGCTGATGTAGCCGCCGTTCGCGAACACGGCGTTGACGGTGGCGCCGCCGAGCGTCGCCGCGCCGGTGACGTTGGCCAAGGACGCCGTCGCCGGATTGACCTGGACGAGATAGGTCGCGCCGGACTGGAGGGCGAGATCGCCGACGATGCCGGTCGAGCTGCCGGGCGTACCGCCCCCCGGCGCGAAGGTGGCGCCGCTGTTGATGGTGACGAAGGGCGGATCGATGATGCCGCGGCCCATCAGCGTGCCGCCGGAATTGACGGTCACCGACGCCGTCGACGCCGT